>CAYPQL010000001.1:0-33573 GCA_964412905.1 uncultured Candidatus Saccharibacteria bacterium
ATCTTATTCCACTGCGGCAAACTTAATTTATACCCATAGAAATGTCGGAAGAACCCTTAAATCATAAGTATTATTATTCTTTATAAAATCATCAATCAGCGTCCTCAAGACATTTATTTTTTCATCGGCTTTCTGATAAAATTCTTGCAAAACGACAGAAAATTCTTGGTCATTTTCAATACCCTCAATAAATTTTTCTTTTTCGCTTAAAATCTGCTTATCAAGAGGTTTTAAAAATGGCAATTTATCTCCGCTTTTTTGCCGATATTCGTTTATCAACTCATTAATGCCTTTTTTCTTTTCTCCAGTTTTTTCAATCGTTTCTCCGCCCAAAACTTTGTTGTATTTGTCAATTCCGTCCTGCAAAAAACATTTATTATAATAATTTAATGAGAAGACATTTGCAACCAAAACATTAAAATCTTTTTCAATTTCAGAAAAATCTTTTTTGTTTTTTATTTTTTCAAAAATTTGCAAATTGTCGCAAAATCTTCTCAAATTTTGATCAATGGCTCGCGTTGCAATTGCTGTTGAGGTTCCATCGTCTTTGTAAAGATTTTTTCTTGTTTCGTGAAACTTCAAAAAATAACCGGTAAATCTTTTCCAGTCATCAAAAATTGAAGCTGTTTGATCGTCTTCATCTAATATCTGCGTTTCTTTTTCATTGCCATATTTTTCTTTTAATAAACCAAAAATTTCTTCTTCAAAAAGCATACCGATATCTTTTTTCTTAAAATTGGGGTATTTTTCAGAATATTCTTTTGCTTTTTTGTCAAACAGGCTAACAATTTCTTTTCGCAATTTTTTTTCTTGATCTTGCAATGATTTAATGCGGGCATCTTTTATTTTTTTATCAGTGTCTTTTTTATTTTCTTTTACTTCTTTCAAAGCGCTTAAATAATTATCAAATTGCAAAGTTGGGTTTTGTAATGACTCTTTTACAAACTCAAGATGAAGCCTGTCAAAATATGGCTTTATTTTAGTATATTTTTCTTGTTTAGTTTTATCTTTTTCAAAGACTTGATTCTCCTCCAGCATTTTTTGCGTATTCCCAACCGGTTTCAATTCAAACCTCAATGTCTTCGAAAGCTCATAGAGATTTGTAAAACCATCAAACGCATTTTTTTCTTTTTGCATATATTTTAAAATTAATTGTTTAACTATATTCATTATACGCCCATTTTCCGCGCATATCAAAAAGGGACGACGGTTGTCGCCCAATAGATATGCTTGCTAAAAAGCTAAGCTTTACTGGAACCGCCGCCCCTCTTTGAAAGTAAAACAAAGAAAAGCGTTGGAAATAAAAAGCATATCAATCTGAGCGACATCAACATTATTGCACACATTTTTAAAAAGCGCAAGCCATCGTGTAAAATCATTCAAACTTTTCCCCATAATATCACCCTTTCTTCAGCACCGACAGAAACGCTTCTTGCGGGATTTCAACTTTCCCGAACGATTTCATTTTTTTCTTCCCCTTTTTCTGCTTTTCCAGAAGTTTTCTTTTTCGCGAAACATCTCCGCCGTATAATTTGGCGGTCACATCTTTGCGGAAAGGGCGGATTGTTTCGCGCGCGATTATTTTTCCGGAAATCGCAGCTTGAATGGCTAATAAACGATATAATTTCTCCACTCTCAATTGATTTTTCTATTTCTGGCTTTGGGTCAACAATAAAAATTCTAGTCCCATAGTTTGTTAGCAAATTAATTTCTTTATCCGTCCATTCTTTAATTTTATCTTTTCCTTCTTCATCATAGTACAATTTAAATTTTACTCCTTTATCAACATCTAAAAATATTTCACCTGCAACATACGCATTATCAGTTGCTCTAAAAGAATCAAAAAACACTCTGTATTTTTTAGAAGCAAATAAAAATAAGGTTTTCCCTCTTCCTCTGCTTCCGCCTTCTTTAATAGACTTAGCACTCCAATTAGAATTTAAAAAATACGAAAGATCTTCTCCGCGTTCATTGCTGGTAAGTATTCTCGTACGATCTTCTTCGTTATTAAATTTTGTTCCTCTTAAACCAGTAGTCCCACTATCAACAACATAAAAAAACTTTTTACCATTTATATTTTTAAAAACAAAACCACACTCCCAGTCTTTTGCATGTTTTTTATCAATTCTTGCATCCCAACTATTTTGAATAGCATCTTTTTGTAATCCATCCACAAGCCAAAGAAGAGGATGGTCAACGACTGACTTATATCCATCTGCCAATGCAATAATAGCTTTTTCATCATTTTGAATTTGTCTAAAAGTTTTAGTTGCCATATTTTTATAATTTAAATTCTTTATTTTTATTAAAACTAAACTTTGATTTTGTTTCTTTGGTTTTTCGCTCAATCTCTGAAAAAATTTTATTAATTTCCTCCTCGCTATATTCATAAGCGCTGCGATTGGCGCAGTTGCCAAGGACTTTAAGCTTTTTAAGCACTTCATTTGTCCTATAAACCGCCAACCTCTTAAATCTTTCTTTTTTATCATTTTCCAAATTGGTAGTCATAAAATTAAATATATGTAATAGTAATTAGCTATTACAAGTGTATACTACTATGAAGCTATTGTCAATACCCTTATTATTAAATCTACTAAAAAAACAAAAAACAGGCTCTCTCAAGCCTGTTTTTTATAATTTATTTTGTATATTTTCCTTACTATTCGTAATATTTATTGCTTCTCCTGCTAGCTTCTGTCCAACAAATTTCCTTTTTCTTGCTTTCTAAGCCTCTCGCAAATACCCTGAGGTATAACTCCGGCAAAATAACCAAAAAAGTACAATATCACATTCCCAAATGCGAGACTTATAAAACCTAGAAGTACAAACAACCTGTCTAAATTGCCTTCACCCATAATATCAATAATTACCCACCCCGAACAGGCAATCAAAACAGATGAAAAAAATAAAAACAACGAATTAATGATCATCAATTTTAAAAAACGGCCAAACAAGTTTTCTTTGAAGAATAAACTTGAAACAAACCCTAGAAAAATAATTCCTATCATGCCAGCCATCGTATCATCATAAAAAAAGATATAAATCAAGATAGAGATGATTAAATTCAGAAAAATAATTTTTGAGTAATTGATTGTCATAATGATATGAAATTAATATAATTAAAATTTAAAAAAATTTAAAAAAATATTTCTGCTGTCTTATACTATTTAATAATAAGACAGCAGAAACTGGTTTTAGCAACGATTTTATCTATGCCAAAGATAAATCGATTCTAAACCACCAGATCCAACGACCTGAGCTTTGATTCCAACACAAACTCTAGTTGTTGTTGTTCCAAGACCATTGGCAGATAGGCCGTAGAAATACATCGTATTAACATAGCCTCTCACAAACCATGAATTGGAACTCCATTTGACATTATTAGGATCTACTCTTGGACCCCAATATGTGTTGTATTGGAGAATCAGATCGTCTTTGTCTGAACCACATTCGCCTGGATGGGGTATGGCTATGACAGGATAAACTTTTTCTGTGTTTCCATTCCCAAACTCAACCAGCTGATTACTTGGTCCTACTGCCGATACTGGCATTGCTATGGCGCCTACCATTATTAGCAGCGTCATTGCCGCTAATACAATTTTGCTTTTTGTTTCCATATCTTTGTTTCCAAACATTTGGGGCTATTCCCATCATCGTCAGAATACAAAGATTCTTTCTCCTTAGAATAGCCAAACCGACCGCTAAACAAAAATAACAACCGGATCGGCTATTCCAAAGATTCCTTTTTATTTTTTTATAAAGAGCAGTTTTCCCATCCTTTCTCTCTCGCTTACAAGAGATAACACGGAAATAAAAACCTGTCAAATTTTTAAGTTCTATTTCAGTTCTATTTCCTCAATACCGACAGAAACGCTTCTTGCGGGATTTCAACTTTCCCGAACGATTTCATTTTTTTCTTCCCCTTTTTCTGCTTTTCCAGAAGTTTTCTTTTTCGCGAAACATCTCCGCCGTATAATTTGGCGGTCACATCTTTGCGGAAAGGGCGGATTGTTTCGCGCGCGATTATTTTTCCGGAAATCGCGGCTTGAATGGCGACGGCGAAATTTTGGCGCGGGATTATGTCTTTAAGCTTGGCGGCAATTCTTTTTCCCTCTTCTTGGCTTTCTTCTCGCGGAATAATTCTTGAAAACGCCTCGACTCTTTCTTCGGCTACTATTATATCCAGTTTGATTAAATCACCGGCTCTAAATCCAATAAGCTCATAATTCATGGAGGCAAATCCGCTAGAAATGCTTTTGAGATTATCATAGAAATCAACGATAATATTAATGAGCGGAATTTCATATACCAAAACAACTCGGCCCTCTGAAAGATAATTCGCGCTTTTATAAATCGCGCGGGATTTTTCGGCAAGCTTCATAACCGATCCGATTCTGTCTTTGGGAGATACAATTTCCAATTTTGCCCACGGCTCTTGAATTTCTTCAATCGCTCCCGGGTCGGGCATATCGGCGGGAGAAAATATGGTGATTTCCTGCTCGTTCCGTTTTTTTATTTTATACGAAACCGAAGGCGTAGTCACCACCAGATTCATATCATATTCGCGGGTAAGCCTTTCGCTCACGATTTCCAAATGGAGCATCCCCAAAAATCCGCACCTGAATCCCCTGCCAAGCGCCGTTGAACTTTCCGGATCAAAAGACAAAGACGCGTCATTCAGTTTTAATTTTTCCAAAGCGTCTCTAAGCCCGGGATAGTCATCTCCGTCAACTGGATAAATGCTGGCAAAAACAGCCGGACTGATTTCTTTATATCCCGGCAATGGCTTGATTATTATATTTTTATCATCATAAATATTCTTATCAATATTTGATATTTGATATTTGATATTTGATATTTTAGTTATAGTGTCTCCCACCCGGCACTTCCCGACTTCCTTGAGCCCCGTGGCGATATATCCGATGTCGCCAGCTTCCAAAAATTCTGTTTTTTCAAGCTGAGGCTTCATAACGCCCAGCTCCAAAACTTCCGATTTTGCTTTTGCTTTCATAAAATATATTTCCTCTCCATTTTTTATTTTCCCGTCAACAATTCGGACTTGAGCGACAACGCCTTTATATGAATCAAAATACGAATCAAAAATCAAAGCGCGGAGGGGCTTGTCCTTCTCGCCGGAAGGCGCGGGAATTTTTTTAACAATCTCTTCCAAAACTTTTTCGACATTCTCTCCGGTTTTCGCGGAAATTCTGATTATTTCATTTTCATCCGTGCCGATCAAATCTTTTATTTCTTTCGCCGTTTCTTCTACCATAGCGTTCGGCATATCGATTTTGTTTATGACCGGAATAATTTCCAAATTCTGCTCCATCGCCAAATATAAATTAGCCAGAGTCTGGGCCTGAATTCCCTGCGTCGCGTCCACCAGCAAAATCGCTCCCTCCACCGCCGCCAATGACCGCGAAACTTCATAAGCAAAATCAACATGCCCGGGAGTGTCAATTAAGTTTAAAGTGTAAAGTTCAAAGCATGTCCTCGAGAGGCATCGGGGGTTTAAAGTTTCGTTATTCTCTGATGGCAAATTATTTTTGGATTTTGGATTTTGGATTTCATTTGGATTTTGAGCTTTGGATTTTGAGCTTTCCAATTTGTATATCATCTTCGCCGGCTGCAGCTTAATGGTTATTCCCCGCTCTCTTTCCAAATCCATCTGATCAAGAACCTGGGCTTTCATCTTTCTTTTTTCCACGGTTTTAGTCAGCTCCAAAAGCCGATCGGCCAGAGTCGATTTCCCGTGATCTATATGCGCGATTATGCAGAAATTTCGAGTGTTTTGCTGGGACATGGTTTTGGTGATATATAAATTATTATTTTAAAAACTCCGGACGATAAAACGACAGAACTATTCGCCCTTCAATCTCATCGCTCCAAATGGTGAATATTTGTGGATTAAGTTGCTGGGTTTTGGTTTGGGTTATTTTTTTTAGTTTTTAATTCAGCAAAATATTTACCGCCAAAAGATTATCCACACCCTCCCTCTTGCATCAACCGCTTAATATGTTATACTAATTTTGTAGGAGAAATTCCTACTAATCACGCGGTCCCGCCCAAAGCGGGATTTTCGCTTTTTATATAAACCCTTTTGCCGGTATAAAACTTGCCAAAGTCAATATATTTATCTTTTATATTATGTAACTCTCCCACGACTTGCCCCCTCACGCCAATAACACTGATTTTTTACCTTTCACTTCTGAATTTCCATCCTAAAACATCTTGCCAATGAAACATATTAGTCAAATCTAAATACGCAAAAATAGATGTTTCTTCGCCAATCCATTCTAAATAATCTTTTCTAACTATAAATTTATTCAAAATATCTTGAGGTATGTCCATAATTTAATTATTAGTATTAGTAATCAAGGGTGGTTTTGTTTTAATACCCGCTTATGCAAATACCATCTTATCTGCTTTTCGCCAAAACAAACTATCTCCATCCTATCACGAAACTCCTTCGCTTTCAAGGGCTGCTCTGGATATCCTGAAATCAAAACTGGGCCAACAAAAACAGGCTCTCCCGAGCCTGTTTTTCAAAATCTATTTTATATTTTCTCCTTCTCTTTATCTATATTCCTAAAATATCCGGTTCCGGAGGGGATTAGTCTGCCGATGATGACATTTTCTTTAAGGCCTCGAAGTTTGTCTTCCTTGCCAGTCGTAGCGGCGCCGATCAAGACGCGCGCGGTTTCTTGGAAGGAGGCGGCGGACAAGAAACTTTCGGTGGTGAGAGACGCCTTGGTAATTCCCAAAAGCATCTGCTCGCCCGAAGCCGGCCTTTTGATCTTGTCAGTTATGTTTTCGTTTTTCTTATTATCTTTTTCAATCTCCATATTAGCTTCGGTAAGCTGGGCTTTTTCAATAATATCGCCTATCAATAAATTCGTATCGCCCGTGTCTTTCACTCTCACTCTGGAAAGCATCTGCCTGATGATAATTTCAATATGCTTATCGTCAATTCCTTCTCCCTGGGAAGTGTAAACCTGCTGAACTTCTTTGATTATATATCTTTGAATTTCTTCAATTCCTTTCAGCTCAAATAATTCATGGATGTCAACATGCCCCTCAACCAATTGCTGCCCTTTGGTTATAAGCTCGCCCTTTTTAATCAAAACCAAAGTGTCTTTATCAATTATATAACTTTTTACATCGTCAATTTTTTCCTTATCAACCGATTCTTCCATGTTCGGCTTGAATTTTATGTGGATAATTCTTGCGTCAGCGGTTTCTTCAATATCAGAAACAATGCCGTCAACTTCCGAGATTATCGCTTTTCCTTTTGGCAGTCTTGCTTCAAAAATTTCTTCAACGCGAGGAAGCCCTTGCGTAATATCTTTTCCAACAACTCCTCCACTGCGAAACGTTCTCATCGTAAGCTGAGTTCCCGGCTCTCCAATCGCCTGCGCGGTAACAATTCCAACCGCCTGGCCAATTTCAACCAGCCTGTTTTTCCCGAGATCGTATCCGTAGCATTTCTGGCACACCCCTCTTTTGGCTTTGCAATTGACAATACCCCTGACCCAAATTTTTTCCACTCCCACTTTTTCAATCTTTTCCGCATCGTCTTTAGTGATTTGGTCTCCAGCGCTAACAATATTTTTTTTGGTTTTTGGATCTTTAACATCTTTCAAGGCAGTTCTCCCTCGCAATCTCATTGAAATTGTTCGGCCGATATCCAAATGTTCGCTGGCAATAACCTCAATTCCTTTAGTGTCAAAACAATCTTTCTCGTGAATGATAACATCTTGCGCGACATCAACAAGCCTTCTGGTCAAATAGCCGGCAGTTGAAGTTCGCAGGGCTGTATCCGCCATTCCTTTTCTAGTTCCGTGAGTAGAAATAAAATATTCCAAAACATTAAGGCCTTCTTTGAAACTGCTTTTAATTGGAAGTTCAATTGTTTCTCCTGATGGATTTACAACCAAGCCTTTCATTCCGCCCATCTGAGTTATCACCGCCCAATTGCTTCTCGCTCCGGAATTGATCATATACGCCACGGGGCTTTCCTCTCCCGTGGTTTTGGGAATTTCCTGGGCTATTTTGCTCTTGATGTCGTTCCAAACTTCTATTGATTTTATTCTTCTTTCGTTTTCCGTGAGCAATCCTTCTTCATATTGTTCTCTGATCTCGTCTATCTTTTTGTCTCCCTGGACGAAAAGCTCTTTCTTTATTTCCGGAATTTTGATATCGTCCATTCCCCAGCTCAATCCCGATTTTGTCGCGTATTTGAATCCGAGGCTTTTAATCGTGTCAATCAATTCCACGGTTCTCTCTTCTCCGATCAAATCCAAAGATCTGGCGATCAGAGTTTTCAGGGCGCCGGAGTCCATAACTTTGTTTATGAAAACCAGCTCCGACGGCAGCGCTTGATTGAAAATTATCCGGCCGACGGTGGTCTCAATAAATTTTTCCGTTTTCTCCGCGGAAAGCGCTCGCGGACTTTTCTTCTTGGAAGGAGTTTCCCATGAATTATTTTTAAGTTTTATTTTCGCTCTAAGATTAATCAAGTCAAGATCATAAGAAACTACCGCGTCGTCAAAAGAGCTGAAAATTTTTCCTTCTCCCTTCGCTCCGTCAAGAATTCTGGTCATATAATAACAACCCAGAACTATGTCTTGGGAAGGAGTCACGATCGGCTCGCCAGTCGCCGGCTTAAGAAGATTCTTGGATGAAAGCATTATTTCCCTTGATTCTTTTTGAGCCTCTTTCGTGAGCGGAAGATGCACGGCCATCTGGTCTCCGTCAAAGTCGGCGTTAAACGCCTTGCAGACCATAGGATGAATTTGAATGGCTTTTCCTTCAATCAAAACCGGGAAAAAAGCTTGGATTCCGAGCCGGTGCAAAGTCGGGGCGCGATTAAGAAGAACAGTTTTGTTTTGAATCACTTCTTCCAAAATGTCCCAGACTTCCGTAATTCCCTGCTCTATTAATTTGTTCGCGCTTCGGACATTATAAGCGAGGCTCCTTTCAATAAGCTCTTTCATTACAAAAGGCTTGAAAAGTTCCAGCGCCATTTTCTTGGGGAGCCCGCATTGGCTTAGTTTCAAAGTCGGACCGACGACAATTACCGAGCGCGCTGAATAGTCAACGCGCTTGCCCAAAAGATTCTGCCTGAACCTCCCTTGTTTTCCTTTTAACATATCCGCCAGCGATCGCAATTGTCTTCTTTTTCCGGTCGCCGCCATCGTGGCCTGCCCTCTCCTGGCGCTGTTGTCAATCAAAGCGTCCACGGCTTCCTGCAGCATTCTTTTTTCGTTTCTGGAAATAACTTCCGGAGCGCCAAGCTCAATAAGTTTTTTAAGGCGATTATTTCTATTGATAACTCTTCTATATAAATCATTAAGATCAGAAGTCGCGAACCTTCCTCCGTCCAGCTGAACCATCGGCCTTAAATCCGGAGGTATGACGGGGATAATAGTCAAACACATCCATTCTGGTTTTATTTCGGCTTTCATAAAACCCTGCGCCAGACGCATTCTTTTCATTATCTTTTTTCTCTGGGCGGAAGCTTTTGGCAATTCAATAATTTCTTTCTCCAGCTTCTTGATTAGTTTTTTCAAATCAATATCTTGCAACGCTTTTCTCACAGCTTCTGTCCCAATGTCAGCTTTAAACACAGACGCATATTTCAAAGAAAGATTTCTATATTCAATTTCAGAAATAACTTTTAATTTCTTGATACTCCGCAATTCTTCTTTCGCCCTGTCTCTCGCTTCTTTGATATCGTTAATTTCAGGAATAGTCAAAGTGTCTTTTCCGCTTTTTACTTTTGATTTATATTCCGCTTCAATCTGATCGGAAACCACATTCCTTTCTTCTTCGTCAACTTTGATTATTAAATAGCTGGCGAAATAAATAACTCTTTCCATTTCTTGAATGGACATATTAAGCATCAAGCCGACACTGGAAGGAACTCCGCGCAAAAACCAAACATGGGAAATCGGAACGGCCAATTTTATATGCCCGATTCTGTCTCTTCTTACTATGGATTTCGTAACTTCCACTCCGCACTTGTCGCAGACAACGCCCTTGTATCTGATTCTTTTGTATTTTCCGCAATAACATTCCCAGTCTTTCGTAGGCCCGAATATTTTCTCGCAAAAAAGTCCGTCCTTCTCCGGCCTTTGAGTTCGATAATTAATTGTTTCCGGCTTCAGAACTTCCCCGTGCGACCAGCCTAAAATCTCCTCCGGACTGGCGAGCTTCAACCTCACCGCTTCAAAATCCTCAACTTTTGTGCTTGTGTTGTTTGACATAAATTATTTAAATTAAATTGTTAAATTGCTAAATTAAATTGTTATATTGTCAAATTGCTGAATTGTTCTATTGTCCGCTGGTTCGGAACAAAAATCCAAACCAGTGGAAGCGTTATTATTTTAAAATTATTTGATTGTAAACTCATTGGAATAAATTGTTTTTACTTCCTCACAAGGATATTCTTCATTCTGGCAACCGATGTAAACAGGAGCTGCTATTCTATAAGCCCCCTTTTCAAAATCGACTTTAGAAAATTCACCTTTAAACTCTTTAGTTTCTAACGGATTAATGCATTCAGTGATAAAACTTACCTCGCATCTTTTTATTAAATATTCTTCCCATGTCCAATTTTTCTTTTGGAAATAATAAGTATTGCGCGATTCAAAACATACGGCTTCATTTAAATTATTCTTTACCGTTGCCTTCACCGTCTCTCCCTGTTCATATTCCATTTTATCCAAGACAACCGACACATCTTGATTCTAAATTGTTTTTTATTTAATCGTGAATTCTTTAATAACCTTTTCGCCTACAATAATTTGATACTTACCCCATGGAACCTGCTTTTTTACTTCTCTATGAATAGTTTTGCCTTCACACTTTTCACTTGTTTCAATATATTCTTTTTGATCCCATGTAAATATTTCGTGAATAGATTTATCTAAACAAGTAAGCGCATCGCTACAGCCATTGCACCATCTCCCCGGGAACTCACAAATCTGATGAATTGGTTCAGAAACTATTTTTCCATTCTCGCAATATTGGTCAAAACCTGAGCCTACCAATCCCATACAGGAATGTTGTAATCTTACATACTCTCCATCAAGTTTAATAATAGAAAAGGGTAAGTCATTAGTACAAATTTGAATAGTGTTATCAATTCTAAACTTTATGGTCTCTCCTTGCTCATATTCCGTTTTATCTGTTGTAATAGACACATCTTGATTCTGAGCTGTTTTTTCCTTCAAAACACACCTGTTATCAACGCACTGGGGTTCTTTATTGATACAACTGGAATCGTTAGACATAACCGCAAGACATTTCATCATTTTTCCACCACAATTATAATTATTCCACTGGTTTTTAAAATTTTTATTAATAGCCGTAGCAATTCCTCCTCCAGTACATCCGCAACAATCTCCTTTTATCGAAATACAATCCGAATCTTCCACGCAAGAATAAAAATAAATAGCTGGCGGATTTATAAATGGAATAATTCCTTGTTGCGACACTAAATACCCCACCGCTCCAAACAGCGCGCCAAGGCTGACAATAAAGGAAACCGTCAAAATCAGCTTGGATAAATTCACTGATAATGGTTCTTTTTTATTTGCCATAATTTTGTTTTAAAAATTAAAAATAAGAAAATCAATTTTATTTTTTATTTCCTCTCCAAAAAATCCAAAACAAAAAAGGTTTCAAGCTTAGTTACTAAACTTTTTCGTCATTTAGATTTTAGACTTGAAAACACTTCCTTATCATCCAGTCCTATTCTCTCTCCATCTCGTCAAAGTCTCTCTGTGGAAACTTTGACGAGACGAAAATTATTTAATATCTACAAACTATTTTATTTACTATAGCTCTTCTCCTTCATTGTATGAATTCTCATCAGCTATGTTAATCTGATAAACCGAATCCATATCAAGAGCTAGTCTTTGGAAAGCATTCATATCTCTGACATGATTTCTCACACCAGCATCTCCGTTTGGAACTAACCTATATATTTTTCCATTTTCGGATTTAACCAAAGTTGAAGTCGTAAAACTATCCAAAGTGGCTTTACTAACTTTAATGATATTTTCCCATTTCAAATGTCCATAGCTTTTGAAAACCGATGGATTTAGAATAAGTCTCTTGAATTTCTTGGCTCCCATATATTTCACAATATATACATCAGGGTCGCCAATAACCTGAATCATAGAGCCCTCGGGAATAGTGGCTGTTGGAGTAATGTCGGAAGTATCCGGAATAGAATTAACGGTCGTTGACGGAAGTTCATTGACATCGGACCATTTATAGCCTGAATTAGTAAATTCTTCAACCGATCGAATCCAATATTTCTTGCAATCTCTGATGACATAAACTTTCGGATCATTCGGGAGTTTTACAAGAGTGCCATCGGGAAGGATGCAGGAAGAAGGTGTTGAAACAATACTAAAGTTATTATCGGAATTATCAAAATATGCGCTAGGATTATCAGAACTTTCAACTCTTATCTTTACTGCGTTTAAATTATAAGCAATAATTCCATTGCCGAAATTGACAGGAATTGTCCATAAATATTTTCCTTTAGTTGCGTCGACACCAGTGGCAATCATTCCCATATCTCTACCGTCCGCATAAACTCGAATGTTTACTTTACTTAACATAGACGAACTCCATGTAATATCATAGCTACTTCCTAGCACCCATTTTTCTCCGCCGTTTGGGGAAATAACGGTAATAGGTCCAGACAACGAACCAACAATGCTAAAATATCTGGAATCATTATAAATACTCGAGTCTGAAGTGCTTGCAATTCTCATTCTTACCGAACCTAAATCAATGCTATTGTTATAATCAACGGGTATTTTCCATAAATATTTTTTATCACCTATTGGTAACCCCGAATGAATTATACCGCTGCTTGCACCACCATTAAGACCAATAGATACAAGTTCTTGACTATTTATTCCTTTAAAATCCCACGCAATCTCATAAGTATTTCCTCTTATTAAACTTTCTGCTCCACCAGGAAAAGTAACCAATATATATTTACTTGCAGGATTAATGATGTTGAAAAAATTATCGCTATAATCGTCATTAACGCCTGGTAAAAGCTTCTGGCTCATGCCTACATTTTCTGAAACATAAACTCGGCAATTAGTTTGAGGTGTTAAGTCTACTGGAATATTAAAAAGATAAGAGCCGCCTGTAGTTCCACTTGGAACATCCATTATAGCGCCCGGCATATAGCTTGAGCTATAAGTATCACAACGGACATTAACCTTGACTTTATCATAACCCGTCGAATTCCAAGTAATATTGTATGCTTTCCCCGCATCCCATTGCTCCCCGCCATTTGGAGAAATAACTTTGATGGATTTGACGATTGGTTCCGCGATAACTTCTCCCGAAGAAAAAGTACAATCTTTATCGGTTATAAAAGCATATCCTTTTCCGGGAACTAAACTCATAAAACTTTCTGATCCGGGAAGAGGAGTCCAAATGCTATTTTTATATTCCATATACCTTGTCTGTCCGTTTATTTTAATTCCTGCGGCATTTGTAATTTGCGGATCAGTTTCTGAAATTTCTGTAACGCAATTCTCCGGAGTTGTTTTTAACACATTTACTTTTCCGGCAATCACAACTGAACTAGCCGAGTGCCAAGATACTATATTGTAACCTTTTTTCAAAGAAACATCGACTGGTTGCGTTGGATAGTTTCCCGTAAATTCAACTTTGCAAGAATCATTTTTTACAATGAATACATAACCTCTTCCGGGCTCTAACTTTGTGAAATTCTCGGAAGCGGTAGCCGGCCACCAGCCCCAATTATCAATATAATCCGTTTTTTCATACAACGAAGAATTCCATCTATAGATTGAAGTCACGCAGCCCGCTGGAGTCATCTTGATCGGATTTCCAACTTTCGCCGTTTCTCCCAATTCATAACTATTGAGATTTAACGGAACAGAAACATAGTAAGAATCTTTCGTTAATTGCCATGTAGTATCCGTCGCCGAAACACATGAGCATGTGAATTGACTATTACATCCGCAATTGCCATCATTTCCGACCGAAGCGGTACTTCCTGTTGTAAAACTAGATATGTATGCGCAAGTTGCTCCAGCGCATGTTTTGAAACCAGTGGCAGTAACTGCTCCGCTGGAAAATCCTGAGCTGGCGCAATAGCTATTGCATGCGCTTGCGCTTGCCCTTGTATCTGTCCATTCATATCCGCCAATTGGATAAGTCTTTACGCTCAAATCACTTGCAAGCGCCTTGGAAGAGACTGCGATACCCATCGTTAAAATAGCTAAAAGAATAACCGCTTTGAAAAACCTTTGCTTTACCGCTTTTTTATTATTCATATTTTTTTCCTTTGTTATGCGGGAGCGTTAGTTTGATTATACAACGCTTCCGCGAATTAGTTGTTAAATTAGTATAGTTAAAATTTATTTAATTTGTAAATTTAAAAGTGGAAAGGATTTCTTGGCTCACAGGATATTCAGGATTAGCGTTCCAGAGTGTTATTATGTCAAATATCAGTGAACCATTTTTAAACATTTTTCCGACCACATCTTTTTCAGAGAATCTTTGAATAATAATAACGGGATAATCTTGCGCAGGAACAGATTTTCCAAAAGCTACGATATGAGGCTGGCTTTTTGAAGGATTCGTTTGATTTCCTTCGTTGTATTTCCAGTCTGATGGATATTTCACTTCAAACCCGTATTTATCATTTGTATACATTTGCCAACCCGCCGTTTCGTCTTTTATATTCTCCGCTTCTTCCTTATTTTCTCCATTAATTTCCTCCTTCTCAGTTTCCATATTCTGATTTATTTCTTGATTTCTCACCGCTTGATTTTCCGCTCCATTTCCTGTTTTACTATTATCGCTATTATTGCCGCTTCCCAACAAATACCCCAGAACGCCGAATAAAGCTCCCGCGAAAACTATGGCGGCGACGGTCATAATCACTTTTGACTTGTCCTCAGTTGAGTTTTTTATCTCCATATTTTTTCCTTTCTCGCTGGAGCGTCAGTTTGGTTATAAACGCTTCCGCGAATTAGTTGTTAAATTTATAGATTTGAAATAAATCAGCCAAAGCGCTTTATTTTTTATTTCCTCTCCAAAAAATCCAAAATATATTGGCAATATTGATGATAATCCCGCAAACAATCTTTTACCGAAGAATAAACTTTGGTATAATCAACTTCGTCGTATTCGTGTACTAAGATATTTCTTGTCCCTACGCTTTTGGAAATCTCATCGGCGAATTCTTTGAGGTAAATTTTCAAACCAACCAAGCCTGAAAAAGTTTCTTTGTAATCTTTCGGAATAACAATGTCTTCATTTGAAAGCTCGGAAATCAAATGCTGATTTATATCAATCGCCCTCATTATTACCCGTTCAAGCAATCTTTCTATAATCGCCTGCTTTTTATAATCGGAAGCAATCTCGCTAAAAGAGTATTGGGAAAATTCCGCGAGATGAACCAGCTCTTCTTCAATCAAATTTATTTTTCTTTTGATAAATTCTTTATTTAACATATTTTTCTAATAATTTATGGCGTTTTTTAATTAAAAAATATTCAAGATCCAAAAGCGATTTCGCCGCGATATAATCTCTGAACGCGAACGCCTTAAATTCAAGATAACTCATTTCATTCCCAAAAAGCAATTTTCCTTCCCGCGCAATCTCGTATCTCAAAAGCGGATTGGCGTTTTTAAGATTCGTAAGATCGATTTTTTCCGCGGGAATATCCAAAATTTCTCCCAAGCCGAAAAGCGCCGCGTTATAGACATTCATATCATTGAACCCATCCATATAAACCGCCACATCAAAATCGCTGTCTTCTCTGAAGACGCCTTTCGCCCGCGAGCCGAATAAAACAATAAATTTTATTTTATGCTTTTCGGCCAATTTTTCTATTGCCGGTTTTTTTAAATTGATGTCAAACATAAGTTTCTATTATTTTACTTGCAATCATCAATCGCTTTTTCTGAACTAAAGACCATATGCCTCGCAATTATTCGTCATTTCGGTTACATTAAACTTAATTTCTTTCGTCTGCTTGGCAAGTTTGACTATATGATAAGGATTGGTAAGCGATTTGGTTACCATACAATTCGGCCCCGGAGAAGTTTCTGCGTAGCAGAAATTTGGGGAAATCCGCAGATTTCCCGTAAAGCCGCTTGTTGTGCGAGCGCTCAACAATTTCACAGAAGCGCCGAGTGAACGAAGCGAACGAGAGTTGCGGGGCTTTCGGCGTTTACATATTTTAATTGACTCCATGAGACTTTATGTTTAACTCAGTAAATTTTATCCTGCCGTCTTCATTAAGCTTACATACCCACTCAATCTCAGTTCCTTTTTGCACATATACTTGAACGCAATTACATAAATTCCAGTAATTGTTCACACTCAAATTGTACCCAGTCAGAATATCACTTATATCTCTTTCAGTATATTTTTCCTCAAAACTTACTATTATGCTTCCAGGAATGTAGTCGTAATTTTTCTGGCTTAAATCATTGACGCATTGTTTAATACGCAAGTCATCATTTTTATCTGTTTGTGGATTTTTCTGAATATTCAAGTCTTTAATCGTGAATTCGGATTGTACGCATTTCTTTTTGTCTATCAAGGCATAATTCACTTCTTTTGTTATATCTACTCCCTGCCAATAACAAAATCCCGCTTTATATTTTCCCGCTTCAACCTGTTTCAAAACACATTCCTTATATAATTCGTTTCCGCATTTTCTATCCGCGTAACTGCTTTGAGTTTGCTTCCATTCACTTTTAAAAGGGCTTTGAAATTCTGTAAAATAAGGTTTTTGCAAATTAACTAGCGGACATCGGATTAAATTTTCGCCGTCACATTTGGGCGTACATCCACATTTTATCGCTACTCTCTCCCAGTTGCCATTTTTAAAAATATTTATGGAATAAATATCGGGAAGATTTTCATCAGGTGATAAATAAATTGGCTCGCTTTGATGGTTAGCAATCGTTATTTCAACAGGTTCTCCGATTTCATATTCTGTTTTATCGGTCGTAATGGTTATTTCTTCTTTAGCTGGACCTATTATAACTGGCGGATTAATTTTTCCTATCTTTCCCGCGGCCAACATAAATCCCAACGCCGCGCTAACGCTGATAATTATTGACAGAAGCAAGAATATTCTTGCCGGCGATATTTTTTGCTGTTGCATATTTTTTTGATTTATTAATTTATTAAAATTTATTAAATTATTTCTTCTCCAAAAAATCCAAAATATACTGGCAATATTTGTGGTAATCCTTCAGGCAATCTTTCAAAATCTATTATAAATTATAATAATTTTTTATAGCTTCAGCCGCTTTCTTGGGAGATAACTTTGTATTATCTATAACTAAATTTTTTGCGTAAGGCACGCTTGAAAATACATCGTGTTTTTTTATTATCTTTTTTAATAACTTTACGCTTTTAATTTTAGCGTAATTCTTTCTTGAAGAATGATTAACTCTTTTGACAAGCTCGCGCTTATCGCAATATATCTGCGCAAAACATACATCCCCGCCATATTTTTTAACGCGTTTTACAATTTGTCTAACAAACCAATCGTCCTCTGGTTTTACATAAAAATAAGTAAAGATTAGTCCTCTCACATTTTCTTTCGCGGCAATTTCTATCAGCTCCAAGCGATATTTTGAGACGATTTCAGAATAAATTTCAGTTCCAAATTCAAAAATAGAATTAACAAGATCGACTGTCAAATGATTATGAAATATTTTATATTTTGTCATTTTGGACAATTCTTTGGCTACAGTTAATTTTCCTGAAGCCGGTGGTCCATAAATAAAAATTAATTTCATAGACAAAATTATTTCTTAATTTAACCTTTTTTTTATTTATATTTTAGATTTGATTTGAATTTTGAACTTTGAACTTTGATATTTACAAGACTTCCTTCTCATCCACCCCTATTTTCTCCTCGCCTTTTCGAGCGTTCTCTTCTTTGATATTTTTTTCATCTCTTCTCTCTTTCGCTCCCAAAAGTTCAACATTCAAACCAAGCGCTTTGAGTTCGTTTACGAGAACATGGAATGAGGCCGGAATGTTGGGGCTTTTTATCGGCTCGCCCTTGATGATTGATTCATACGCCTTTGACCTGCCGAGGACATCGTCTGATTTTATGGTCAGAACTTCCTGCAAAGTGTGCGCAGCTCCGTGACCTTCCAGCGCCCAGACTTCCATTTCTCCAAATCTCTGTCCGCCGAATTGCGCTTTTCCCCCCAGCGGCTGCTGGGTTATCAGGGAGTATGGTCCGATGGAGCGCATATGGATTTTGTCTTCCACGAGATGGTTTAATTTCAGAATATAAGTAATTCCGACAGTGGATTTATTATCAAAAGGCTTTCCTGTTTTGCCGTCAAAAAGCTGGACTTTTCCGTCTTGCGGAATTCCCGCTTTTTCAAGTTCGGCTTTTATTTGTTTTTCGGTAACTCCGTTCAAAGACGGACAAGCGACTTTGT
Organism: uncultured Candidatus Saccharibacteria bacterium; assembly: GCA_964412905.1. Classification (GTDB taxonomy): domain Bacteria; phylum Patescibacteriota; class Minisyncoccia; order JAHIHE01; family JAGLIN01; genus CAYPQL01. The sequence goes on from CAYPQL010000001.1 coordinate 18,501, forward strand.
AGCCCTGCTTGCTTGCCGCCCAGCCCAGATGAGTTTCCAAAATCTGCCCGATATTCATACGGCTTGCCACGCCGAGAGGATTCAGAATTATATCAACAGTGGTTCCGTCTTCCAGATATGGCATATCTTCCACGGGAAGAATCGTGGAAATTACCCCTTTATTTCCATGCCTGCCCGCCAGCTTGTCTCCGACTTGGACTTTTCGCAATTGCGCGACGCTCACTTGCACTTTTTTTATCACGCCGCTGGAAAGCTTGTCGCCCTGATCTCTGGAAAATATTTTAATGTCAACCACCTTCCCCTGCTCGCCGTGCTGAAGATATAAGGAAGTGTCTTTCACATCTCTCGCCTTCTCGCCGAAGATGGATCTCAATAATCTTTCTTCCGCCGTCAAATCGCTTTCTCCCTTGGGCGTAATTTTTCCGACTAAAATATCTCCCGATCGGACTTCCGCCCCGACTCTGATAATTCCATCCTCGTCCAAGTCTTTGAGTTTTTCTTCCCCGACATTGGGAATATCTCTCGTCACGATTTCCGGACCGAGTTTTGTGTCGCGGACATCAATTGAAAAATCTTCAATATGAATTGAGCTGAATCTGTCTTCTTCCACGACTCTCTGGGAAAGTATGATAGCGTCTTCAAAATTGCACCCTCCCCATGGCATAAACGCTACCAGCAAATTTTGGCCAAGCGCCAGCTCCCCATTTTCGGTTCCGGAGCCGTCGGCGAGAAGATCCCATTTTTTGACTTTCTGCCCTTTTTTGACTCGAGGGCGCTGCGTCATACAAGTGGCGGCGTTTGATCTTAAAAAACTGGAAAGATTATAATTTGTGAATCCTGAATCCGAATTCTTGATTTTTATATGAGTTCCGTCAACTTCAACAACTTCCCCGTTTTTCTCGGCGAGAACAACATGCCCCGAATCAACCGCGGCTCTTTTTTCAAGGCCGGTTCCCACGACCGGAGATTGCGGAACGATGCAAGTGACGGCCTGCCTCTGCATATTTGAACCCATCAGCGCTCTGTGCGCGTCATCGTGTTCAAGAAAAGGAATTAAAGACGTCGCCACGCTGATCGCTTGATTGGGAGAAATATCCATAAAATTCACTTTCTCAGCTTCAATTATTCCCGGCCTGCCTTTGACTCGCGCCTGAACTTCGCTTTGAATAAATTTGCGGGAGTCTTTTTCAAAAGGAACGCTGGCGTGGGCGATGATGGCGTCTTCCTCTTCCGTGGCGTCCAGATATATTATTTCATCCGTCACCTCGCTATTTTTAACTTTTCTGTATGGAGTTTCCAAAAACCCGTATTCATTAACTTCTCCGTAAAGAGCGAGATGCCCGACCAGTCCGATGTTCGGACCTTCCGGAGTCTGGATCGGACAAACCCTGCCATAGTGGCTTCTGTGCACATCGCGGACTTCAAAACCGGCTCTTTCTCTCGTCAACCCTCCCGGACCCATGGCGGAAAGCCGCCTTTTATGCTCCAGTTCGGCCAGCGGATTTACCTGATCCATAAATTGGCACAGCTGGCTGGACATAAAAAATTCTCTGATAACCGCGATCAGCGGCCTGGTGTTTATAAGCTGGGAAGGCGTGACGGTGTTCACATCCAGCGTGCTCATTCTGTCTTTGATATTTCTTTCCACTCTCATAAATCCCAGCCTGAATCTTTCCTGAACAAGCTCTCCGACCATGCGGACTCTTCTGTTTCCAAGGTGGTCAATGTCGTCGCTTACGGAGGTTGAAGAATTATTAAGCTTGATTATTTCCTTGATAGTTAAAATCAAATCGCCGGGTTGAAAAACTCTGTGCGCGACGGAATCTTCCAAATTAACATTGAGCCTTTGATTCATTTTATGCCTTCCGACTTTTCCGAGATCATATCTGTCAAATTTAAAAAACATTCCTTCAATCAGCTGTTTGGCATTATCGGCGGTCGCCAAATCTCCCGGCCTGATTCTTTTATATACTTCAATAAACCCTTCCGCCTTGGACTTTGCCAAATCTTTGTTCAAAGTTTCTTTGATGAATTTCACGCTTCCCGTGTCAACATCGGCAAATGTTTTCATTATGCTTTCGTCGGTCCCTTCGGTAAAAGCGCGCAAAAGAGAAGTGACCGCCACCTTTCTTTTCTTGTCAATCCTCACAAAAATAGCGCCGCTTGCTTCCGTTTCAACTTCAAGCCACGCTCCTCTATTCGGAATCAGCTTCGCGCCAAAATATCTTTTATCTTCCTTCTCGGAAGAAACGCTGAAAAACACTCCCGGAGATTTTATAAGCTGGCTTACAACCACTCTTTCCACCCCGTTGATAATAAAAGTTCCCCGATCTGTCATCAGAGGGAACTCTCCAAAATAAATTTCTTGCTCTTTTTTCATGTTAGTTTGCAGGCTTGTCAGTTTGACTTTGCATCGCAGAGGCGCTTCAAAAGATAGGTTTTTTTTCTTTGAAGTTTCTTCGTCATATTTCGGCTTATCAAGATAGTAGCCGACAAAATCAAGCTGCATCTCTTTGTTAAAACTGGAAATGGGGGAAATCTCGCTCAAAAGCTCTTTCAGCCCTTGTTCCACGAACCAATTATAAGAATCAATCTGGGATTCTATCAAATACGGCGGGTTTATCAAATCCTCCCTTTCATTAAAATATTTCCTGTCCGATTTAAAATTCATCGTTTCTTTTTTTTGAAGCATAAAAATTATTTTTATGGAAATTATTTATGAAATATTTGTTGTTATAAAAGTTCGCTGATTTTCTTATATATTCCTTGTCGTTTTCTATTTTTTTCAAGGACACAAAAACAAGCCTAAACAGCAAACACTGCAGGCGAAAAAAAGCCATCTCTCGTTATTTGATTGCTTTATAAATCATAATATATGTTGTTGACTTGAAAAACAAGCATATTTCCATTATATACGCGAAAAAAATTGTGTCAAGAGCTAAATAGAAATTAGGAAATTGGAAAATTAATTGCCTCTCGCCGGTATAGCCGCGCAATCAAAACTATAAAGCCTAGATGCGGAATGTTTGGATATTTGAAAGTTTGGAAGTTGCAGGAAATTATAATGGTTTATGTTGGGATTTTGCGACGAGGCAGAAAAACCTAACTGACTTTTCTAGCCTAGGCTAGAAAAGTCAGTTAGCGGGTTTTAAAAAATAATAAATATCCAATTCAAAACCTGCTTTGGTTATGGCAGGTTTTGTTGGTTTGGTTAAATTATTATCAGCGGATTTCCGTCGGTTCAATGTCTCTGACTTGAATTTTTTATTTCTCAAAACATTTCTCGCATTTTCCTTATTCTCCTATTCGCGCGAATGAGGGATATAGGATAAATGCGGGATGTTTGGAAGTTGCGGGAAATAATAATGGTTTGCGTTGGGGCTTCACGGAGCTGTTGTCAGTATATAACCAACGGAGGGTTTATTTTTTCAACAAATCCTTTATAATCTGAATGTCTTTGTTGCAATTATCTAGTTTAGTTTTATATTTTTCTAATTCACTTTCAAGTGATTTTTTGTGCCTCAATTTTGCGCAATAAAGTGATTGTAAATCAACAGCCAGTATGTTTGCGTTATCAAATTTTATTTTTTCAATACTATTAAACTTGAATTTTCCATCTGCCAAAGCAATCTCATTCTGCCCTGTCATTAACATAAATTCCACAGAAACGCCATTCATTTTTATGCATCTCTTTTTTCTATTCTTTCTGTCACAATTTATTAATCCGGGTATCAGTTGGTTCAATTTTTTTTCGTTATCTTCAATAATAATATCAATATCCCCAAAGTCTCTATATAAACTCCCATAATGAATAGCAATAGCAACTCCGCCAAATATCGCCCACTTTACATTATTTGATAGGATATTAGCTATAATTTGTAGACTCTCTTTATTCATTTTTTTATTTTACCAATAACAACTATTAATTCGTTTGCGTTTCTTTCGTAGATGTGAAGAATTTGCCAGTTCCCAGTTTTTAGCTTTTCCTTAATAACTTTTTCATGTTTTATATCTTCATTAGTTTTACTATCTCCAACATTTTTAGGAAATTTATATTTCTCAATATCATAAATTGCTCTTGATTTTTGCCAAGAATAAACAGATATGATAATTGCAATTACAGAAAACAATATTGTTAAAATTTCAATCATAATTTTCAATTATTTTTTTCATTAAATTAATAAGTGATACTATTTATTGCATGGAATATTCGCCACAAACATGTTTATAAAAATCCTTAACATCGGCTTCTGTCTATAATTCAGTCACCTGCTTTTGTCAATATTTTTTATTTATAAACTTGGGGATAAGCACCACCCCAACCAATGGTAAACTCTCCAAGTAATTCGTTAGACATATAGTGCTTTATTTTTATACTACTATAGCCGCTTGACTCTTCAAACAAATCCGAAGCCATCGTTATAAAAGCCTCTTTTTGAGAAACTGTCATTATATACCATAAATCTGAAACATAAAGTGTGCCTGCTTTTCCATCTGTTATTAGTCCAGCCTCTATCCACTTGTCAAGGAATGTTGCAAAGTTGCTTTGGGCTACTGATGTAGCTGTTGGAGTTGGAGTTGGCGCTGGCTTTTCTTGTTCTATTTTTGCCTGTTCCGCTTTCGCTTGTTCTTCTGCCTGCTTTGCCCGATCTGCTTCTTGTTTTGCTTGTTCTACTCTTGCTTGTTCTGCCGCTCTTTCTTCTTCTTTTTTTATTTTTTCTTCTTCCGTCAGTTCTCTCACAATAACTAATGCCTCCTTGTTTATTATGGAAGATTTTGTATTCGTTGCGACAATATTTACATTATTTTTTCCTTCTCTTAAATTTATAGTATATGAAAATTGATTATTTTTTATCTCTGCATCCCGACCGTTAATTTTAACAGTCACGCTTTCTAACAATGTGCTTCCTTTTATTTCAAATTGAGGAAGTTTGATTATATCATTGCTTTTTATATTTTCCAGATTAACAATCGCTTTTTCGTCGTCAGACAATATGCGGTTTACCGTTAATAAATTTTCTGTTTTTTTGCCAGAGTTATCGGCAATCAATGCAATAGCGTTGTTTTCCTCCGTTAATCGCGCTTCATATTCAAAACTGCCGTCTTTAGTTAAAACTTGATTTCCTTCTATTTGCAATTTGGCGTTTTTGGGATCTATCGCGCCCTTGATGATTATCTTGTCAGACTGGACTGAGATATTATTACTTGGCTCGGTTATTGTAATTACAGGGACTCTATGGTTATAGTCCGAAGATATTTTAAAGACAACAAAAATAAAAATAATTGCTATTGAAATAATGCGTTTATTCTTCTTGCTAAATTTTGTTTTTTTCCAGATCAGCCACAGCAATGCCGCGGGTATTATTATATACCAAAAAACTACCAAAAAAATAAATACGAATAGCGTAAGAATTATATAGGCAAGAGGTTTTAGGCTTTTATTTTCTCTATCTTGCAACCCGTCTTTCTCATTAACCTTCAAAGATTTTTCTGCCTTGTTATTTTGAGTTTCTTTTGCGCGGACATCATCCTCAATTCTTGCAGCTTCTTTTTGTTTTGGCATACTTTTAAATTAAAAATAAACTATTTTTCATAAGGAAGATACTGAATATCGTCCCAAATATTATTTGTCATTGCCTCTTTCCACTCTATATGTCTTTCTGTAACTGCGTCATATACATCGGCACTATTTTTATACTGTATATATCTTTTTGTAATAACTACTTTTGATGATGAAACTTTTGATTGAACGGCTTCTTGCAGTAACTTTATCTGTTGCTGCATTTCTACAATCTGACTTTTTAAAGTTATTACCTCCCTTTTTGTTTCTGCATATTCCTTTTTTGTTGCTCCAAAGTCATTAGCAAAAGGAATTAAAAAAGTTCTAAATACATAAACACCATTTAAATAGCTAGAAGAAACGCACTCAGAAGAATAAGTCCAAATATAATCGTTTGTTGGAAATAATGTAGTATCTGCTTTTACTTTACTGCTTAATGCAAAAAACATTGTTATCCCTAAAATTATTATTAGTTTTCGTTTCATATTTTTATGTTATAAATTAATTTAATAAAACTTTAGCTTTCATTAACTCATTAATGGAATATTTCTTTTTCTTTATAAAGACACTCAAAACTTTATTCTTTCTCGCCATTTTGATTTTATGTTTCATTCTTCTTCCACAATTCTCAATAATTCTCCATGGCAATCTTTCATTGATAAGTTTAAATTTTAAGTTTAAATCTCTATTATTTGAAACAAGAGCGGCTATCGCCAACCCATCTTCCATTCCTTCAAATTCTGTTTCAACTGATACATCATTCACTTTTACATATAAATTTCCTAATGGGTTCTTTTCGCATATCTCATCAAATATCAATCTCCTTTCATTTTCTCCATAAACAAATTCTTTATTCCATAAAGCGCATGTGTTCCATGGGACTTGATACGCAATTCCATAATTATCGTTCTTATTTCCATTTGCAAATTGTTCACACTCTTCTTCTGAAAGTACATTATCCATTAAGCGATATCCAACAACTATTATTTCCCTTTTCTCTTCAATCTCTTCTATCATTTTTTCTATATTTTCTTCCCACAACTCAACTTCTTTTGAAAAAGTTAAAAGGTGATATTTATTTCCTTCTTTATTCTTTTTTAATTTGTCATTTAATTCCTTAATTGCTGAATTAAAAGCGGTCATGCAGATAGGATCTGAATTATAAATTATTTCAACCTTACTATTTTTTTCATTAATTATTTCTTTTGCTTTTTTCTTGTCTAAATCACAAATTATATAACTTCTAAAAACTGAGCTGCTTTTTGACAATTCTTTTAACTTTTTCACGCATTCTTTGAAATTTTCGTTACAATTTTCTTTGTCTTTATTTCTAGTGGCTATCACAATTTTATTCTTATATTTTTTGTCTTTGTTGTTTATCATAAGCTTGTTTGATTGTTTATTAATCATTTTCCGCTTATATCAGCTTAGCATAAGTCCCCTATTCAAGCAATTCTGACAAACGATTTTTACCTCACAAAAAAGGCCTTCCGTCGGCGGCAACCCTTTCAGATCACCCAATGCTCTTTCGAGCAAAGACCTATAGCGTAAGTGCCGATCAGAAGACCGTTTTTACGCTATAGGATTTCAACCATACTCCGAACAAAAAGCCCGGAGGTTAGGTTTCTAAATTGTCATTCATTTTCTATCGGTAGAATAGCACGCCGAACAAAAAAGTCAAACCAAAAAAATAAAACATAGTGTCTTTTCGGACGGTCGTCCTAAAAGACACTATGTTTTATTTTGCGCTGAGATTGTTTTGAAGAAATTTAACAAAAGGCTCCAGTCGGGAGACTGGAGCCAACGAATATTCTTCAACAGGCTCAGGATGACAGCAAACGGGTATGTCCTAAAAATATTAAATTATTTATTTCCGAGCAATTTTTTGTTTTGCGGATGTTTTAGAAAATTAGTCCGCGTTGAAATCGGCTTGCCCGTCCTTCTTTCAATATCTTTTCTGGCTGATCCCGCCACTTCTCCGCCTTCCTTGGCGTCTTGTCTGAGCGGAATAAACCCTTTTGAATTTTTGTCTCTGGTTATTTTGGTGGTTGTGGCATCCCCCAGCATTGTTAAAATCAATTCCAAATCTTCCATATGATCGCGCAAATTTTCCCGCTTTAATCCCTTGAACTTTTTATATTGCGACGGAGTCATTCCGAACGCCGCTTTGGAAATTTCCGCCGTTAAAATTGAATATTCCGTATCTTCTCTCGCTCCCCGTTTTTTCCATTCATCAGTTAAAGTTTCCCTAACTTCTATGCCGCGCATTCGCTTCGCAATCCACGAATCTGAATATCCCTTCGCCTTATAAATCGCATGCGTTCTTTTTGTCGCCAATTCCGGATCTTCAATTTCTTTTATTCTTTCATATCCAACTCTTGCCAGCCAGCGCTTGAACGGCTCGGCTTTGGGAGACGGAATTGATTGGATGATGCGGAAAATACTTTCAGTATTGGCGCAATCGGTTTTGTATTTTTTACCATCTGAAGATTCTAATTTCAGTTGTCTACAAATTGTAGATAACTGAACCCCATCCTCGCTTCTAATTCTGGTTTTCATGGCGTTCCAATAAACTCGCGGATTTGCGCTATCAGTCAATGCTTCAACAATATCAACAACCGAAAACCACCATTCATTATTATAAATAATTTTTCTTATTTCTTTGCCTTTAAAAATTGCTATTTGGGTTGTCATAATTTCATTTTCAACCATGCTCCAGACAAAAAGCCCGGAAGTTAGGTTAATAAATTGTGATTCATTTTCTATCGGTAGAATAGCACGCCGAACAAAAAAGTCAAACCAAAAAAACATTGCTGGCTCCATAGTGTCCGTCCGGCAGGCGGACCTGTGGAGCTCTAATGCAAACCATTATTATTTTCACAACCCCCCAAATTTTCAAACATCTTGCATTTAGGCTCCACAGCCCTAAAGGGACTATGGAGCCAGCGGCGTGAACAAACAAAAAACACTATGATAATTCATATTATCATAGCGCTTCTAAAAACTCTTATTTAACCCCGTAATTCTAACCGCCGCAAACTTTGCCGAGCTGTTTGAAAAAATTATTGAATCCCAGTGATCTTAGTTCCCCGGCTTTTGGAAAACTGTGGAATTTTTCCTTTTTCTCGTCGGAATCAACAAACAAAACAAAAAAGCCGACCAGTTCTTTTTTTCTGGGATCCCACTGCAAATAATGGTCGCTGTCCAGCATAATGTTCTCAACCTTGCCCAAGTCCTTCGGTTCAACCGTGGTAATCATTAATTCCTGGGTTGCCGGAGAGTAGGAATAATTAAGTTTTTTGGATTTTTTTCCTGCCATAAAATTTTATTAATTTTATTTAAACCTAAATTCTTGGCGCTAAAAGCCGTTAAAATAATTTTATTGGTTTTCTTTATTTTTCTGACGGCGACAATAATATAGGGAGTATTTGGATTGGGAAAATCGCTTAAATAGATTATTGAATTTTTGCTTTTCGTTCCGCTACCAATATAAAGCGGATGTTTTACGGCTCGTTCAATATCTTGAATATGATTTCTCATCTCGGGATGCCGAATAATAATATGCTTTTCAAAAGTTTCTTTAAGCAGTTTTATTTTATTACCCAAGGGGTCAGTCGCGTTAAATAAAACTTTTTTCATAATTAGAATTTTTAAACCATGCTCCAGACAAAAAGCCCGAAGGTTAGGTTAATAAATTGTGATTCATTTTCTATCGGTAGAATAGCACGCCGAACAAAAAAGTCAAACCAAAAAAATAAAACATAGTGTCTTTTCGGACGGTCGTCCGAAAAGACACTATGTTTTATTTTGCGATAAGATTGTTTGAAGAAATTTAACAAAAGGCTTCAGTCGGGCATGTCCGCCTTGGGTGAAAGACTGGAGCCAGCGGCAAAAACAAAAAAACACTATGATAATTCATATTATCGTAGTGTTTCATATTTCTAGTTTCCAAAAACACAAGCTTCAAGTTTCCAAAATCAACCGCGCTTGACCGTTTTTGCTTTGCCGAATTTCTTGTCATATCTCTCCACTAAATCCCGCTGATCTTTGTTTGCCTCGCTAATCGCGCTTCTCATTATCCTTTCCTGTTCTTTTTCCGGCAATTCAAATAGATTTTTTTTATTGTTCTTTATTTTCATATTTCATTTTTTAATAAATTATATAATCTTTTTTCATTGTAATTATCTTTAAGATATTTGTCAACGCAATCAACTTTCGGATGGAATTTCTCAATGTTATTGCTATAATTTTTAATCACCGAATAAAAAAAGAAGACTGTTATCGTTTAACAGTCTTTTATTTAATTTATTTATTTTTAAAGATTCTTTTGCGTCTCGACGACATTTGCGCCGAGTGTTGTTTTCATATGCGCGAATATCACTTCGTCAATTCCCGTGAGAGCCATCGTGCAATCTTTCGGGATTGCGACTTTGCAGTCGCGATTCCTTAGATCGGCTGTCGTATATAAAACGCAGATGTCCGCGTATATTCCGACAACGATAATCTCATCGGGTTTTATAGTATTGAGCATCTTTTCAAGTTTAGTTTTATATAGTCCGCTATATCTGGTTTTCTCGATATAGTTATAGGGAGTTAGAAACTCGCGAAGCTCCTCAACAACATTTGTCTCATCCGTCCCCTCAACGCAGTGTTCCGGAAACATCTTGAATTCAAGATCTCCTTTTTTGTGATTGTCGGCAAGGAATAATATTTCCCAGCCTTCTTTCTTTTTCCTTCCAAGCAATTCTTTTATGTTCGGGATTATTCTTCTCGCGTTCGGATTTGCAAGATTTCCTTTTTTTATAAATCCATCCAGCATATCCACGACTATCACTAAATTCTTTGTCATTTTTTCTCCATTTTATTTTATTTTTTTCGCATTTGCTATCAGCTCTTTTTTTAGGTCCGCAAGCTCATCGCTCAGCATCACGGGATATGGCGAGGGATTATCCGGCCTCCTGACTTCTTCTGGCAATGAGGCGATATTTTTTCTCGCGTATTTTTGTATGTCGGAAAGTTTTCTGGGATTCACGAGCATCTCTCCATCCTTCATCATCTGTTTGAGAACCGGCTTGAATTCTTCACCGAGGTTATCTCCGACAAGCGTTATCACATCCTGTAAATATGTTCCATATTTATTTCGGCGCCAAACTTCTTTCCTTCCTGGAAGTAATATTTTCACTTCATCGCTGGATATTTTTATCACCGGCTCCATAATTCCATCAACTTCGATTTCGACAAGCTTGAATACTCCTCCAAGAGCCGAGGGGTTTGATGGCGCGGCCATCTTTGTTCCAATGCCAAGTCCGGAAACAGGAGCTTTTTCTGCGGTTATCTTTTTTACCATTTCCACATCAATGTCACTGGTAAGAATGATTCCCAAGAATTTCTCCTTTGATTTGTCCATATCCCTTGCCATTTTGGCAAGCTCGATCAGATTTCCGCTATCAATCCGTATGGCCTTAGCGGGCTCTCCCAAAATCTCAGATGCTTTTATTGCGTTTCTTATGCCTTCTGCAGGATCGAAAGTGTCTATCAAATATATCCTGTTTTCCGGATTATTTTTTCCGTATATCACAAACGCATTTGTTTCCGATCCTGTTATCTTTGCATACGCCTGGATAAATTCATGAGACATTGTTCCGCTGAGAGATATGCGCAAGTTTATCGCGGCTCTCACATTGGAAGTGCTCATAAATCCACCAATATACGCAGCTCTAGTTAAACTGACTGCAACGCCATCGCCGGGAGCTCTCCTCAGCATAAAATCCGCAAGCGCCATATCTTTCGCAACATTGGCTATCTGCGAAGCATAAGTCGCCACGAGAGACGGGGAGTTCATCGTCTTGAGAATCATCGATTCTATAATCCATGTTTCAAGCCACGGTCCCTCAATCCGCATTATTGGCTCGTTAGGAAAGGCGAGTTCTCCTTCCGGCATTGCCCAGACATTCGCGTCAAATTTGAAATTTTCCAAATACCTAAGGAATCTTTCCGGAACATCCAGTTTCATCCGGCTTAATATCGCGTCCACTTCGCTCACATCTTCTTCCGCAAATCTCATATTATAGAGATTTTTCAAAACCCTTTCCGTTCCGGCCACCAGAAGATAGCTTCCAAATGGCGTCTTTCTTATGAAATAATCATGAACACTATTGCGTTCATAATCACCTTCCATAAATATTGTCCGAGATTGCAACAAGTGATAGAGATCCATTATAAACGGATCTCCCAGTCTTGTTGCTTGCTCGTCATATTCCCAGCTGTTTATTCCAGCTAATTTATTTTTCATTTTCATTCACCTCTTTTTCTTTTCCACATCTCCAATCTCAACAAACAGCGTTGCCTTCTCTGATTTCTTTATTACGATTTTATCATCTTCTCTTAGATTTAAAACTTTTTCTCCATCCGCCACAAGCCTTGCCTTGCCAGTTATTCTTTCAGCTTGGAATACGATTTTTGTATTATTTGGTCTTATCAACCACGGAAGCAATTCTCGATTGCTTGGCGACACGACTCTTAAGATGAATTTAGTTTCATCTATTAAAGTCGGACCGCCCGCGCTTTCCGCGTAAGCAGTTGATCCTGTTCTTGTGGCGAAAATAACGCCGTCTCCCCTATATTCATTTTTTACTCCGCCCGCCATGACATTGACCGCGATTGATCTGGTATCTCTTCTTTCAATCACAATATCGTTGAGAGCGTCTTTAACAAGAAGTGTCTTGTGTTCATATTTATCCAAAACAGCTACTTCTACCCTTGTCCTTTCTTTGATTATAAAATTATTACGCTCAAAGATTTGGAATAACTTTTCCAGAATAACATCCGGCATAACATTCGTCAGCGCTCCGACATAGCCATAATTCACTCTTATCATCGGTATGCTATATTCTTTTATTTTATTCGCAGTATGAAGGACCAGTCCGTCTCCTCCGAATGTTATGACGAAATCAAGCTGTCTCAAAATCTTGTCGCTAAGTTTGTAGCATATCTTATGCTTTCTTTCTCTCAACCAATTTTCAGCAAGAAAAGCGCTTTCTTTTGCCTTAGGCTTATTCTTGTCATAAACCATTCCTATTCTTTTCATTCTTTTCACCTCGCCTTAAAGATAAACACCCCGAAGAAATTATTAATAATTTCTTCGGGTTCGAACTTTTCTTGCGCTACATAATTATAGATCCTTTATATTCCCATGAAGAATACAAATGCCTGTCCGGAAGAAACACAACGCTTTTTATTGTATTCGCTGTGTTCTTGTTTTCTTTCGAGCACGATGCCAATCCGCAATTTGAATTATAATAATTAACGGTGCAGGTCGCGCAAGTGATATTCATATCTTCAATATCGTATACTTTTTCTCCCCACGGAAGAGAAAATATAAAGTTGGCATTTCCCTCGCTTTCAAGCTGGGACATAAATGACCTAAAGTTTCTAAGAGGAATAAAATTTTCCTCGCTCCATCTATATACTTCTACATTTCTTGCCTCCGATCTTTTGGGAATCCATAATTCCCTGAAAACAATTTGATGAGCTCCGGCCTGTTTTGCTTTCCCAATATATTCAAGCATGGAAGTTAAATCATTTACTCCGCGATTATTCACAACACAGCTTAAGCGAACCACTAGTCCGGCATCAGCGCACATCTTTATGATGTTTTCATAATCGATGAAGCTTTCAGTCATGTCTATCAATTCTTGTTTGCTTAAACTGGGAACAGACAAGGTTATATTTGTAAGTCCGTTTTTATGAAAGTTTTCGATCATTTTAGCGCTAAGCATAGAGCCATTTGTATGCAGGTCAATCTGGCCCAAATATTTTCCGGAAAGCTTGATGATTTCCATAAGATATTCTTCGCCGGAAAGAAGAGTCTCTCCCTTGCTGGTGATGATCGCTGTCTGCGCGCTTCCTGATCTTGCATATTTTAGAGCTCCTTCCAATTTCCTCAGATATTCATTTCTATCAAAATTTTCCGCTTTAGATTTGGGAGTCATTCTTGCAATGCAAAATTTGCATTTATTGTTGCACCCAACATTTTCAGGGACAATTGAAATTGATTGTATTTTCATATTAATCACCTCTAAAAATTTCTCCAAGGAAAATGATTGCTCATTTTCCTTTATTTTTTTCTATAGACCTAAAAATTCTTTGATCACTTCTTTCGCTAGGATTTTATATATCTGCTTCTTGAAGATATCGCCAAATTCATAGATTATTTTTTTCATTTTATTTCTATCGTATATCTTTCCAACTTCCGTTCTTTCTCACCTCGTAATATTAGTTGACTCTCTATCTGTTCATTTATAATTCAATTTCCAAAAGCGGAGGCAGCTCGTTTTTGAAACGATTGTTTCTCACTCTTGAAATTACCATTTCAACAATTTCTTCCGGATAATTATATCTCGCTGTCAAATCTTGAACTGATACTCTTTTTTCAAAATGAAGCCAGAGCATCAGATCAACCGCGAAATATGAAATGCCCAGATCGTCTTCATCATTCTGGCCGGCGCTAAGTTCTGCCGTCGGTTTTCTTTTTACAATCTCCTCGGGCACGCCAAGATATTTTGAAATTTCCCACACCCAAGTTTTGTAAATTCCTCCAACGGGATTATAGTCGCTTGCGCCGTCTCCATAGCGAGTGAAATATCCAAGAAGCACTTCCGTCTTATTGCATGTATCTATCACCATTCCATTTTTAATCCGCGCAATAGCGTAAAGATTTTTCATTCTTTCTCTTGCCATAATATTTCCTATATCCAAGGATTCCAAAACAATGCCTGCTTTTCTGATTCCTTTGAGAGTAGCGTCAACCGGCTCTTTTATGGGAATTTCAAATACATTTTTTTTCGGCAATTTCAGAAAACCAATAGTCATATCAGCATATTTTATGCTTTCACTTGAACTTACTCCTTCATACGGCATTTTCACGCCTATGACATTTTCTTTGCCCAAAGCTTCAACCAGCAAAGTCGCCGTGAACGAAGAATCAATTCCTCCGGATAATCCGATCACCGCTTTTGCTCTTTTTGCTTCTTGCTGTTGATTTATGATAAATTCAATAACCTGGTTTATTATATTTTCAGCATTTTGTTTGGCGATTTTTTCAAATTCCTTAAAAGCTTTTGACTGTTGTTTGTTCAATTTATATATTTTCTTCTCGCTCATATCCATCACCTTTTTTTATTTTTTATTTTTTATTTTTCACATTCTGTACTATTCAATTGTCAATGAACACTCGGCTAACTTTTAAGCTCGAGTCTCAATCCTTTTTTCTAAAGAACTGAAATCCGAGTTTAATTTTTTATTTCAAATAATGGATATGAGCATACTTTAGATGAAGGAATGCTATCTTTTGTCATTTCGAGTATCAACGAGAAATCTATAAATTTCAGCTATTTCTATAATATTTAGATTTCTCACGAGGCGTTCGAAATGACACTTTTAGCGCATTTTGTGATTCAAGAGAATATTAATAACAAATCCGGCTCTGAAGGCAGAGTTCTCGTCTCCGCCCTC
>CAYPQL010000001.1:33583-49521 GCA_964412905.1 uncultured Candidatus Saccharibacteria bacterium
TATAATCACTTTATGCAGTGCGTATTATCAACACTAAGTAAAAAGAAAAAAAATTAAGAAATTTTGAGCATTCTCTCAATGCATCTCACGGCCTTTACCCTAATCTTTTCGTCGACCGTGACGATATTTTCCATATTTTCAAGAACATAATATATTTTTTCCAGATTATTCTTTTTCATATTCGGGCATATTGCCAGCGGACTGGCGTGCAGAAAGTTCTTTTCCGGATTTTCTTTTTTCATCCTGTGGATTATTTCCCGCTCTGTCCCGATTATGAAATCTTTACTATTTGAATTTTTTACGAACTTGCACATTTTTCCGGTGCTTAATATTTTATCCGCGGTTTCCTTGACCATCGGCGTGCATTCTCCATGAACAAGAACTTTCGCATTTTTATATTTTTCTTTCATCTCTCTGATCAATTTCGGGGATATCTTCGCGTGAGTCGGGCAATAGCCGTTTGCCAGAATAAATTCTTTGTCAGATGTGAGTGAAAGGAAATGTCCGAGATATTTATCGGGAACAAATATGATTTGTTTATAACTCTCAAGCGATGCTACGATTTTTTCGGCGTTGCTTGAAGTGCAGCAAATATCGCTTTCAGCTTTCACCTCCGCGGTAGAATTTACATAGCACACCACCGCGGCTTTCGGATATTGCTTTTTGAGCTCTCTCACTTTTTGCGCGTCTATCATATCCGCCATAGGACAACCCGCTGTCATATCCGGAATCAAAACTTTCTTATCCGAATTGATCATCGCCGCCGTCTCCGCCATAAAATATACCCCGCAAAGAACCACGACTTCCGCCTCCGTTTTTTTCGCCATCATGGCAAGTTCCAAAGAATCTCCGACAAAATCCGCAATATCCTGCACTTCGGGGTTTTGATAGTTATGCGCCAAAATAACGGTCTTTCTTTCCCTCCTTAGTTTATTTATTTTATCTATCAGGTTATTCATGGGCGTGAGATATTATAAATTAGGTTTATCAACACATACACAAAGCGCTTTTGCAGGCGACATGTCGACATGTCGCCTTCGGTTAGCGGAAAAATTCAAATTCCTTAGCATTAAATTAATAAATTGTTTTGTTATGATTTCATTTTTCATTTTGATATTTAATTTTTAATTTTTTTTATAGTGGCACCCTCTGCTTACTTTATTTTTTCTTGCCGCTTCGGCAATGATAAGCGCTGCCTGAACCCCATTTCTGAGTTCTATTTTGTCTTTTCCGATAAATGTATTGCGATAAAACTTTTCTATCCTGTGATTCAAGTAAGCTAGATCTGCCACTGCTCTCTCTAGTCTCTCCTCTGTTCTTACGATTCCGACATAATTCCACATAATAGTTTTGATGCTCATCCAATCCTGTTTGATAAGCGCCAAATCGGCTTTTTCAGATCCGGTATATATCCATTTTTTTATTTCGTTTTTTTCAATAAGTTTTTCTTTCGTAATTGTCGTGAATATATTTCTAGCTGACCTTGCTCCCCAAACCAATCCTTCAAGAAGAGAGGTGCTGGCAAGGCGATTTGCTCCGTGAACTCCAGTGCAGGATACTTCACCGATTGCGTATAGATTTTCTAACGAGCTTTGTCCGTTTTCATCAACTCTTATTCCTCCGCAAAAATAGTGGGCTGTCGGCGCGACCGGAATCATTTTCTTCGTGATATCTATTCCAAAATCAAAGCAAGTTTTATATATAAGCGGAAATCTATTCTTTATATATTCCGCTTTCATATAGCTGGCAAGATCCAGATAAACAAAATCGCTTTTACTTTCCGTCATTTCTTCATAGATGCCCCTTGCCACAATGTCTCTCGGGGCAAGGCTTCCGCGCTTGTCATATTTTTTCATAAAGAGCTGTCCTTTCTCATTTTTCAATTTCCCTCCTTCGCCTCGGACCGATTCGGAAATCAAGAATGTCCCGATATCTCTATGGAAAAGAGAGGTAGGATGAAATTGGACATATTCAGCATTTATTATTTCCGCTCCCGCGCGACTTGCCGCCGCCAGCCCGTCCCCGGTTGCAACTTCCGGATTTGTGGTGCGCTGATAAACCTGCCCAATGCCACCAGTCGCTAAAATCACTTTTTTTGAAAGAACGGTTTTTACTGAATTGCTTTTATTATCAAGAAGATAACACCCGACACATTTTTTATTTTTATAGATTTCTTTTGCGTTAACTGCGTGATGAGGAAGAGTTATCAAATCTATTAAAGTGTGCTCTGGCAGTATCTTGATATTCGCCGTTTTTTCCACTTTCAAAGTCAGCTTATTTTCTATTTCTTCTCCGGTGTGATCATTCTTAAAAAGGATTCTATTGACGCTGTGCGCCGCTTCTTTCGTATATTCATATTTATTTTTCTTTTTAGTAAAATCCGCTCCGGCAAGATCTATCAATATTTCTTTAACCAATTCGGGGCCCTCGCCTGCCAATATTTCAACCACTTTTTTATTGCAAAGCCCGTCTCCCGCAGCTAGAATATCTTTTACTAATTTCTCCTTCGAATCATTCGGACCTCTGCCGATTATTCCTCCCTGAGCGTGATATGTCGAAGATTGCTTAATATCAGAAGATTTGGAAACCAGCAAAATATTCAGATTAGAATTTTCCGCCGATTTCAAAGCCGCGACGCATCCTGCAATGCCAGTCCCTAAAACTATCACATCAGCTTTTAATATTTCTTGTTTGTTCATATGTTTAATGTTAGTTAAGATACACGCATACGCAAAGTGTGAATTGGAGTCCTTGCGAAAGCAAGGAAGATGAAGCTTCACAAGATTAGCGAATTTCAAGAGAACTGCGATATTTCTTCCTGACTTTCGTCAGGACTCCATAATATTGAAGTTCCTTAATATTTGATTAAATTCAACAAATTAAATTTCTTAATCTCACAGTTTATTTTCTACACTATCTAAAGACTTTAAAAAAGATCTTCTAAAACCAATCTGCCGTCTCAATTAATATAACAAATCTATAGTGTTATTATTACACTAAGCATTGATAAAAAAATAAGTGTAATTTCTCATTTTGCAAAAACAATGCTTCATGGAAAATACTTGTGAATCTACGAAATCCTAGCTTAAAACATCTCGACAAAAACCGGTTTTCTGTTTTTGAAAGAATAAACTTTTGAAGGCCGATGCGGAGCTCCGACTTTCATCCCCGCTTCCTTTATCAGCTTTGAAGACAATATTTTCTTCCTGAAATTCCTCTTGTCCAATTTCTTTTCCAAAGTCATTTCATAAATCTTTTGCAGTTCGCTCAAAGTAAATTTCTCAGGAAGCAAGCTATAGACTATATTTGTATATTTGATTTTATTCTTTAGCCGGAACAGAGCGTAATCAATAATTTCATTATGATCATAAGCGAGTTTTTCAATGTTATGCACAGGCAGCCATTTGATGTCCTCATATTTCCCGGTCGCTTCAAGATTCACTTTATTGTGGTCGACAAGCGCGAAATATGCCACGCTGATAATTCTCGCTCTCGGATCTCTTTTCATTTTTCCGAAAGAATATAATTGCTCCAGATAAACATCTTTCAGCCCGGTTTTTTCAAAAAGCTCTCTTTTCGCGGCATCATCCAAAGTTTCGTCTATCCTGACTTTTCCGCCCGGCACGCCCCAAGAACCAACGAAAGGGCCATACTTTATTTTAATGAGAAGAACATTCAATTTATTTTTAATGACGGTAAAAATCACCGCATCAACCGCCACTTGAGGAGATTTAATGTCTTTAGCTTTGGGCATAATGTTTTTTTACTTAGTGTATTATACACACATAGTAGCACGCCTGATTTCCATGTCAAGAGAAGTTATCCACAGAGAGATGTTTATGACATTTAAACAATAAAAAAAGAAAGAAGAATTCCTAGTATTATTGAACTAGATTTTCTACTTCCTTAATACTGTTCGTTTTCTTTTCTCGTGCTATTTATATTTTCCAGGTCTGCTTCATAAATAGTTTCATAAATATCATTCAGTATTTTCAAAATCTCATCTCTTTTTTCATACAAAGGATGCGACTCTGACATTTCTTCAAAAGCTGGAATAAAAACATTTTTTATTACTGGACCATATTTTTCAATAAAATGATTTCTTTTTTGTCCTTCTTTGGGAATATTTCCCGCATTTCTCATAAAATCCGAAAGTTTTATCACAAACACATCTGGATTTTTTATCGCTTCCTCAACATGTTCTTTGTATAACATCTTTTTCTTTTTTTGTATGCCTTGTTCTTCCAGCTCTTTCTTTATTTTGCCAAAGTTTGGATTCGTCAATCCCCTAATCATATTCTCAACTCTCTCTCCATAAATATCGCCTATTTTAGCAAAAGCGCTATTTCGCAATTCTTCTTCGTTTGTTATTTCCACTTCTTCATCTGATAATTTTGCGTTCAATTTATAAGCTTGATCTTCAACTGAATCGTGAAGCAACGCCCCTATGATTAAATCAGGATCTTTTATGTTGTACTTGTTTAATAAATCATCGGCAACTTCTAGCGGATGAATTACATAAGGATTGCCATCCATCCTATCCTCTTGCTCGCAGTGCAAATCCAGCATTAAATCCAGCGCGCTCATTATTCTTTCGCAATCTTCGCTTTCAAAATCAGCTTTAACCGCTTCTTTGAATTGATCAATTTCTTTTTCTATTCTTTTTATATTCTTTTTTCCTATATCTTGGTTTGATTCTAAATTTTTATAAGGAAATTCTGAGCTCATATGGTTATTTTAAAAATTAATTTTTTCCGATTGTTTTATCTCTACATTTTTTTATTTTGAAAGATATAGATTCTCTTATTTCTTTCTCTTTATATTATCATCAAGCCAGCAATAATTCAAGGACACACAAGTTAAAAGTTCATAAAGTTTGTAAAGTTGAAAGTTGGGGAGACTTTTTTTTAACACACAAAAAGCTCCACAGCCCTATCGGGACTATGGAGCTGACATCTAAATTCGTTATAAGTTTTAAGTTAATATGTCGGGGTGGCGGGACTTGAACCCGCGGCCTCAGCGTCCCGAACGCTGCGCGCTAGCCTCTGCGCTACACCCCGGGGATTTGAATTTGGAATTTAGAATCTAGGATATGGAATCTGAAACTTAAAACAGATATTCCAAATTCAAAATTCAAAATTCCATATTCTATTCTTTATAATACAGCAAAAATGGAATAAATCAATGATTCATAAAACTCCGCTCGGACATGTCTGCCTTGGCATGTAGAATGGAGCTAATACTTATTTCTGCTAAACTTTACCCAAACATCAGCCATTCCGGCCTGAATAAAAGCAAAATTCCCATAATCAACATAATAATTCCGCCGACTAAATGCGAAGCGCGAGTATATTTAGTCGTTGCTCCGGTTATTTCCAAAGTTTTCATTGCTATAAAAAAGACAATCAAGTCATCAAGCATAAAAATAAAAATGTAGAGCGAAAGATAAGCGTAGTACTGCCACTTTTCCAGCGAAGATAAGGCAAGAATTTGAGTATAAACCGCCGGCAAACCCGCGGAGCAAATCAATTCAACTAAATTAACCGCGAAAGCCAGAAGAATAATTCCGACCAAGGCCAGCCAAAACCGTTTTTCCTGAGTTATGTTTTTCAATTTTTCAAAAATTTTCCGCTTTTTTTCATCATCGATTACTTTGCATTTTCCCGCTTTATCGGTAAAATATTCTTTTAGATTATAACCTCCGGCAGCCAAAGCCACCAGACCGATAATAATTCTAACCCACAAAACAAACCCTAAAAATAAAAACAAATTAAGCCAAGCCGACATAAAGAGAAAATAAATAAAAGCGGAAGAAACTATAAAGGCAAATCCTAAAGTCCATCTTCTCTTTTTATCTTCTATTTTTAAAAGCAAGCTGATTAAAAAAAGCAGGACCCACATAGCGCACGGATTAAATCCATCCAAAGCGCCAAGCAATATCGTTAAAGCCGGCAAAGAAAGATTTTCTATTTCCGTCTCTCCTAAAAATGGCAAATTTATTTTTTCAGGAATCTTTTTTAAATCTTGATATCTAGAATCTGAAGTTGTGGGAGAAATTATATTTCCGACAGTGTCATAACAGCCGTTTTGCAAGGCGCATTGGATAGCTTCTTCTATCGCCGCTCCCGTGGTTTGCTTATCATACCATCCGGCAAAATAATGGTCGCCCACTACCGTAAAGGGCACTCCGGAAACATTAGCGTTTAATTCTTTCCCGACTTTTTTCAATAGATCAACATTCTCTTTGCTGCTTGTAACTTCAAAGCTATGCACCGTTAGACTGCTGTATTTTTGTTCCAATTTTTTCAAGAACGGCTTTTCATCGGAACAGTGAGGACAGCCATTCGCCCAAAAAAAGTAAAGATTGACTTCTCTATCAGAATCGGGAGACATCTTCTCTTGAGCTAAAGCTGAAGTTGTTGAAAATGTTAATCCGGCAATCAACAAAAATAAGAATAATTTGGCTGTTTTTTTAAGCATGAATTTTATTTGTTAATTTTAAGATTTACGCGTTTGATGTTCCGAGAGATCCAACCTCTGTATTTAAGGCGTGGAGAGGTTGGAACTCTTAGGCGCGCAGGTCTTAAATTTATAAATTTATTTTAGTTTCTTCAAATATTCATAAACCGACAAAGCGGCCTTAGCTCCTTCTCCGCAAGCTATAACAATTTGCTTGTCGCTAATATCCGCCACATCGCCAGCGGCAAACAATCCATCGGTTTTTGTCGCGCAAGTTCTCGGATTAATTTTAATCTCACCAGCCTTATTTAATTCTACTAAATTTCCGGCAAAATCAACGGACGGCGCAGCGCCGATTTCTATAAAAATTCCGTCAACGGCAAGCTGATTCATTTTTTTTGATTTTCTGTCTTCATAAACAATTTTTTTGACAAAATCATCCCCTTTAATTTCCTTGACATCCGCATTAGCGATAACGCTGATTTTTTTATCATTCTCAATCGCCTGCTGAAGAATTTCATCTCCCGTAACTTTCGGCGCGAATTCCAAAATATAAACCTTTGAACAAAATCCGGCCAATTCCAGCCCTGCTTCCAGTCCGACATTTCCTCCGCCGATCACCGCCGCAATTTTGCCTTCAACCATCGTCTCATCGCAGGTTACGCAATAAGAAACTCCTTTGCCCAAAAACTCTTTTTCTCCAGGCACTTCCATCGGCTTAGAATCTCTGCCCGAAGCGATAATAACCGCTTTAGCGGAATATTTTTTTTCATCCGTTTGGACTTCAAAAAAACTGCTTGCCCCGTTCAGAGATTTATCTCTAACGGGGTTTGTTTTTTTAATTTCTTCAACCTCTTCAAACTCCGCAATGTCTATTTTAAACTTTTCCAGATGCTCTTTAAACTTTTTCATTAATTCCAGTCCCCTGATTTCCTTAAAGCCGGTATAATTTTCAACCCAAAAAGCATTGCCCGCTTGGCCGACAAAATCTTTGGAAATAAGCAGGGTATTAAGTTTTTTTCTGGCAGCATAAATTCCAGCCGTGATTCCGGCCGGGCCTCCGCCGATAATAATTAAATCATGCATAAATGCGATTTATTTTAAATTTACAGACTAAAGTCTGAGCTCTATGTCAGGAGTTCAGGTTTTAACTTGTAAGAATACATTGTTAGCATTAATCTATCCCTAAAGCTTCCAATATTTTTTTCTTGTCAAATCCGACAATAATTTGACCTCCAACTTCCAACACAGGCACTTCTTTTTGTCCGGATCTTTTAATCATTTCCTCTTTAGCTTCTTGGTTGCTAAAAATATCAACCTCTTCAAATTCAATATCATACTTTTTCAAAAGCTCTTTTAATGTCCAGCAATAAGCGCAATCAGGCGTGGAATAAACTTTGATTTTTTTATTTAGCTTGTCCATAATTTAATTTTTTACTTTTTTTAAATAAAAATATATGCTTTCTTCTCTCTTGATTGTCATTATATCAATAACCGCGCCACTGTCCACTTTTTTTCTAAAATTATTAATTATAGGCAAATAGTCATAAATCATAACGCCTGAAACTTTGTTGCGGAATTTAAACTCACCTAAAACGACCGTTTCTCTGTCAAATTATTTCTTAATTCACGGGACATCTAGCGCGGGATTCATGGTTATAAATTCATTAAATATTTCACCAAATACTGCAGATAATAAACTCCGGCGATTAAAAACACTGAAGCGACCGCGTATCTCATAACTTTTTCAACTTTTTGCGCAATTTGAAATGCCTGACTGACTTTCTGCATTGAAAAAGCAATCAAGAAAGAAAAGATAATGACTGGCAGTCCCGTGCCAAGAGCGAATAAAGGCGGGAGCAGCAAGCCTTCGGGCGACTTCAAAACCAGCGGAATTAAAACGCCAAAAAATAAAACTCCGCTATAAGGGCAGAATGTTAAAGCGAATAAAACTCCTAGAAGCAAAGAGCCGATGTATCCTTTAGCTGCCAGCCACTCTTTAAGTTTTTCTATTTTTTTATTTTTGATTCCAAGATTGATTTTTATAACACCAAACATTATTAAACCGATTACGATTAAAATAGGACCTAAAACTTTATCGCCCCAGCCCTGAAAAATACTGGAAATCTGAAATGAAGACAGTCCAATATAAATCAGGGTTGCCAAAAAAGCATAGCTAATTCCGCGGCCCAAAGTATAAAACAGGCCATTGAGCAAAGTATTTTTAACAGTTTTAATTTCTTTGGAAATATAGGCGATTGCAGTGATATTTGTGGCCAGCGGGCAAGGGCTGATTGATGTTAAAACTCCAAGCAGAAAAGCGGTCAAAAGCGGAATATTGTAATTGTCGATCAGCGTGTTAATAAAATCTATCATATTATTTGCCTAAAAGGTTATTCAATTTATCTTTTAAATAACTCTTAAACTGATTTTCATCATTCAATAATCGCCAAACATTTGTGTCTTGGTTAATATCATCTTTTCCGTCAGTAATGGCATTAATAAATAAAGACGAACCGCCGGCTTGAAATTTAATCGCCAAATCTTTATTTTCAGGCAAGTCAATATTAATTTCTCGAAATTCAATTTTTCCATTTTTCAATTCCGATTGAAAATATTCATTAACTGTTTCGCCGGCGAATTTGCCGATAGTAATGCAGGAAGCACAGCGCTGTGCGGAGTGAAAAAGGAAAACTTCTAATTTCTCCGCAGAATTTTTTACGTTTTGTTCTTGAGTTTTGTTCGCGGTTTCGCCGGCGACATTTACATTTGGCTGTTGGTCATTATTTTTCGCCGTTACAATAACCACCCACAAAAGAGCTAAAGTGATAATCCCAATGATAACTTTTTTGTCCATATTTTTATCTAAAAAATAAAATAATTAAAGAAATATCCGATAAACATAATTCCTATTGACGTGACGATTATGAAAGCGGACAATAATTTCCAGTTCATAGCCTTTTTAAGAATTAAAAGTCCGGGAATTGATAGAGTCACGGTAGCGGTCATAAAAGCGAGAGATGTGCCGAGCGGTATGCCCTTGCCGGTCATAGCTTCAACCACGGGAATCACGCTTACCGAATTGGCATAAAGAGGCAAGCCCAGAATAACCGCCATTGGAACCGCCCACCAAGCCTTTGTTGATAAATATGTTTCAACAAAATTTTTTGGCAAAAATCCATGTATTAAAGCGCCAAGGCCGACGCCGATTAAAACATAAGGAAATATGCTTTTTGAAATATACATACCGTCCCGCCACCAGATTTTTAATCTTTTTTTAAGCGGAACTATTTGCCCGCCGTTGTCTCTAATGGCTTCTTTTTGAGTTTTGAATTTTAAGAAATCGGGATTTACATTCTTGTCCATTTTCATCTTTTGAATAATCATGCCCGCCAGCATAGCGACAACAATACCAATACTGTTGTAAGCTAATGTCATTTTTAGTCCGAAAATTGAGGGAAAAATAAAAAGAGAGGCTTCGTTTACCAGCGGCGAAGCGATAAGAAACGCAAAAGTTACGCCTAAAGGAATTCCGGCGCTAACAAAACCAATGAATAAAGGGATTGAAGAACAAGAACAGAAAGGAGTTATCACTCCGAGTAAAGCGGCCAAAAAATAATCAAAACCATACCAATTGCGGCTTGTTAAAATGTTTCTTATTTTTTCAACCGGAAAATAATAACGAGTAATGGCCATCGCATAATTTATCACAATCAAAAGCAAGCCGATTTTTATCGCGTCATAGATAAAAAAATTGATTGCGTTGCCCCAATAATAATCTGTTATTCCGAGCCAGTTATAAGTGGCAATATCAGCTAATATTTGGATAGGTTTGAATATATCCATAGTAAATATAATTTTTCAAGTTAACATTTTCCACCGCAGGAACAACCGGTCGAAATGTTATTTTCTATAATAAAGTTATTTTGCAACACTTGTTTTATGTCGCTTTCACTTTTACCGCCACCGGTTAAAACCGCTTTGCCGTTAATTGCCAGCGCAGGACTGGTCATTATGCCCATTTCAATCATTTTTGATATATCGGTGATATACTCAATTTCCGTATTAATATTTAATTCTTTGACAATTTTTTGAGTAGTCTCTAACAGTTGTTTGCAGGTCGGGCAACCCGAACCCAAAACTTGAATTTGCATAGTTTTATTCTCCATATGTTTTATGAATTTTCCGCCCGAGGCGGATCCGCCTTTGGCGGAAAAAATTTATTTAATAATTCCGTATGCTTTGCCAGAGTTTTTTGGTTTAATTTATAAAAAACTTTCAGACCCTCTTTTTTTGATGAAATCAAATCAAAATCTTTTAATACTTTAAGATGATGAGAAACAAGATTTTGGGGCAAATCTAAATACCGCCATATTTCACAGACGCATTTCTCGCCGTCCCGCAAAATACAAAAAATTTTCAAGCGATTTTCTTCGGATATTATTTTTAGAAATTCCGCCGATTGTTTTATGTTTTTTTCCGATTTATTTTTACAGCAATTCGGCTTCATAAAATTTAAACTTAATCAATTTATATTGATATTATAGGCGAAAGAAAAATTAGTGTCAAATTTATCGTTAAGGAATTTCAACGCCGCCTAGTTTAAAAAGAACTGTCCTTATCGATAAGGACAGTTCTTTTTGTTTTGATTTAACATTTAAAATAATTTCTTGCGGAAAATGACTGAAATGAAAAAAATCGCCGCGCCGGAAACGACGACCATGGGACCGGCCGGGAGATCGGCAAATTGAGCGATGAGAATTCCGGCAATCGCCGAGATAATTCCAAAAGTAATCGCCCACATTTTATACGAACGCAAATTTTGGCTGATGTTTTTTGCCGAAGCCGCGGGGATGGCGATAAGAGCGGCGGTTATCAATCCTCCCACCAGATAAACGCCCAGCGCGACAACAACGGCGATACTTAACAAATAAAGCAAGTTATAGCGCTGTATATCCACGCCTTCAATGGCCGCCAAGTCTTCATGGACATTCATCAGCATCATTTTTTGATATAATTTCTTCACCGCGTAAAAAACAAGCGAGCTTAAAACGACTACCATTATCGTTTCCCAGAAAGTTATTTTCGCGATATTGCCAACCAGCGCCTCTTCCGCCTCCTCAATCGGCAGAAAAAGAAGAGCCGTTCCGACTCCCGAAGCGAAAACAATCGCCGCCAGATTTTCCATCGGCAGTTTCGTTCTTTTTTCCAAAAGCCAGATTAAAATCGCTCCGACAAGAACGAACGGAAAAACTCCCAATGAAATATCAAATCCGAAAATCAAAGCCAAGGCCACTCCGGGAAAAGCCAAGTGAGCCAGCGGACCGGCGACCACTGACATTTTTTTGGAAAGCATCAGTGTTCCCAAATAACCGGCAACTCCGCTGATAAAGATTCCGCTTAATAAAGTAAGAATAAGTTGGCTTGGCATAGTAATGTTATTTATAAATTAATGATGCTCGTAAAATTTAATCTCCGCGCCGAAAAGTTGTTCCAGCATTTTCGGATTTAAAATTTCTTTGGGCGCGCCAAAGCAATGATACCCTTTGCGATTCAAGCACAGCACATTGGTTGAGTATTTGTAGACAATGCTCAAATCATGCGTTACTAAAAAAATAGTCAAATTTTCTTTTTCTCGAATTGAGCGAAGGAGCGAATAAATAGTCTCTCCTCCGCCGATGTCTATCCCTGTTGTCGGCTCGTCAAAAAATATAATTTGAGGGTGAGAAATCAGCGCCCATGCCACCAGCATTCTTTGGAACTGCCCGCCGGACAAACTGCCGGCTTTTTTGTGAAGAATATCTTTTTCCAGTCCGACTAACTGTAAAAACTGTTCCGTTTCTTTTTGCGCCGGAATAGGATTTTTTAAAGCAAAGAAATCTTGCACAGTCAACGGAAAATCTTTGACTTTCATTTGATTTAATCCTTGCGGCAAATAGCCGACCTTCGGTTTTTGATGCCATATAATTTCTCCTTTATGCGGCAAAAAACCCAAAAGCGCTCTTAAAAGCACGGTCTTGCCGGCGCCGTTGGGGCCTAAAATGGTTAAAATTTCTCCTTGCGCGGCTTGAAAAGACAAGTTTTCTATAACCTTTTCTCCGTCCAAAATAACATTCAAATTTTTGACTTCTAAAATTAAATTTTCTTTCATCATAAGTAAGAGTTTTAAATTTTAATAATTTTAATCGCTTTCCTAATAATTATCGGCTGCCAAGCCGCCTTTATTCGCCTTTATTCTGCTTAAAAAAATCAATGATATCTTGATCGCCGATCAGGCATTTTTCTCCGTCCCATAAAAACGGCACGCCGATTGAACCGTCTGGCAATCCGCAAATTTTCGCCTTACCAGCCATTTCGTCGGCATTATTTTTATTATAATAGACTTCTTTTTGAGCAAATGAAATTTTATTTTCTATCTGATTTTGCTTGATGTATTCCTCCACTTTGGCGCAATGCGGACAGCCTTCGCCGTAGAAAAGAATAATCCGGCTTTGCCCGCCTTGCTGATCCGCCGGCCAGTTTTTATTTTCTTCCCGCGAAAGCGCGAAAAAAGAAAAGATTAAAACGACGGCAAACAAAACGAGCAAGACAAACATTTTCTTTTTAAAAATATCCATAAGTTTTTATATTGTTAATGATTGAAAATTATCAAAGTTAGCGCCAATCCGCTTAATTTTTTCCGGAAATTCAAGGCCGCGATGATAAGCTTCTTGATTTCCGCCGGCTTCAAGTGATAAGCCGAAGCGCGCATTTGTTGTTTTATCATGCTTCACTTTTAGTTTTTATCGCGCAATAAGTTGCACATTTACATTATAAAACAAATGAAAACGCCTAGCAATAGGGGGCAAAGTTGCACAGTTCTATACAAGTGTGAAGTGGGGGTTATCACTTTTTAAAGGTAAAATTATTTTGTGAATAGCGTTGATCCGTTTCCAATTTTAATACCGAGAGGAGAAAGAATGTCTCTAAGAAATCTTGAGACACTTCTAGCTTTTCCTCTCAAGTTTGCACCGGCACCAGTAAAAGATTGCTGGCCATTTCTATTTTTACAAAAACTTAAAATCAAAATATTTTTTGCTCTTGTCAAAGAAACATAAAGCAACCTTCGCTCTTCTTCGTCATTGCAATCAATATTATATATCTCATCATCTATCGCAGGTATAATAATCACTTTCGATGATAGTCCTTTTGCTTTATGCATAGTCATAATATTAATAGCATTTGGATCAATTACAGCTTCGCTGCTATCTATAAGACCATGTACCAAACTAAGAATGTCTTTTAGTGAAGAAATTTCTTTATTGAGATTTAATATTTCATTCAAATCATTAATAACATCATTTTTTCCGTCAGTTATATAAGCTGGCACAATTTCTATTATTGAATACAGCTGATCTTTAATGTCTTTTTCTTTATTGCTTTCGTTTATAGTTTGTAGTTTATTTAAAAAATCTTGCGCTATTTTTTTATTTATTTGCTTTGATGCATCAAAAAAATTAGAGTGTGATTTTTTTGCCTTCTTGTATGCTTCTTTATATGTTTCTTTGCCAACCCCTCTTGTGTATTCTAAAATTGTACGAACAGCTAAAGATTTGTTCTCATCAACTAATAATTTAATACAAGCTAATAGGTATTGACCATATTCGGACTTAAAAGAAGATTCTAAGTCGTTATGTTTAATATTAAGTTCTAGTTTTTTGTGTTCCTCAATTATTAGTTTTGAAAAACATTTTCTAAAATCAATACGCAACAAAAACAGAATATCTACAGGCTTGATACCCTTCTTTTGAATTAAAAACTGACTAAATTGTGCTAGTTTTTGAGCTTCTTCGTATTGATTTTTAAAAGAGTATATTTTAATAACACCATCATTGGTTGATTTTGATTTTAACTCTTTTGGAATACGATTAAAATCTTGAGAAATTACAGTTTGAGATAAATCAAGAATTTTCTTATCACATCTAAAACATTCAACTAACTTAAACTCCTCTATATCGCTATAAACTTTTTTAAGAAAGTCAATTTTTATTCCATTTGGATCTGCGTTTCTAAAACTATAAATGCTTTGATCATCATCGCCAGCTAAAAATATTTTACACCCCGATCGTTCCTCTATTAGTTTAATTACCCTTTGATCGCAGGGGTTTAAATCTTGATATTCATCTACAATTAAATATTCTAATTCTGGCTTATAATCAATGTTTGTTTCAAGAAAAATTTTATATCTGTATACCAATTCTCCACGCAAAATATATTGCATTATGTTTTGATGCTCTCTCAGCGCGCCAAGGAAGGCTGGCGCATCTGGTGAAAAAGTGCTTTCCCATTCTTTTTTTTCTGCATTAAGGTTTTCCCAGCCAGCAAAAAGTTTTTTAAATAATTCCTTTATCCTATCCTTTTTGATATTTAATAAATTTTTCAAATCTTGTTTTATTAAAATTTCATCTGCATCATCCGCAATATTTCCCAAAACTACTTTATTTTTAAGTAACTCTTGCAAAGCAAATGAATGGAGATTGTCTACTCTTGGTAAAATATCTCCTGAAATATTTTCTTTTATTTTTTTTAAAAAATCGCTTGTGTTTGATTTTGTAAAAGTTAAAATTTGCACTTTACTAGGGTCAGTTTTTGTATCTAATAATTTTTTTAATAAACTTATAATAACTGTGGTTTTCCCAGTTCCGGGACCAGACACAACAACTTTTTTGTGAGAATTGCTATCTATTATATTTTTTTGCTCTTGGGAAATTTCCATTTTACTTAATTATAGATTAAAAAATTTATTAATATTAACATCTTCTTTTCCTTGTTCAATTAATTCAAATTGGAAGTTTTTATTTAGTTTAAACTGAATCAGATTGAAATTTAATGCTTCAATTGTTGTCCTGTTAATTTTATCAAAAACGCTTTTTTTATATTGTGTGTCAGGATTATCAATCAAATGCTCGCCTTTACTTTCAATTACATAAACAAGCTCCAGAGAATTATTTTTATTTTTTTTGGCGACTATAAAGTCAGGGCGGATTTTACCCCTTTTCCAACCACGAATCGCATACCAATCTTTATTTGTCGCTATATTCCGAACCCACCAAATAACACTTTCTTTGCTGTCAATTAAATTAGCCACCTTTCTTTCTAATGTATTCATTGATAGTATGTCGGATTTTTCAAAAAGATTTGATCTATATGTTTCAACTCCTTCTGGATATATTTCATTTTCTTTTGGCAACAAATAACCGACATTTTCATCTTCGGAAATAGCTAACACTAATTTTTTGCCATCAATCAATAAATTAAACATTAATTTTTCTTGTTCAATTTTATCGTATGATAATTTTTTGATAATTTCTTGGGTAATAAATCCACTATTCATTAATAACTTTTTCTGATTTTTATATTTTTCACATTCTCCAATAAAAACTTGAGCTAAATCAAATGCAACAAAAGCATTATCAACAACATCAGTTATTCGCCGCGCC
>CAYPQL010000002.1:0-40756 GCA_964412905.1 uncultured Candidatus Saccharibacteria bacterium
ATTCCACTGCGGCAAACTTAATTTATACCCATAGAAATGTCGGAAGAACCATCTTAATAAACAGCTTGATGCTCTGAAGAAAGCTCAAGAAGTGTTAATCGATCAAGATATAAGAGAGGGAAAAATAACTCCCGGGATGGTGATGTCGGCTGATAGATTTTCTGGCGCTGTTGGAAGCGAGGGAAAAATTGGTAATTTTATCAAAGGATTAAGTAATAAACTTTTTGGAAGCGGAAAGCCCGAAAATGTTCAGGGAGAAACTATTGATATTCCAGCGAGAGTAGTTACGGAAGGAGCGGTTCCAACGACCGACAAAAAGAAGGGGGTTATGGATAAAATAAAAGGATTTTTTGGCGGAGGAAAGGCAGGGGAGCAGGAAAAGCCTGCGGATGAAAAAGCGAAAGCGAAAAAAGAGCTGATTGAAAAAATTGGGAGCGCGAATGATATTGATGGCGTTAAAGAGATTTTAACATCCATATTGGGCTTGAAGATTATCAAAGAAGATTCAGAAAAAGATCTAAATAAAATGATGGAATATTTAGAAAGCGGGGAATATGATCAAGTTAAAACATATTTCAATGAACAGAGAGCTTTTATTGAAAAGTCGAGTTTCAGCAAAGAAAATAAAGCCGTCCTTGATAAGTTTTATGCGAAGGCTATTGAGATTGCGGATAGGATGGAAGGCGTGGGCGATGATGGACTTGAGGTAGGAGAACCTGTTAGAAAAGATATTCCTCGCAGAGGTCGAAGACCGTCCAAGGAAGATTTAGAGCCGAAAGTTTCACGAAATGAAAAATCAGAACCAAAAAAAGAGAGAGAAAATGAAGGAATATTAGATAAGTATAATTTATCTGATGCTTATGAAATTGTGAAAAAAATGGATGAGAATGAAATAAAAAAAGAATGGAGAGCTCATCCAAAACTTAAGATTGAAACTTCAAATAAACCGGTTGTAATAGACGAAGAAGTTATTAAAGATTATAATGAATTGGTCGCACAATATGCCATCAAAGAAAATAAAGAAGTCCCATTCTTTTTTGTCGAAGACGCAGAGAATAAGCGTATTGTAAAGATATTTATAGGTGAAGCTAAATCATATGGCTCAGCGGAATTGAGTCCTCTTACAGCTAAGGCAAAAAATGGGGAGACATTTGCTGCTTGGTGGAATGGGGAAAATAAGAATAAGAATTTATTCAATGGCAAAAATGGAAAATTTAAGGTGGGAATGGGACACACTCATCCCAAAGGTTATGGGCCTATATTTTCAAATGTAGGAGGAGGCGACTTTGGCCTTGATTATAGTTCGGAGTTTGAGTTTAGATCGAGTGCTCTCTTTGCTGTTAATTCTTGCGCGTCTAATATTAGTTTTGTTGGATCGCCAGACACGGGATTAATTAGCGCTACTGAAGTTAAAAAAGATGGGGTTATTGTTTTTAATCCCATTAGTGTTTTAGCTGAAAAAAAAGCGAAAGAAGAGAAAAAAGAAAAAGGCGTGAAAACAAAAGTAGATTTTTTTGGAAGCGGGAGCGGGAAGGAAGGGAAAGAGCAAAAGATTGATGAGAATGAAGTAGAGCCTGTGAAAATAGATGAGCAGACGAAAGAAGGAATTAAAAAAGGATTAGAGAAAATAAAGAAAAATGACGAGGAAGCCTTTTGGAAAATAGGGGGTCTTGCAAATAGCTTTTCCAAAGATGAAAGATTGTTTGGCGATGTTTTTACTAAAGAATGGTTTGATAACTATATGAAAGATATAGGCATAAAGTATGAAGAAATTGAAGGTATTAAAACAAAAGATTTTATGGCTGTTGTGAAAGTGGCGTATGAGGAGGTTAAGGGAGAAAAAAAAGATAAGAAAGATCAAGACAAAAAACCGCCAGATGAGCCAATGATAGTAGGCGGAGGGGGAAGTAAAAAAGGCAAGGAAAAAGAAAATGATGGCTGGAATGAGCGGCGAGAAAATCTTATAGAAAATGTTAAAAAGTATATTTCTAAAAATCTTAATCAAGATGAAAAGAAGTTTTTTTTCGAAATAGCAGAAAGTGAATTTGAATATCGTCCATTCGCGATTTTTATAGAAGATATGATTAAAGACAAAAAGATGGATAAATTATCCGAATTAAGAAAATATTATAAAGACACTGACGATTTGAAGCTGTCTGTAGGCGATATGATAAACAAGAAGACAAAAAATATAAAAAAGAAAGAAGAGCAATCGGCTTCTAGGCCAAAAGTAACAGTATAAAATTTTCTTTTTTTCAAAAAACCAGCTCCGCTTTTTTAAGCGGGGTTTTTGATTTTTTCTATGTGGCTTCAGCTGAGGGCGCGCGATGCTTTAGCGTCGCGAGTTTTCAAAATAAATTATGCCTCGTGGCGCAGACGCAAAACGCAAATCGGAGTCCTTACGAAAGTAAGGAAGTTTTGTCCGGATTTAAACCTGTGATGCTCCTTCCTGACTTTCGTCAGGACTCCGTAATATTAAAATTCTTTAGCGGAAATTTGATGCTTAGTGCGGGAACTGGTTTGTAACCAGTTTCTGAATGTTTCTTGCGCGCATAGGATTATCTTATACTTCAAAACAAAAAGAACGGGTTGCAAACCCGCTCCCGCGACAAAGCTTTAAATTATCCCGCACTTACAACCACCCCTGCTCCTCCTTGAAAAGGAGGGGATTTTATAATTCAAAATATATTCAGCTTTTGAAAAATAGAATTGTTAGGAAAATAAAACTTCCGATCAATAAATATTTTGATATGTCATAAGCATCTCTCCATGGATAATTCGCGCTTTTCAAAATCTGAAAGTCTTCAATGAAAATTGTCTCGCAAGCTCTGTCTCCAGAATCGGTTCTTGTCGTGCTGCTTCCTCTTTTGAAATCCTCATTTTTTATTGAATATTCAACCAAATATCCCTTGAGATAAATTTGGTCTCCTCTTTTCACGCTTAATATTTTTTTATTTATTTCTTCGCTGTTCGACAAAAGGTGATTATTGGAAAGATTCGCGCTGTTATATTTTGACCAGTCATCTCTTGTTATATTCGGTTTGGAATTCACATAGCAAGTAAAGCTCCCGTTGCTAAATTTCAATTTTTTATATATTCCAGTTTCTATGTTCTTGTCCCAAATCACGCAAATGTCTTTGATATTCAAATAGTCCTTCCATTTCTCGTGATAATAATCAAGCAAGCTGGAGCTGTGATGATAGGAAACAATCATTCCATTAAGCTCATAGTTATAAAGCGGTTTTATGATATAAACAATTCCGTTTTTTTCTATTTCAAACTCTTTTTTATCCGTCTGCGTCTGGATCGGATCTTTTTTCAGCTCCTCAAGCATCTCTGATTTATCCGGAAGCTTTTCAATTTGGAAATATGAAGCGATAAAAACTATGAGGCTCAAGTAGAAAATAAGTTTTACGAAACTGCGAATTACGCTTTTTATGCTCATTGATTTGGATTATAGGACTTATGCGTTTGCCATATTTTGTCATTCTGAACTTGTTTCAGAATCTGTTTCGTGATAGGTTTTGCTATTGTTTGTTTTACAAGCATAGATGTAGCAGGCGAAAGATCCTGAAATAAATTCAGGATGACAAAAAAGCATTTTGTAATTCAAAGTACATTCTGCGATTCAAACTAAACCACAATATTAACCAGCCTCCCTTTCACAAATATCACTTTCTTAATTTCTTTCCCTTCAATCCATTTTTTTACTTTCTCGCTTTCAAGGGCGAGTTTTTTGGCGTCGGTTTCGGAAATATCCGCCATAACCTTGATTTGATCGCGGAGTTTGCCGTTGATTTGGACTACTAAAATTATTTCTTTTTCTTTGGCTAATTCCGGATTATATTCAGGCCATTTTTGCAAATGAATGCTTTCTTTATTTCCCAGCGCTTCCCAAATTTCTTCCGTGATGTGCGGGGCGAAAGGAGAAATTAGAATTAAGAATTTTGAATAATGAATTTTGGATAAATTGGTTTTTTCTCCGCCTTCGGCGGATCCGCCATAGGCGGACATTTCATTAAGCAAAATCATCAAGGCGGATAGGGCGGTATTGAATTTGAGGTTTTCAATATCTTCTGTGACTTTTTTGATTGTCTTGTGCAATAATGATTCTAATTTGGAATTTTGACATTGGATATTTGATATTGATTTGACATTTGACATTTGACATTTGACATTCAAATTCCATATCCTTTCCAAAAACCTATTCATTCCGACTAAACTAGTTGTTGACCACGGGATCGCGTCGCCGTAAGGTCCCATAAACATTTCATAAAGACGCAAAGTGTCGGCGCCATATTTTTTTATGACATCGTCCGGGTTGACGACATTGCCGCGAGACTTGCTCATTTTTTGCCCGTCTTCCGCCAAAATCATTCCGTGCGATCGTCTTTTCGCGTAAGGTTCGGCTGTGTTTACATAGCCGAGATCAAACAAAAACTTGTGCCAAAATCTGGAATATAGCAAATGCAAAGTGGTGTGTTCCATTCCGCCGTTATACAAATCAACGGGCATCCAATAGTCTATTAACTTTTTTGAATTTTGAATTTTGAATTTTGAATTTTGAATTTTTTGCATTGCGTATGCGAGGTAATACCAGCTTGATCCTGCCCAATTCGGCATCGTGTCCGTTTCTCGTTTGGCGTCATTTTTACAAACAGGACATTTCACATTCACCCATTTTTTAATATTAGCGAGCGGAGACTCTCCAGTATCCGTCGGCTCGTAATTTTTAACATTCGGAAGCTCCAGCGGCAAATCTTTTTCGGAAAGGGGAATGTTTTTTTCCGTGTTTACTATTTCAAACTCCCAGCCGACAAGCCCGTTTTTTTCAATTCTACTAAGATAGTCTTTCGTAAAGCTAAAACATTTTTTAAAATCATCAAAACTTTTAATTTTTATTTCTGGAATAATATTTTTTATTAAACTTTTTTCTTTATAAAGCTCTTCTAAATTTTTGAAATTATAGACTTTATTGATTTTGACGATTTCAAATTCTCCGGTATTTTTATTGTTAAACTTGACGAAATCTCCAATTTTAATATTTCCAAAGTATTTATTTTTTTCCTCAGGATTCAAAGCTCTGGTTTCTATGGTTTTCTTGTTCTCTATGATTTGTTTCCATATATTCTGATCATAAAAACTCAATTCGTTTTTAATTTTTAAATCTTTCAATCCGCAATTCTCGCATTTCACAATCGGAATCGGCTCGCCCCAATAATGCTGACGAGAAAAGACCCAATCACGGAGCTTGTAATTTACAGCTTTTTTGCCGAGGTTGTCTTTGGAGAGCCAGTCGGTGATTTGTTCTTTAAATTCT
Organism: uncultured Candidatus Saccharibacteria bacterium; assembly: GCA_964412905.1. Classification (GTDB taxonomy): domain Bacteria; phylum Patescibacteriota; class Minisyncoccia; order JAHIHE01; family JAGLIN01; genus CAYPQL01. The sequence goes on from CAYPQL010000002.1 coordinate 5,321, forward strand.
TGTGTTGTTAATCCGTCGAATTTCCCAGAATTTATGGCAACACCATTTTCTGTTAATGCTTTTTCGCCATTTAAAAACGCATCCCAGAAAATTTTTAATTCTTGCAGATTTAAAAAATTATTTACTTCATCTTTTTTTATCCAAAGCCCGTCGTGGTTTTTTATCTCTTCTTTTTTTGGCTCAACAAAACTATCGTCCAATAATTCAATATAAATGCAATTTCTTTCTAAATCATGGCGATTTACATCTTTATGCGCTGCAAAAAAACGACTGTGAATTGTATTTCCAATTTTTCTCACGACGCGCATATTTTGATAGCCGGATTCTTCTTTTGATTCTCTAATAGCCGCTTCTTCCGCAGTTTCTCCTTTTTCAATGCCGCCAACAATAAAAGTTTTCCAATCATTCTTGCTTTTACTCCAATCTAAACAGAAATACTCATCTTTATTCCAGTGTTTTATTATAACATCCACGACTTTTCTTTCTGTATTTTCTTTATCTTTTCTAATTTTATTTTTTCCTTCACCAATGAATAATGGCGCTACAACTTGTACAAATTACAAATTATACTTCCTCGCAAACTCCCAATCTCTTTCATCATGCGCCGGCACGGCCATAATCGCGCCAGTGCCGTAACTCGCTAAAACATAATCCGCGACCCAGACTGGAATTTCTTCTCCGCTTGCGGGATTAGTTGCCTTAATTCCTTTCAATTCCACTCCCGTTTTTTCTTTCGCCAAATCAGTTCTGTCCAAGTCGGATTTGTTTTTCGCCTGCTCAATATACTTTTCAACTTCATCGTAATTTGTAATTTGTAATTTGTAATTTGTAATTAGCTCGTGTTCCGGAGAAATAACCATATAAGTGCAACCGAATAAAGTATCCGGACGGGTGGTAAATACTTCTACGAAGAATTTTGAATTTTGAATTTTGAATTTTGAATTTATTTGATATTTGGAATTTGATATTTGGAATTTTATCACCGCTCCTTCCGATTTGCCAATCCAATTAACTTGTTGTGTTTTGATTTTATCCAAATAATCAACCGTATCCAAATCTTTAATTAGTCTGTCCGCGTATTTTGTGATGCGGAGCATCCATTGCTTCATTGTTTTTTTCTCCGCTTTAGCATGGCACCTTTCACATTCGCCCCCGACAACTTCTTCATTGGCTAATCCGATTTTGCAGCTTGGGCACCAGTTTATAGACATCCTGGCTTCATAGGCTAATCTGCGCTCGTCAATATATTTATTTACGGAGCTCAACTCCGAGGCTTCGGAGCTAAGCTCCTTGTCTTTTTCTAAATCTTTCGGAATTTCCAACTCTTCAATCGGCCGCGCTTTATCCAGTTTCTCATCATAAAAACTATTGAATAATTTCAAAAAAATCCACTGCGTCCACTTGTAATATTCAGGATCAGTGGTGTTTATTTCCCGCGACCAATCAAAACTCGGGCCGTAGCTTTTGATCTGGCGAGTGAAATTTTTGACATTGTTTTTTGTGACGATTCTGGGGTGCGTCTTTGTCTTAATCGCGAAATTCTCCGTCGGCAATCCGAAAGCGTCCCAGCCGATCGGATACATCACATTATATCCGCTCATTCGCTTTTTCCGCGCGACAATATCAATGGCGATATGGCTTCGCAAATGCCCCACATGAAGCCCCGCGCCAGAAGGGTAGGGGAATTCAATTAGGCAATAATACTTCGGCTTTTTTGAAAAATCCTCAGCACTATAAATCCCGCTCCTATCCCATTCCTTCTGCCACTTTTTCTCAATTTTCTTCGGATTGTATTTTTGCATAGATATAATTTTTATTAAACTTCTTTAACATTTTTAACAGAGTTTTCTTTAGGTTCAGGTTTAAGCTCAGGCTTAGAGGCAATAATCTTGCCTTCGCTTTCAGGAGGTTCTATTATTTGCAATTCTGGATTATTCAATTTCAATTCTTCTAACATTTCTTGTTTTTTTTGTTCCTCAAGAAAATGAGCCGCTAAAACCACTTCGCTTGGAAGATTGCTCTCATTCTTTTTTGGATTTTCCATACTCATAATTTTTAAATTAAAAATTAAAATATTAAAATGAATTCATATTCCAAACAATCTCTTTGCATTTTCGCTCGTTGCTTTTTCTATTTTTTCAAAGTCGGTTTTTCTAACCCCAGCTATTTTTTCAGCGACATATTTTACAAACAAAGGCTCGTTTCGCTCTCCGCGCTTGGGAATGGGAGCAAGATAAGGGCAGTCTGTTTCAATAAGCATTTTATCAAGAGGCGTATTTTTTATAACTTTATAAATTTCAGGCTCTCCGTTGAATTCCATTTTGTCTTTATAATAAGTGACAATTCCCGTGAAGCCGATATAAAATCCTAAATCTAAAAATTCTTTGGCAATGAGCCAGCTGGCGCAGAAACAATGTATAACTCCTCTCCAATCGGAAGTTTTATAACTTTTCAAAATATCAAGCATATCATTATAAGCGTCTCGGCAATGAAGTATGATCGGCATATTGTGATTATCCGCCAATTCCAATTGCAATCTGAATGCTTCAATTTGTTTTTCTTGTGGAGATAAATTGCGAAAATAATCCAAACCTATTTCTCCGACAGCGATGACTTTGTAATGATCCGCAAGCTCTTCTATTTTTTTCAGGCTATGCTCATTGACCGTGTCCGCGTCGTGAGGATGAATCCCCGCGGAAGCAAAAATATTTTCATACTTCGTGGCAAGCTCGCAGCTTCTTGCGCTGGAATTTAAATCGCATCCGATATTGATCATTTTTTCTCCGCCACCATCAAAATATCTCGCGATAACTTCCTCGCGATCTTTGTCAAATTCTTTAAAGTCTATGTGGGCGTGTGTGTCTATCACAATTCTATTTTAATCAATTTAGGGTTGTTTTTTTACCGCTTTGTGATACAATGATAATAAAAGAAATAAGGAGGTGAATACAATGAGTTTAGCTAATGATTTGGGATGGTGGTGGTTTGAACTGCGCATTGATATCAAGTGGCACAGGAGATGGTACTTGATAATGGCGACGCTCATAGCGTGCGCTATTATTACGCTAACAATAGGCATATCAAATTAAGCGCGGGAACAAGCTCTCGCCTTTTTTTATTTTCGCGCCATGTTTCAATCCGCCCCATTTTTGCGCTTCGGTTAAAGTTTTAGATAATTCTACAGCCCTTTCTTTTCCGTCCGCAAACAATTGCGTAAATATTTTATCCGAAGTTTCGGGCATAAACGGGCGAATCATCCATGCGATATGGCGCAAGCTTTCTAGCAAATTATAAATCACTTTCGCTTTATCTTCCCCTTCCATCTGCCACGGCTTATTTTTTTCAATATATTCATCGCAACTGCTCATAAATTTTCTTGTCATTTCCAAAGCCTCGTTTAGTTTGAAATTATTTAAGGACTTTTCATAATCCAGCCAAGCATTTTTAATTGTAGTCTCAAATTCTAAATTTCCAATTTCCAATTTCCAATTTCCAATTTCTATTTTCTCCGCCATCGCCAAAACCCTTGCCGTTAAATTCCCCAGCCCGTTCGCCAGATCTGCTTGATAGATTTCCTCAAATCTTTCGTAGGAAAAATCGCCGTCTCCGCCGGAGGGAATTTCTTTGAGGAGAAAATATCGCAAAGCGTCAACGCTTTTATATTTATTAACAACTTCAAACGGATCAACAACATTGCCGATGGACTTGCTCATTTTTTGCCCGCCGGAAGTTATAAATCCGTGGACGAATATTTTTTTAGAGAGAGGCAGTTTCGCCGATAAAAGCATCGCCGGCCAAATTGCGGCGTGAAATCTCAAAATATCTTTTCCGATTAAATGGATGTCTGCTGGCCAGTATTTTTGGAAATTAACTTGATTATCAGACTGTTTAGGAATTGTCATTTCGAGCCCTCGCGAGAAATCTGAATTTTTAGAAATATCTGCGATTTTAGATTTCTCGCTGATGCTCGAAATGACAGGATTTTTATTTTTCGCATAGTCTGGATTATCTCCATAACCCAGCGCGGAAATATAATTTGTAAGGGCGTCGCACCAAACATACATTGTCTGAGTTTCGTCGTCTGGAACCGGCACGCCCCAATCTAAAACGGTTTTGGACCTTGAGAAACTAATGTCTTTCAAGCCGATTTTAACAACATTAAGTATCTCATTTTTTCTGGACTCCGGAACAATTTTCAATTCGTCGGATTCTATGAGTTTTTGAATTTTGTCCGAATATTTAGAAAGCTTAAAAAAATAATTTTCTTCCTTGATTTTCTCTGGCGCTTTTTGATGATTTGGGCAATTGCCATTAATCAAATCTTTTTCAGTGATATATTCCTCGCAGCCAACGCAATAATATCCTTCATAATTTGATTTATAAATATCTCCCGCTTCAACAAGCTTCTTCCAAATTTTTTGCGCCGCCGGCCAATGGCGGATTTGATCGGTAGTTCTGATAAAATCGTCATTGGAAACATTAAGCCTGTCCAATAACTCTCTGAACTTTACCGAATTTTTATCTACAAAATCCTGCGGCGCCATTTTATTTTTCTCCGCGGTTTTTTTTATTTTTGTGCCGTTTTCATCTGTTCCCGACAAAAAGAAAACATCCTCGCCAAGCAACCTATGGAACCTCGCCAAAACATCCGCCTGCAAAATTTCCAAAGCATACCCAATATGCGGCGCGGCATTGGCATACGCGATTGAAGTGGTTATGTAGAATTTTTTTTGTTTAGGGGTTGACATAAAATAATTTGAGATATAAACTACAAATAATCGGGAGGGATTTTTATGAAGAAAATAAGGAAAAAGCCAGAAATGGATCCGCTGGCTATAAAGATTTTAGAGATTTGCAGAGAATGTAAATCTTTAGCCACAATTAGAAACGAGCTAAAGGCGACCTATAAAAATATTGGACCCGTAATAAATCAGTTAGAAGAAGATGGTTTAGTAGAATGCATTGAGGTGTCTGATGAAAAAAATAAAATAAAAAGAAGTGAATATTCTGTATACATTAAGAATACTTGCTATAAAACCACAAAAAAAGGGGTTGATAAAATAATTTAATGAACAACAACAACAAACTCTCCCTTGACTTGGTCAGGGATTATTTTTTTTGCCACATCTTCCGGTTTTCCCCTGTAAATCGTTTCATAGATTTTTGTAAGTTCCCGGCAAATGGCTATTTCACGATCGGGGAGATATTTTTGCAAACTGTCCAAGGTTTTCATAATCCTGTGGCAAGATTCGTAAAAAACGGCGGTTCTTTTTTCTTTGGATAAATTTTCAAAGAAAGTCTGCCTTCCTTTTTTGTGCGGGACAAATCCGAGGAAAATAAAATTGTCCGTTGGAAATCCGGAAACGCTGAGCGCGGAAATGACCGCGGAAGCGCCGGGAATAGGGATTATTTTTACATCAACATTATTATCAACCAAATGCCTAATCAGCAAATTTCCCGGATCGGAAATTCCGGGAGTGCCGGCGTCGCTCACCAGCGCCAAATTTTTTCCTTCGTTTATCAAACCAATTATTCTATTAATCTTATCCAGCTTGCTGTGCTGATGATAGCTCATCATCGGCGTTTGAATTTCATACCTGTTTAATAATTTTTTTGTCTGCCTTGTATCCTCGCACAAAATCAAATCCGCCTCTCTTAAAACCCTCAATGCTCTGAGGGTTATGTCTTCCAGATTTCCGATCGGCGTGGCGATGATGTATAAGTTTGGCATAAATTAGAAATTGGAAATTAGAGATTGGGCAACTACTCAACTACTCTAAAAAACATTTATCCTAAAAATCTGTCATTTCGAACGCCTCGTGAGAAATCTAAGCGTTATAGAAATATCTAAAGTTTATAGATTTCTCGCTAATCGCTCGAAATGACAAAAAAGGCGAGTAGTTGCGAAATCGGTAATGTTTTATTGTGTTCTTTCACTATCTTTCTCCTTGTGACTGTAAAAATCCCCCAGAACAATTGAAGCAATCGTGGTGACCGGAATGGCCAGGATAATTCCCATAATCCCGGCGAATTGTCCGCCGATTAGCATAGCGATTATAATTATAACGGGATGAAGGCCGACCGATTTTTCCATAACCTTGGGAACAATCAAATAATTTTCAAATTGCTGGATGAAAAAATATAAAATCAAAGTGGCGGCGGCAAGAAAAGGAGAAATTGTAAAAGCGATGGCAATAGCTGGTATTGCGGACAAGGCTGGACCTATATATGGAATTAATTCCAGAACACCAGCGATTATTCCTAAAACTAGAGCATAAGGAACGCCAATTATAGACAATCCTATAAATGTCACAAAGCCAATAATAAAACCCAAAAACATTTGTCCCATAAACCATTTTCCAAGCTTAACTTCAATTTTTTTTATAATCCCAAGAGCTTGATTTCTATATTCAACGGGAACTAATGCTTGAACAAATTTTTCAACTCCATTTTCTTCAACAACAAGATAGAAAGATATAACAAGAATAAGCACTGCGGAAAGAAGGCCTCCCAAAAATCCCAAAACACCAACGAGAATATTGGAAGTTACATTTTTTAGAGATGTGCTTGCTTCAAGCAGGACATTTTGCAAAGGTTCTGAAATATTATAATTAAATGAACCATCGGTAATTAAATTTTGGTCAGATATTGCAGTGAAATCAATTCCGGTATTTTTCATATATGTCGGGAAATGGGAAGCCAAAGCGCCGAGTTCTTTGGCAAGGGGAGGCGCTACTAGATAACTAAGCAATCCGAAAAAAAGGAACGCCGCCATAAACAAACTCGCCGCTCCCGCGACTCTAGGAATTTTTTTCTTTTGCATCTTGTCAACAGCCGGATTCATAATTAAAGCGAGAATTATTGATATAAAAATTATAAATATTATGCCTTTCAAATAGACAATTGCGAACAAAGCAAAAATGACTATAAAGAATTTTATAATGCTTTCATACGACAGATCCACGGTTTGTTTTTGATTTTCCATAATAATATTTTAGATGTTAAAATTTCAAAATCTTCTCAAATATTTTTTTGTTTTTAAACGGGCCGATGATTGCCAGATTCAGCTTGTTATTGACAAAAATGTCTCGCGCCACTCTTTGGATGTCTTCGCCTGTGACTCTGTCTATTCTAGCAAACTTTTCTTCCAAGGTCAAAATCTTTCCGCTTCCCAATTCTTGCCCCGCGATAAAATTCGCTACGGAGCTTGACGATTCCATAGATATCACAGTCTGCCCTTTCAGATAATCTTTAGCCCTTTGTATCTCTTCGGCGCTTGCTTTTTCCCGCTTTATTTTTTTATATTCATCCATAATAAGTTTGATGGCTTCAAGGCACTTTTCATTATTCACGCCGGTCTGCGCCGCCAAATATCCGACATCTTTATAATTTTCAGGCGAGGTATAAATATAATAAGCCAGCCCTTTTTCCACGACGGACATATAAAGGCGGGAGCTCATATTTCCTCCGAGCATAATGCTCAAAATATCCAGCGCGTAAATATCTTTGTGGTTTATGCCATAACCTCGCGCCCCCAGGCATAAATGCGTCTGATCCGTTTTTTTGTATTTCAGAAAAACATTCGGGTTTTTCTGCTTGTCATAAGCTTTGATTTGTTTTTTGGATTTATTTTTGTTTGCCGAATTGAAATAGCGGCCTATTTTATTCTTTACTATTTTCTCGTCAAAATTTCCCGCGACTGCGACAATGACATTATCGCCTGTGTAATATTTCTTGTAATAATCCAAAAAATCTTTTCTTTGGACGGAGCGCATAGTTTCTTTGGTTCCGCCGATGTCCCATCCCATAGGGCAATTCGGATATAAGGCTTCTTCGAAAAGAAACGGAATTCTCATCAGCGGATTATCAAGAAACATATTCAGCTCTTCAATCACCGTTCCTCTTTCCGCTTCAATGTCTTCCGCGGTAAATTTTGAATTCAAAAGCATATCGGAAATGACATCCAACGCCAAATCGCAATGCTTGCTGTCGACTTTCGCCCAGAATCCGGTATGTTCTTTTCCCGTGAAAGCGTTGTACGATCCTCCGACGCTGTCCAGCTCTTTGGCGATATCAAGCTTGGTCGGCCGTTTCGCGGTTCCTTTGAAAAACATATGCTCCAGAAAATGCGAGATCCCTCTGTTCTTTTTGTTCTCGTTTTTTGAGCCGGTTCCGATAACGACTAAAACAGTAACGGTTTTTGTTGATTTCATCGGCGCCAAAATAACCCTTACGCCATTAGCCAGTTTTGATTTTTTATACATTCCAATTTTTTTAATTATTTAATCCGGCGGTTCCCTTATTATTTCCATTATACACAAAAACGCGACAAAGCAACAGATAAAAAATTAAATCTCTTTTGTTGAAGAGATTTATTATTATTTCTTGATTATAATTTATTTCAGCCAATAATAATGTTTGATCATTATCATTAGCTTTTTGAAGAAACTTTTTATATAAGCCTATCTCATATAAAGAAATCAAAATTTTCCAAAAAGTTTTTAGATAAATTATTTCGTTGTCCATATTTTGTTGCTTTTCTATTTCTCCAATAAATTTTTCTGAATTTGATTTTATCTTTTCTTTTTTCTCCTCTCTTTTTTTCTTCTCTATCTCTTTCTTTGCTTCTTCTAGCTTTATGTTATCGCGATGTTTGCGAATTAACAAACTCATCTTTTCTCCTCCTTTTTAATTAGTTCTCGTTGAAATAATTTATTTGTCATTTCGAGCATGTCGCGAGAAATCTATAATCTTTAGATATTTCTACATGCTCAGATTTCTCACGATGCGTTCGAAATGACAGGACGATAGGACTATTTTAACAAGAGCTAATCAAAATCCAAAAGGCCGGAAACTAGCAGTTTCTAAATGATACGAACTACAGACTTTGCTGCTATTATTTTTACATAATAGCGAGGAGAGAGTTTTGCAAAACATATAGCCCGATTAGAATACCGCTAATTATCCGACCTTTTGGATGCAATGTATAACGGCTAATTGTATCAACATTATAGATGTTTTTTACGGTTTGTCAATAATAAGTTATAAAAGTTCATAAAGTTCATAAAGTTGAAAGTCTGTATCATCTAAAATTTATATTATGGACTTTATAACTTTATGAACTTTCAACTTTCTAACTTATCCCTCTCTCTTGAAGTATTCGCTTTTTTGGTATATACTAGTGGAGTGATAATAAATATTAACTTATTGAAACTTATGGTTAAGGCAAGTAAAAAGGGCAAAGAAGCTGTGGCGAAAAAATCCGAATATGGCGCAAATCAAATTCAGGTTTTGGAGGGCTTGTCGCCGGTGCGGAAAAGGCCGGGAATGTATATCGGCGGGACTGGGCTTGAAGGGCTTCATCATCTGGTTTGGGAAGTGGTTGATAATTCCATTGACGAAGCAATGGCGGGATATTGCAATAATGTTGAGATTGAATTGCGGAAGGATAATATGGTTATGGTTTCCGATAACGGCCGGGGAATTCCGGTTGAAAAACATCCGCAGACCAAAAAATCAACTTTGGAAACGGTGCTTACGATTCTGCACGCCGGAGGAAAGTTCGGTGGAGAAGGATATAAAGTGTCCGGCGGACTTCACGGAGTCGGCATCAGCGTGGTGAATGCTTTAAGCGTTTATATGAAAGCGGAAGTGAGAAGAGAGGGAAAAATCTGGTCGCAAGAATACAAGCAGGGAAAGCCGAAGTCGCCGGTAAAGCCGACCGGAAAAACAAAAGAAACCGGGACGACAATAATTTTTCAGGCGGATCCCGAGATATTCGCGGAAATAAAATTCGATTGGGATAAGATTATCTCAAGAATGCGGCAGCAAGCCTATCTTACAAAAGGAGTAAAAATAAAAATAACAGACTTAAGAGAAGAAGATAAGAAGAAATCTTATACATTCTATTTTGACGGCGGCGTTGTTTCTTATGTGAAGCATTTAAACAGGGGGAAGGAAGTCAAAAACAAAGTTCCGTTTTATGTGGAAAAAGAAAGCGAGGAAATTTTGACGGAAATCGCGATGCAATATAACGATGGCTATAAAGAGCATGTTTTCGCTTTTGCGAACAACATCCATACCGTTGACGGCGGAACGCATGTCGTCGGGTTCCGTTCTGCCCTGACAAGAACTTTTAATTCGTTTGCCAGAAAAAAAGGATACCTGAAAGAAAAAGATGAGAATTTGACGGGCGAAGATATTATGGAAGGCTTGACTGTCGTTATAAATATCAAGCTCAAAGATCCTCAATTTGAAGGGCAGACGAAAGCAAAGCTTGGAAACGCCAATGTGAAATCCGTCGTGGCGGGAGTTATGTCCGTCGCTTTGGATGAATATCTTGAAGAAAATCCGAACGATGCCAGAGAAATTCTCGGCAAATGCATTTTGACCGCCAAAGCGAGAGTCGCGGCGCGCGCCGCCAGAGACACGATTATCAGAAAAGGCGCGCTGGAAGGAATGACCTTGCCCGGAAAGCTGGCTGACTGTTCGGACAGAAAATCGGAGAATTGCGAAATTTATATCGTGGAGGGAGACAGCGCCGGCGGAAGCGCGAAGCAGGGCAGGGACAGATCTTTTCAGGCGATTCTGCCTCTTCGCGGAAAAATTTTGAATGTGGAAAGAGCAAGGCTGGACAGAATGCTTTCTTCAAATGAAATTAAAACTTTAATAATCGCGATGGGGACAAGCGTGGGCGAATCGTTTGATATTACAAAACTCAGATATAACAGAATTATAATTATGACCGATGCCGATGTTGACGGCGCCCATATTCGGACATTGCTTTTGACCTTGTTTTACAGGTATTTTGAACAGCTTATCACGGAAGGGCATATTTATATCGCCCAGCCGCCGCTGTTTAAAATTCAAGCCGGAAAATCTTTCAAGTATGTTTTTTCGGAAGAAGAAAAAGACGGGGTCGTCAAAGAATTCAGAAAAATGCTTGACGAAAGAAAGGGCAAAAAGGAAATAAAAGAAACGGCGGACGAGGATGCGAGCGCGGAAGAGCTGGAAGCTATGGCGCAAGAAGGCGGAGAAGGCGAAATGAAAGGAATAACTATCCAAAGATATAAAGGCCTCGGAGAAATGAATCCGACTCAGCTTTGGGAAACGACAATGGATCCGAAAACGAGGATTATGAAAAAAGTTTCCATTGAAGACGCCGAAAAGGCTGACGAGGTTTTTGACATTTTAATGGGAAACGAAGTTGAACCGAGAAAAAAATTCATCCAAACTCACGCCAAAAAAGTGAGAAATTTGGATGTGTAAGGATTAGTTAAAAGTTTATAAAGTTATAAAGTTATAAAGTTCATAAAGTATTTAGTATCAGGTATTAAGCATAAACTTCCTCGCAAAAACCCCGGATGAAATTTATCCGGGATTTTTGAAATGAATTTTTGCATTAAGGCTCCACAGGGCTGATGCCACAATGGAGCCAGCAGCAATGTTTATATGAATTATTGCGGTTTCATAATTTAAGAAAATGTGCTATATTATAAACAGCGCTATAAAAATATAGGCAAGACCAAAGAAAGAATCATACTGGCGGCAATTAGGCTGATGGCCGCGAATTTGATCGCATTTTTTATTTTTTTTGTTTTCATATTGTTATCATTTCCCTTTATATTTTCTTTAATTCAATTCTATCACGATTTAAAAAATGGTCAACATATCCATCAAACAAATCACGGACAAATCGCAGTGGGAAAGTTTTGTGATGGCAAATGAGAATACTTTTTTGCAGTCTTGGAATTGGGGGGAGTTTAACAAAAATACGGGAGAGAGGATTTGGAGGGCGGGGATTTTTGAAGATGATAATTTAAGGGCGGTGGCGCTGGTTATAAAAGTGAAGGCGAGGAGGGGATCGTTTTTGTTTGTGCCGCAGGGAATGATTATGAATAAAGAATTAGAAATTATGAATCATGAATTATGGAATTTGTTTTTTGAATATTTGAAAAATCTTGGAGAGGAAGAAGAGGTTGGTTTTGTGAGGATAAGTCCGCTGCTGGATAATACCAAGGAAAATTTGGAGGTTTTTAAATCTTACGGTTTTAGAAGCGCGCCGATTCATATGATGCATCCGGAGGTGACTTGGGTTTTGGATATTACGAAATCAGAAGATGAGATTATGAAAGAGATGAGAAAGACACATCGCAATTTAATCAGGCGCGCCGAAAAGGAGGGAGTGGAAATAATCAAAAGCGCGGACGAAAAATATCTGAAAGCGTTTTATTCCATTCACGAGGAAACCGTCCGCCGCCACAAATTTGTGCCGTTTTCTTATGAATATATCAAAAGCGAAATTGACGCTTTTAAAGGCGATAATCAAATAGAAATATTTTCCGCGAAATACAAGGGCAAAATAATCTCATCGGCGATAATCGTTTTTTACGGCGATCAAGCTTTTTATCATCACGGCGCGTCGTCCAGCGAATACGGCAAAATTCCGTCATCATATCTAAACCTTTGGGAAGCTATCAAAGAAGCGAAAAAACGAGGGAGTAAAACATTCAATTTCTATGGCATTGTGGAAAACAAACCCAATCATCCGTGGAACGGCTTGTCTAAATTCAAAATGGGTTTTGGCGGATATAAAAAAGAGCTGTTGCATTGCCAAGATTTGCCGCTCTCCGAAAAATATATAATCACTTGGCTTATTGAAATGTTGAGGAAAATTAAGAGAGGATACTAAGATTCATATAAACATTTTAACAATACAGCAATTTAGCAATTTAATAAAATGCCAAAATATAAAATAAATCTGAAATCAAAATCGGAGATAGCGATTATGCGGGAAGGGGGAAAAATTCTGGCGGATATTTTGAATTTGCTCGCGCAAAAAGCAGCTCCGGGAATTTCGGGAGACGAGCTTAATGAATTGGCGGAGAGAGAAATAAAAAAACATAACGCGATCCCTTCGTTTTTAAATTATAAAATATATAAAGACGGCATTCCGTTTCCGGCGTCTATTTGTTTTTCCGTCAATGATGAAATTGTCCACGGATTTCCATTTGGGAAAATATTGAAAGAAGGGGACATCGCTGGCCTTGATTTGGGAATCAAACATAATGGGCTTCATACCGATAGCGCGATTACGGTTGGAGCGGGAAAAATAAATGATAAAACCGCCAAGCTTGTTAAAGTCGCGCGCGAGTCATTGTACAAAGGAATTGAGCAGGTAAAGGTCGGAAACAGATTAGGGGATATAGGTTTTGCGATTCAAAGTTATGTTGAAAAAAATGGGTTCTCGGTGGTCAGGGATTTGGTCGGCCATGGAGTCGGGAGATCAATTCACGAAGCTCCCGAAGTTCCTAATTTCGGGAAAAGCGGCGAGGGCTTGAAACTGTGCGCGGGAATGACTTTTGCGATAGAGCCGATGATAAATGAGGGCAATTATCGCATAAAGTGCGACAAAGATCAATGGACAATCAGAACTCAAGATGGAAAGTTGTCGGCGCATTTTGAACATACGGTCGCGGTGACGAATAACGGATGCGAGATTTTGACGGAATATTAAGATATTGGATATTAGGATATTAATTATTTTGAATTATAAAATATCTTAAAAACTGTCATTCTGAATTTATTTCAGAATCTATTACATGCTACATCTAGCCCAAAATAAGCAAATATAACTTTAGCAGTAAGAAGATCCTGAAACAAGTTCAGGATGACAGAGTTATTTTTTGATTCAAAGAAAAAATAATTTGCTTCAATTGAAAAAATATGTTAATTTAAACTTATGGTAAGCTTAAATTTATGCCTTTAAAAAAAGCGATCATAGGAAACGAACGGATAGCTGAAATGCTGGGAAAAAGCTATAAATTAGGCAAGCTTTCTCACGCTTATTTGTTTGAAGGTCCGGATCACATCGGCAAAAAAACTTTGGCTTTGGCGTTTTGCAAATTGCTTTTACAAAATGGCTCTGCGCGGGAGTATGGAGCCAATAGCAGTGATGATAATATTAAAAAAAATCCGGACTTGATAGTTTTGCGTCCCGATGAAGACAAAAAGCAGATCGCGATTGAGCAAATTAGAGAGTTGCAAAAAAGTTTGAGCCTTTTTCCGTATTCTTCAAAATATAAAATAGCGATAATTGAGCAAGCCGACAAAATGAGCAAGTCGGCCGCCAACGCGATTTTGAAGACTCTTGAGGAACCGAGCAAAACCACGATTCTGATGCTTTTAACATCCAGTCCGAATAATTTGCTTGATACCATCAAGTCGCGCTGCCAAACTTTTAAATTTATGCCGGTAAAAAGAAAGGCGCTTGAAGAATTTCTGGAAGATAAGGCGAAGGATAAAACGGAGGCGGAAAAAATTATTGAAATTAGCGGATATAAGCCGGGAAAAATCGCGGAGCTGATAAATAATGAAAACAGGGTCATAGAGCTGTCCGACATAATAAACAAATTTTCTTCTATCGCGCGAAAAAATGATTTTGAGCGGCTTGAAGAAGCCGAGATTGTTTCCAAAAAGGAGATGGGGGAAATCATTAATTCGCTAGAGCTGTATTCTTTCTATTTCCGAAAAATTTTGCTGAAAGAATACGGCGTGGGTGAAATTAATAAAGATAAAATTTCCAAGATCAGAAACAATATAAATTTAATAAAAAACACCAAAGAAAATCTTTTGACTAAAAATGTGAACGCGAGGCTGGCTCTGGAAAATTTGTTTTTGCAGGTTTGAATTAATTTAACGCTAAGAATTTCAATACACTTGCCGCGGAGAGGCTTAGCCTCCAAATTGGAGGCTAAGCCTCTCCGCGGCTATGCGCAAAGCTTAATCTAAGTAAAGTTTGAATATGAACAAAAAAATAAATAAAATATTTCTTTTTTCGCTTGTCGCGCTTATGGCGGTTTCTTTTACCGGCTGCCTTAATCTTTCCGGCTCGACGACGGAAGCTCCCGAGAAAAATAATAATCAGGGAGTTTTCAAGTCTGTTGACGGAGGAAAAACATGGGAGCAAAAAGTTGACATTGAAGGCGGAGGCTTGATTGACAGCGTGAAAATATTGAGTATGAAAATGGACCCGCAAAATAATAATATTTTATATTTGGGAACAACGGAGAACGGCTTGTATAAATCTTCAAACGGTGCCGATTCGTGGGAAAAAATAACTGACGAAAATGAAATATTCAATCCAAGCGCGGCTGTCTATGATGTCGCCGTGGAAAAAGGGAATTCCAATATAATTTATATCGCCACTTTGAATAATGGGCGGGGAGAATTATTAAAAACAGAAGACGGCGGAAAAAGTTGGAAACAAATGTATATTATCTCAGAGCAAAGCAAGCCTGTTTATGCGGTTGAAATAGATCCAAAATCTCAAAATTTAATTTATATAGGAACAGCTCAAGGCGGATTTATAGGAAGCAAAAATTGGGGAAAGGAGTGGGAAGCAATAACATGGTTTGATCCGGGAGTGGAAGTTAAAGATATTTTAATTGATTTTTGGAATACCAATGGCATAATTCTGCGATTGAGCAGCGGCCTTGTTAAGTCAATCAATAGGGGAGGTGAATGGGAAAATATAGGAACTAAAATTACAAGTTCTGTTCCTGGAATAAAGGTAGCTGCAATTAATTCCATTACAATGCATCCCGCTAATTCGCTCACTATTTATATAACTTATTTAAATTTAGCGCTAATTACAAAAGACGGAGGAAATAAATGGGAAAAATTAAACACCATAACCCCTTCAAAGACAATTACCGGCACCATTCCTCAAGTTAAGCAAATGGGGATGATAAGAGATATTATCTATTATGGAGCAGGAAATGTTTTATATAAAAGCGAAAATGCCGGCGCCACATGGACGATGTATAACATTCCAATCGTTGGAGATGCTCGCTATACAATAAGCGATTACACAAACTCAGATGTGATTTATGTCGGATCGTTTTATGATCCTCCGCCGAAGAAAAAGAAGGGGTTGCTCGGGTTCTAATAGCATACACAAATCAAGCTAATGTTACGCTAAATTTAACGAAATATTAAAGTTAATGTTAATTCACTAAACAAAAAATCTTATGGAGAATATAAAAACAATTTTAAAAGAAAGCCTTGAAAAAAACAGAGGGCATTTCAAAAGCGAGATAGGAGCATTTAGCGTAGGGAGGGCGACTCCTTTTTTGGTGGAGGATATTATGATAGATTATTATGGAACTCCGACTCCGCTTAAGCAGATTGCGTCAATAAGCATTCCTGACGCCAGAAATATCCTTATCAAGCCTTGGGAGAAAAACCAACTTAAAGAAATTGAAAAGGCGATTAACTTAGCTCAGCTCGGATTTAATCCTGTGAATGACGGCATAACTGTCAGAATCACAGTTCCCCAGCCGACTGAAGAAAGAAGAAAAGACTTGGTAAAAAAGCTTCATGAAATTTTAGAGGATGCAAAAATTTCTGTTCGTAATGCCAGGGAAGACGCGATGAAGGAAGTTAAAAAAAAGGAAAAGGACGGCGAGATCAGTGAGGACGAAAGATTTCGAGTTCAGGAGGAAATCCAAAAAATTGTGAACGAGGAAAATAAAAAGCTGGAAGAAGAATCGGACAAGAAGGAGAAAGAGATTATGACGATTTAAATAGTATAAAGTATCCAGTATTAAGTATCAAGCAAACTTAATACAGGAGCTTAATGCTAATTATATTGAGCATTGGACCAACTTGATATACGGCATTTGATGTTTATTTTGGTAAAAAATTTATGAAATACGAGCTTAATACTTAATACTAACTACTTAATACTATTATGATAATAACTACAATAATTTTATTTTTGTTGATACTTGGGCTTATAGTGTTTTTTCACGAACTGGGGCATTTTTTTATGGCTAAGCTTTATGGCGTGAAGGTGGATGAGTTTGGAATCGGATTTCCTCCTAAAATTTTTGGATTTAAAAAAGGGGAAACCGAATATACATTAAACTGGATTCCTTTGGGCGGGTTTGTAAAAATTGTGGGCGAGGACGGGGGCGACAAAGACGATCCGAGAAGTTTTTCTTCCAAAAGCATAAGCAAAAGGTTTCAGATAATCTCCGCCGGCGTTTTGATGAATTTTTTTATAGCTTTTGTGATTTTCAGCTTTATTTTCGCGATTGGCGCTCAAATGAATATTGCGGGAGAAGATTTGTCAAAAGCGAAAAGCGTTGAAAATCAAGAAGTTGTGATCTCAGAAGTTTTAGAAGAAACTCCTGCAAAAGATGTCGGACTTCAGATAGGAGATGCCATCTTAAAAGCTGATGAAAAAGAAATTAAGAGCATAGAAGATTTGCAAAATTATACAAAAGAAAATCTTGGCGAAACTTTAGCTTTAACTATTTCCAGAAATGGCGATGTAAGTGTCAAGGAAATTATTCCCAGAAAAGAATATCCCGAAAACGAAGGGGCTATGGGAGTTTCTTTGGTGAATACTGCCGAAGTTTCGTTTTCTATTCCAGAAGCTATCAGAAGAGGCTTTGAATGGACCGTGTATTTGACAATGTTTATTATTTCCGCTTTCGCGGGAATTCTTTGGAATCTTTTCGCGACCGGAAAAATGGTCGCCGAAGTTTCCGGGCCGGTTGGAATTGCCGCTATGACCGGTCAGGCGGCGTCGCTCGGGTTTATCGCGGTTCTGAATTTTATCGCTCTAATCAGCGTAAATCTTGCCATCATTAACGCGCTTCCATTTCCGGCTCTTGACGGCGGGAGATTATTATTTTTGATTGTTGAAAAAATAAAAGGTTCGCCGCTGAATCAAGCATGGGAAGCAAAAGCGAATAATTTCGGCTTTATGCTCTTGATGGGCTTGATGATAATCGTAACATTCAAAGATGTTTTGAAGTTTGATGTTTGGGGGAAAGTTATGGGGTTGTTTTAACCTATTAATTTTATTTATAGCTAGTATAATTTTTCTGACGACCGTCAGAAAAATTATACTATTGGG
The DNA here is from genome assembly GCA_964412905.1 of uncultured Candidatus Saccharibacteria bacterium. Taxonomy (GTDB): domain Bacteria; phylum Patescibacteriota; class Minisyncoccia; order JAHIHE01; family JAGLIN01; genus CAYPQL01. The sequence continues at coordinate 23,250 of CAYPQL010000002.1, forward strand.
TTGGAATAAGTATTTAAACAAAAAAATGAAAAAGAAAAGCATCAAAAAGAAAAAAGAAAAAATGACCATAGATAAATTGGCTGAATTGACACAGAGAGGATTTGAGGCGTTGGGAGGCGAAATGAAAAGTGAAATTAACGGTCTAAGGGGCGAAATGAAAAGTGAAATCAGCGATTTAAGGGGCGAGACAAAAAGTGAAATCAGCGATTTAAGAGGCGAGATGAAAGAGAAGTTTTATGCAGTTTTAAATAATCAAGATCAGATTTTGAAAAGATTGGAGGATTTAGAAACTGATAATACAATGGATGTGTCTGCTCATCGCAGACACGAAGACAAGCTGGAAAGTCATGAAATAAGGATTGTTGCCGTGGAGAATAAAGTTTTAGCTTGAGAAAAATATTTCCGCGGAAATTATGAAACAAAAAGAACGAGTTATTAGCTCGTTCTTGCGGAAATAAATAAAAAATATATTAATATCCATTTTTAGATAATTCTTTTGGCATTTCTATTTTAAATTCTTTTGTTTCTTTATTTACTTTTATTATATAATTTTTTTCTTCTAAAAATTTAATTATTGCTTTAATTTTTTCTTCAGTTAGATTTTCTCCTTTTGCATCAATATTTTCTACTTCTTCAAATGGTAATGTTATTTCAGACAATGTTTTATTTTCACTAAATTCTTGCATCACAGCTCCTTCAACAGCTTGGGTAAAATCTATTATATCACTTTCTTTTAAATTTTCAGGACTCGCAATATAAATTTCATTCATAATTTTTATATGATTATTAATTAAAACTATAAACATTATATCACACTAAATTAAACAAATCAATACCAAATTTATGCGGCAATCAAAACTTTTCGGGAAAACAATTAAAGAGGTTCCGAGGGACGAGGAGATCGTGAACGCGCGGCTTTTGATAAGGGGCGGGTTTGTGGATAAATTGATGGCGGGAGTTTATACATATCTTCCGCCGGGAAAAAGAGTCTTGGCTAAAATAGAAAACATAATCCGCGAGGAAATGGACGCGATCGGCGGGCCGTCAAAGCGGATCTGGCCGCGATTGTTTCTATCGCGTTGCCGGAGGGCGTGAAAGGGTTTGTGTTTCGCGACGGCGTTTTTATCTGCGATATAAAATTTTCAGTCAATCTGGCATCTTTATTAAGGTATGATTTAATAAAGGTAGCCGAAGCCAATATGGCCTTAGTGGGAAAAGACGAAAAGTTGGAATTTACGGCGACTTGAAAGGCTTGACCGGAGGCACGATACAGGAAATAAAAATGCTGGAGCTGGGGAGCGGGGAGGAAAGTGAAAAGTAATTTGTTTAAATAACACATGAAATCACCAATTTTAAATTCACCATATTTTGAACCGGGTCGTCATTTTAAAGCTGACGAACGCGGCCTAACCGAAGATATCGTTGAAAGCCGCCGGCCAAGCAGTTTTTATATTCCTGTTTCTCGCGCTAAGACGAAACAAAAAAAGATGGAGTTTAACACTGCTGAAGGCGCTTTTGGCAGTGAATTACAAAAAGAAAATGAATTTATCAATAAACTTCGCGCGAAAATAAAAAATTGGCGCGCAAACGGATACGCCGGAATTACAAAAACATCTCGCGATTTGCTTTCTTATTGGCAAGATGACACAAGGGAAAACAAACTTTTCTTTTGCCAAATTGAAGCGCTTGAAACTCTTATTTATATAAATGAAGTTGCTGAAAAAGCCGGCGAAAGCTGGATTATTAGCGAGCTAAAAAAAGCATCTGCGGAAGCGAATCCGGGTCTTTATCGTTTAGCTTTTAAAATGGCAACCGGATCAGGGAAGACAGTTGTGATGGCAATGATTATCGCTTATAACACGCTGAACAAAATTCGCTATCCACAAGACACTCGATTTACCGATACTTTTGCTATTATTACCCCCGGCATTACCATTCGCGATAGATTAAATGTTCTTTTGCCGAATGATTCAAAAAATTATTATAAAGAGCGTGCGGTTGTTTCGCCGCAGGATCTTGATTTATTGCAACAGGCAAATATTTTTATAACAAATTTTCATCAATTAGAACAAAGACAAAATTCGCGATTCCAAGTTGGCGGAGTTATGAAAGCGGCCGGACTTTTAAAAAATGAAGCGATGAAAGAAAGCCCGGGCGCTATGGTCAATCGCGCGTTTAAAAGTATTTTGAATAAATCGCGCGTCTTAGTAATCAATGACGAAGCCCATCATTGTTATCGAGAAAAGCCGACGGAAGAAAAACTTGCTGGTGAAGACAGGAAAGAAGCGGACGAAAATAACAAAGCCGCTCGCGTGTGGCTGAGCGGATTGGAAGCGCTATCTAAAAAAATGTCGGTCAATGCGGTAATTGACTTATCTGCCACGCCTTATTTTCTTAGGGGTTCGGGATATCAGGAAGGCACAATGTTTCCCTGGACTATTTATGATTTTTCATTATTAGACGCTTTGGAATGCGGGGTAGTAAAAATTCCGCGTTTACCTGTCGAATCAGATACGGTTGGCAATGATGATATTCCGGAATTTCGCAATCTTTGGCTTCATGTTTCCGACGCGTTGCCTAAAAAAGGAATGAAAACCGGCGGTAAAGATTATTTATCTTCCAATGTGTTGCCTAAAACTCTTCAAGAAGCGCTGATGTCACTGTATGGCAATTACGAAGAAAAATACTATCGGCGTTAGGAGGAAGAAAAAAATAAAAATCAAACCGTAATGCCGCCGGTAATGATTATTGTGTGTAATAATACGGCGGTTTCTGAATTGGTTTATCGTTGGATCGCTGGATTTGAACGCGAGACTCCAAGCGGAAAGATAAAAATTGAAGAAGGTAATTTGAAAATTTTTAGAAATGAAGACGGCACGCGTTTTTTTGACAAGCCCAATACTCTCATAATCGATAGCCACCAATTGGAAAGCGGCGAAAAAATTGATGATAATTTTAAAAAAATATTTGCGGCTGAAATTAAAGATTTTCACAAAGAATATAAAAAGCGTTTTCCCGGCCGCGAAGAGCCGACTGACGAGGAGTTGCTCCGCGAGGTCATGAATACTGTCGGCAAGCCCGGCAAACTGGGAGAAAATATCAAATGCGTGGTTTCAGTTTCAATGCTCACGGAGGGATGGGATGTAAACACCGTCACACATATTCTTGGCATTCGCGCTTTTTCCACTCAATTACTTTGCGAGCAGGTTGTCGGTCGCGCGTTGCGCCGGGTTGATTATAGTGTTGATGAATCTACGGGATTTTTATCCGAAGAATACGCCGAGGTTTATGGCGTGCCTTTTAGTTTTTTGAAAGTAGGCGGCGAGACGGCGCCAAAACCGCCAAAAGTTATTCATCGCGTTCATGCGCTGCCGGATCGCGAACAATATGAAATCACATATCCGCGCGTAGAGGGTTATCGTTATGAATTAAATGAAACTAAACTGGCCGCAAAATTCAGCGAGGAATCAAAAACAATTATTGAAAACGAGCCGACGGAAGTTACTCTTGGCGGAGTAATTGGCGAGGAGACCTTGGAAACACTGGAAAAAATAAAAGAACGACGCGAAGGCGAGGTAATTATCCGTTTATCAAAGGCTCTTCTTAAACGCTATTATACTGATGCCGAAGGTGCAGAAAAATATTGGCTTTTTCCGCAATTGCAAAAAATTACCGAAGAATATGTCAAAAAATATGTTGTGCTAAAAGACAGAATGGTTATCGGTTATCTTACTATGGGAGAATATTTTTCCGGCGCGCTTACCAAGATTCAGCAAGCGATTATTTTTGAAAATTTGGAATATCAAAAAGATAAACAGCTTTTGCCGATTCTTGCGCCTTATGACACGATCGGTTCAACTCGTTACATCGATTTTTTAACGACGAAAGAAGTCGGAGAAACGACAAAAAGCCATATCAATTATGTCGTGGCGGATACTGAAGAATGGGAGCAAGGCGTTGCCAAAAAACTGGAACAAATGTCTGAAGTTTTAGCGTATGTTAAAAATCAAAATATGGGTTTTTCTATTCCTTACGAGCATCAAGGCGTAGCCCATCAATATTTGCCGGATTTTATCGCGATTTTGGAAATGCCGGATAAAAGTAAGCTTAACTTGTTAATTGAAGTAACCGGCAAAAAAGAAGATAAGAAAAAAATGAAAATCAAGACCACTCGCGATCTTTGGGTGCCGGCAATCAATAATTTCGGCAAATATGGCAAGTGGGCGATTTTGGAAGTTCAAGATATTCATGAAACGCAAAATTTGATACACTCTTTAATAAATTTACAAGAATAAGTTTTATATGGTTAAAACAACAGAGGAACAATTTAAAAAATGGTTAGAAACGCCTGAGGAAGGATTGCATTTAGAATTTAAAAAAGCTGAAAATAATTTTAATAAATCAAAAGATTTGCCCGATTATTGCGCTGCTTTGGCGAACGAAAGGGGTGGTAAATTGATTTTAGGTGTTACCAATGATAGGATTGTGACTGGTACAAGAGTTTTTTCTGGAACAGTCCAGACACTGCCAAATGACCTTATGCAGTTGATAGGAATCAGAATTGATATTGAAGAATTTTTTTATGAAGGCGAACGAGTTTTAATTTTTCATATTCCCAGCCGTCCGATTGGCAAGGCCATTAAATCAAATAAGGTTTATTGGATGCGAGCCGGCAGTTCTTTGGTTCCGATGGATGAGGAAACGCTTAAAAATATCTTTAATGAAAATATAGTTGATTTTTCAAGTCAAATAGTCCATGGCATGATTCTTGCGGATATTAGTGGCGAGGCAATAGATATTTTTCGGAACAAATGGGCGAAAAAACAAAACCAACCGAAATATCTTGAATTTTCTGACGAAAAAACTTTACGCGAAGTTGGTTTGATGGATGAAAATAATGGCATAACATATGCCGCATTAATTTTATTTGGAAATAAAAATAAAATCGATCAATTTATTCCTTGCGCGGAAATAAGTTATGAATGGCGAATGTCCAATACGATAGAACATGATTTCCGTGCTAATTGGCGCGAACCATTTTTTAAAGTTTACAATGCTATCTGGCAGGAAACTAACAATAGAAATATCAGATTTCCTTATCAAGAAGGTTTCGTTCAGCGAGAAATATTGGCTTTTTCTGAAAAAGTAATTCGTGAAGCGGTTTTAAATGCTGTGGCCCACAGGGATTATTCAATTCAAAACGGCTGGATTTTCATAAAAGCCTCTCCATATGAATATAAAATCGAAAGTCCTGGCGGTTTTTTGCCCGGTATAACGGAGGACAATGCTATAGATCGTCGTGCGACAAGAAATAGGCTTATTTGTGAAATTTTTGAAAAAGCAGGTTTAGTAGAACGCTCTGGCCAAGGAATTGATCTTATCTTTGAGATTACAATCAGAGAAGGAAAGGGTCTCCCGAGTTTTAAGGGTACGGATAATTATCGAGTAGTTATTAATATTCCAGCCGAAGTAAAAGATTTTGGCTTTGTTAAATTTATTGAAAAGATAGCGAACGAAAAACAGCTTAACTTTTCTACAGAAGAAATTATTGAATTGGAAAGGATAAAAGAAAATGGAAAAATAAAAGGAAACAAGTTTATAAAGAAATTTTTAAGTTTAGGGATTATTGAAAAAGTTGGTAAAACAAGTAATTTGTCATATATGTTATCGCATAGATATTATATTAATGAAGGAAAATCTGGCGTTTATACACGAATAGCCGGTTTATCGAGGGAAGAAAAGAAGCAGTTGATCCTTAATCATATTCAAAAAAATAAAAAAGGATACGCTAAGGATTTTAAAGACGGGCTTTCTGACATTAAATCAAAAGATGTGTCAAACTTTTTGCAAGAATTAAAAAAAGAAGGGAAAATAATTCATAAAGGATCAGATAGAAGCGGCTATTGGGAAATTCAAGTTAGCAGTAATTAGCAGTAATTTAGATGTAATTTTAATAACAAGCGCTTGTTATAAAGGAAAACCGGTTATTAAATTAGATGTAAATATAACAAATCATCAATGGTTATAAAATGATAATTTTAATGTTTTTTATAAATAAACCTTTAAAATAATTTTTTAATAATTATGCCGAGAAAAAAAACAATACTGCCGGTAACTGCCGCATCGGTTAAATCTTATAAACACAAAAATAAGCGTGTTCGCATTCCGACACAAGAAGAATCGATCAAACTTTCGGCGCGCGAGAAACAACCGGTTAAAACAAAATATGATTATGATCCGTCGCTGGATCCGCAATTAATTTGGGCCGGCAAAAAAGAGCAAGGCGCGGAATTGGCTGTGCCGACCGTGCCGATTTATGTGCAGGAAAAAATCGCGCCGGAGGCGATTATCGCGCGCCTAAAGCAGGGGACAAAAGAAGAAACCCAGTATTCTCTTTTTGGCGAAACGGCGCAAGAGCAGTTTGATAAAACAATAGAATTTTATAAGCATGAGGATAATTGGCAAAACCGTATGATTCTGGGCGATTCACTTTTGGTAATGAATAGCTTGCTGGAAAAAGAAGGTATGCGCGGACGGGTACAGATGATTTATATTGATCCGCCATATGGAATCAAGTTTGGCTCTAATTGGCAGGTTTCCACGAGAAAACGGGATGTGAAAGATAATAAGCTGGAGGACTTTATTCGCCAACCGGAACAGGTTAAGGCCTTTCGCGATACTTGGGAATTAGGTATTCATTCTTATCTTTCTTATTTGCGCGATCGGCTTTTAGTTGCCCGCGAGCTTCTAACTGAAGGCGGAAGTTGTTTTGTGCAGATAAGCGATGAAAATGTGCATTTGGTCAGGAATTTAATGGATGAGGTATTTGGAAGTAATAATTTTGTAAGTCAAATTACATTAAAACGGGCTTCGGTTATGTTTACTAAAAAATATATAAAAAGCGATGTTTATTATGTTGTTTGGTTTGCAAAAGACATTGATCATTTGAAGTATCGCCAAATATACAAAGAACAAACCTTACAAGAATTTGCGGATAGCTCAGGTTCACATTTGTGGTTTGAGGAAGCAAATACAAAACAATGTACTAAAGCAACGCCAGAACAAAGGAAAAACATCGAAAAATATTTAAAAAATAATCCATCCCTAATTCCATTTTCGACACTTGGATTGAATGCCCAGGGCATAGAAAAACAAAAACCTTTTAATTTTAAAGGGAAAGATTATTTTCCTCCAAAGGGGACTCAGTGGAAAAGCTCCTATATTGGCTTACAAAAATTGGTTGATATCGGAAGACTAATTATCGAAGGAAATAATATTAGATATAAATATTACCACAAAGATTATCCTGTTAGTGAAATGGGGAATTATTGGGAATCAATAGGCGCACCGGGAGATAAAATATATGTTGTTCAAACAAGCGAAGAAATTAATCGGCGTTGTATTTTATTAACAACCGATCCGGGCGATTTGGTTTTAGACCCGACTTGCGGCTCCGGAACGACTGCTTTTGTCGCCGAGCAGTGGGGTAGGCGATGGATTACCATTGATACTTCTCGCGTTTCTTTGGCGTTGGCGCGCACACGACTAATGACGGCTAAATTTTCATGTTATAAACTCAAAGATAGACATAGCGTTTCAGCCGGATTTGAATATAAAACCGTGCCGCATGTGACTTTAAAATCTCTCGCCAATGATGAGCCGGCGGAGCGGGAAGTTTTATACGATCAGCCGTTTGAAAATAAAGATATTGTTCGCGTGTCTGGTCCGTTCACGGTTGAATCTCTTTCGCCGCATCGAGTTTCCGACGCGCAAGAAATGCTTTCTTCCGAGCGATTTGTGGAAACGATTGTCAGTAATCTTTTGAAATCCGGCGTACAAACCGGTGAAAAAGGCGCGCGGGTGGAATTTGTAAATCTGGATATTTTGCCGAGTGGCCCGGAAGTGCAGGCCGTCGGAGAATATAAAACTAATGACGGATTGAAAAAAGTCGCGGTTTCTATTGGCCCTGAATTTGGCAGTATTGACGATGATTTCATTCGCGATGCCTCCACTATTGCCAAGAAATTCGCCGATCTTCTCGTAATTGCCGCTACATCTTTTGAAGCATCGGCGTTTTCCGAGCCGACACAAGTCAATGGTTTGCAAATAATGAAAGTAAAAATCAACCCGGATTTGTCTATGGGCGATTTGCTTAAAAAAACCAGCTCTGGCAATTTATTTATCGCCTTTGGCGAGCCGGAAGTGAAAATTAAAGAAACAAAAGATGGCGTGACGGTGGAAATTGTCGGCGTGGATATTTATGATCCGGTAAAAAGCGAAATTCGTTCTAGTGGCTCTGGCGATCCGGAACATGAAATTGCCGCATGGTTTATTGATACCAATTACAATAAAGAAGCGTTTTTTGTAACTCATGCCTACTTCTTGGGCGCTAATAAGCCGTATGAGAAACTAAAAAAAGCGCTGAAAGCCGATATTGACGAGGCTGCGTGGGAAGAATTATATTCCACAATTTCCCGACCGTTTGCAAAACCAAAAACCGGCAAAATCGCTGTGAAAGTTATCAATCATTATGGCGATGAAGTTATGAAAATTATTGAAATTAAACAAGGGAGGTGATTAAAATTTATAATTAAATCTATTTTTAGATAATAATTAGTGTGCAACTTTGCCCCCTATTGCTAGGCGCTTTCGTTTGTTTTGTAATGATAATGCGCAAGTTATTGCGCGATAAAATATAAAAGTGAAGCATAATAAAACAACAGATGCGCGCCTCGGCTTATCACTTGAATAAATTTTGTTTAGTCGTCAATAAAAATTTATAATCCGTAGCAAGAGAACACCTCGTGGTGTTTTTAAAGACACGCAGAGTGTTCGCAATTTTTATGTTTTTTCTTTACAAATAATATCAATAGTGGTATTTTATCTATGTGCCGTGGAAAAACACACGGGGAGATAAATATAATTCATCTCAATAACTTTAAGTAAAATAATCATACTAAATCATGAAATTTTCTAAATATTTTTTAAAAACTGCCAAAAATGTATCCAATGAAGATAAAAGCGTTTCAGCAAAACTTCTTAAACAGGGCGGATTTATTCGCGAATCCGTTGCCGGGCGCTATTATTTCCTGCCTATTGGGCAGAAAGTACAACAAAAAATAATGCAAGTTATAAAGGAAGAAATGGATTCTGCGGGGGCGCAAGAAATGGTCACGCCAATTTTACATCCGTTGGAATTATGGAAAGAAACGAACAGAATCAATACTGCCGGTTTTGAGCTAATGAAAGTTAAAGATCGCCGGGGCGCGGAATTTGCTTTGGGCGGCACTGCGGAAGAAATGTTCGTTGATCTGATTCGCCAATATAAATTAAGTTACCGCGATTTGCCTTTTCAGATTTATCAATTTTCGCCGAAGTTTCGCGATGAATTGCGCGCTCGCGGAGGATTGCTTCGGGTACGGGAATTTATAATGAAAGACGGTTATTCATTTCATAAAGACGAAGAAGATTTTAAAGTTGAGTATGAAAAAATGAAAAAGGTTTACACTAGAATATTCGACCGGCTAGGTTTAAAAACTTCTATTGTAGAATCTGATAACGGATATATCGGCGGAGAATATTGCCATGAGTTTATTGTTGAGTCAGAAATTGGAGAAAGCGCTTATTTTATCGCGGAAAAAGGTGAATATGCCGCGCACGAAGATATTGCCGTATTTAAAAAAGAGATTAAGAATAAGGAGGAGGTACAGCAGTTATTGAAAGAGGTTGATGCTGAACGAGGGGCGACAATGGAAGACGGGGTTAAATTTCATAAATTACCTCTTTGGCAACAGATCAAAGACGTTCTCTTTGTGGATGATAAAAAAAGATTTATTCTGGCAATTATCAGAGGTGATTTTGATGTGAATGAAGTTAAATTAAAAAATCTTATTAAATCGACCACACTAAGACATGCAACAGATGAAGAGATTAGAGAACAAATTAAATCAGAACCGGGTTTTATTTCTCCGGTCGGAATTAAAAAAGGAATTGATAAAAATGTTGAGCTTGTTATTGCAGCTGATGATTCCTTAAGAACAATCGCCAATGCTTATGGCGGAAGCAATAGGAAAAACAAGGATCTTTTGAATGTGAATATTGATAGAGATTATGAGCCGGATATGGAAGGTGACATTGCTTTAGCAAAAGCCGGATATGAAGCGCTTGGCAGCGCGGGTAAGCTGTTTGAAAAATGCGGGATTGAAGTTGGAAATATTTTTCAACTTGGATATCATTACTCAAATAAAATGAAAGGCGCTGTTTATATTAACGCGGAAGGGAAGGAAAAGCCATATTATATGGGTTCTTATGGAATTGGCATTGGGCGAACAATGGCGGCTATTGTTGAAAAATATAACGACCAAAACGGCATCATCTGGCCGAAATCAATCGCGCCGTATCAAGTTCATTTGATTTCTTTGGGCGGCGATGAAGCTGTTATAAAAGAATCGGAAAAGATATATGATTCTTTACAAAAGGAAAAAATTGAAGTATTATATGACGACCGCGACGAATCGGCGGGAATAAAATTCAAAGACTCGGATTTAATCGGAATTCCGCTTAGAATCGTGGTTAGCAAGAAGACCATGGAGAAAAATAACGTTGAAATAAAAAGAAGAGACAAAGATAATTCTGAACTTGTTAAAATTAGCGATTTAATAAATTTTTTAGAGAAAAATAAATAATAGATATTGGATGTTTGAAGTATTATCTTAAATTACAAAATGCTATTTTAGTTTGTCATCTCGAAATGAGCATCAGCGATTGAGAGATCTAAAAGCTATATTTAAATCAACCGTTCTTTCCGTATTCTATTGTTCATAGATTTCTCGCGACACGCTCGAAATGACAAATATGTTATTTCGTAATTCAAAGATATTAGATATTATTTTTTTTACTGTAATTAAAAGAAATTATTATCTTAATATCCAATTATCCAATTATCCAATATTAATATCCATTTTATGTTAAACAAACTCTTCGGCTACCTAAGCCATGACATCGGAATAGATCTGGGAACGGCGAATACTCTTGTCTATGTAAAAGGCAAGGGGATCATTATCAACGAGCCGTCCGTAGTCGCCTTGAACAAGAAAACAGGGCGGATTTTGGCGATCGGAAAAGAGGCGAAAAAAATGGTTGGCAAGACTCCGTCGCATATCGTAGCCACTCGCCCGCTTGTTGACGGAGTAATTTCCGATTTTGAAGTCACCGAGCAAATGCTCAGATATTTTATTGAAAAAGTGCACAAAGAATCTTTCGCGCTTTTTCCGCGGCCGAGAGTCGTGGTCGGCGTTCCTTCCGGCGTGACGGAAGTTGAAAAAAAAGCGGTAATAGACGCAACCGTAAGCGCCGGAGCGAGAGAGGCGTATCTGATTGAAGAGCCGATGGCGGCGGCGATCGGAGTCCGTCTTCCGGTGCAAGAAGCGGCGGGAAATATGATCGTTGATATTGGGGGAGGAACGACCGAAGTCGCTGTCATATCTCTAGGAGGAATCGTGGCAAGCAGAAGCCTTAGGATCGCCGGAGACGAGCTGAATGAAAATATAGTCCAGTTTGCGAGAGACGAGGCTAATTTGCTGTTGGGAGAAAAAACCGCGGAGAATATAAAAATAGGGATCGGCTCGGCCTATTTTCAAGAAGAAAAAATGGAAATGTCAATGCGCGGAAGGGATCTAGTCACCGGACTTCCGAAAGAGGTTCTGGTAAATGATGAGCAAATCAGAAAAGCTCTGGCAAAGTCTGTCAAGGTTTTGGTTGATAACATCAAAGCCACCATAGAAGAAACCCCGCCCGAACTTGTGGCGGACATAATGACCAGAGGAATTATCCTTGTCGGCGGCGGCGCCTTGCTTCGCGGGTTGGACAAATTGGTAAGCGAGCAGACAAGAATGCCCGTGAAAGTGGCGGACGATCCTCTCACGGCCGTGGCCCGCGGCGCCGGAATTGTTTTGGAAGACATAGAAAAATTAAGAGAAGTCCTCCTCTCCATGGAAAATGAAAGAGCGCCGGAGTAGATCAATTTGGAATCGGTAATCAATAATTTGGGATTGATGAATTAAGAGCCTAATAAATTATGGCCAAAGAAATTAATGTAAAAATAGGAACTTTTGTTTTTTTATTGCTGGCGGCTTTGTCGCTGATTTTTTTGAATAAGGCGGGATATTTGAATCAGACAAAGAATTTTGCGGCCTATTTCGCGGGGAATATTATGGAAATATTCCAATCGTCGTCAAACAAGATAAGCGATTTTTTCTGGACGATCAAAAACATAAGCGAATTTAAAAATGAAAACATAAGGCTCCAAGAAGAAAATTTGAAAATGAATTATGAAATTTCAATGTCAAAAGAAATTCAAAGGGAAAATGATGTCTTGAGAAAACAATTTGAGTTTTCCAAAAAAAGCTGCTCCGAAGAAATTTGCGTAAAATGGAAAATGGCCGGTGTCATAGGAAGAGATCCCGGCAATTTCGGCAAGCAAGTTTTTATTGATCTGGGAAGCGCCGATGGAATTCAAGAAGGACAGGCGGTCGTCGCATCGGGAGGATTGCTGGTCGGAAAAGTGGCGGAAGTTTTTGGCGGCTTTTCAAAAATTACGCTTATAACGGACCCGAAAAGCTCCGTCAATTCCATAACCCAAACCGGCAGGGCGAACGGCGTCGTCAAAGGCAGTTATGCGACGGGAGTAAAACTGGAAATGATAAATCAATCGGAAGATCTTGCCGTCGGCGACCTGGTCATAACTTCCGGGCTGGAAGATAAAATTCCCAAAGGATTGATTATTGGGAAAGTTTCGCGGGTTGAAGAATCCGCGAATAAGGTTTTCAAATCGGCGCAAATAGATATGTTCGCGGATTTTAACCGCATGGAAGAAATATTCATAGCAAACAAATATGATTAATGAAAATGTGGAAAATCTTATATTCATCCCTCTTTTGTTTATTTTTTTATTTTTGCAAATTACTTTTATTCCTCAGCTTTTCCCCGAGAATTGCGCGCCGAATATTATTCTTATTCTATTGATAGCGGCCGCTGTTATAGACGCCAAGTCGGCGAATATATTTTTTGTTTCTTTTTTTGTTGGATTTATTATGGATATTTTTTCGGGAGATTCTTTCGGATTCATCACTCTCGGCGTTCTTTCGGCGATCTTTGTTTCATCCTACTTAAGCTATTATTTTCTGAAAGAATTATTTTCGCGCAATCTGATTATGATTTCAGTTTCCGCCGTTTTGGCTTATAATGCCGCGTATATTTTTCTGATCAGCATCGGCGATTTTTATCAAACTTTTTCTAACATAAGACAATTTCTATTTATAATTTTCTTTCAAATAATTTACGCGCTAATCCTGATTTATCCTTTAACTTATATTCTTTTAAGCAAAAATGAAAAAAGATTATTTCATAAAAAATAAAAACAGAAAAGCTCTTGATATGGAAGAGTTTTTTTTAGACTCCGCGGCCAAGGACGGCGGCAGCATTGAGATTCCTTTGGACGATAAAAACATAAAAACATTCAAAAAAATATTTTTTCTTATTTTACTGGCGCTTGTTCTTCAAGCGGCGTATTTGCAAATAATAAAAGGAGAGCGTTACGCGGAGATTTCGGAAAATAATTATAAAAGAGCCGTTGCCATAAAATCTCCGAGAGGAATAATCTATGACAAATTCGGCAAGCAAATCGTTTATAATGTGCCGATTTTTGATCTCGTTATCATCCCGTCTGATTTTCTGAAAGATAAAAACAGCGTGAAGCAAAAAACGGAAAAGCTTTCCGAAATAACTGAGATGCCTAAAGATAATTTGGAAGATCAGATTAATAAGATGGACGGATTTTCATATCAGCCGGTTCTGGTTTTGGGGAATATAGAAAAAGACAAAGCGCTGATCATGGAAGAAAAGATAAAAGGAATTGACGGAGCGGAGCTTGAAAAAAACGCCGGACGAAATTATATTGATGGCGAATATGTTTCAAACATAATAGGCTATAGCGGCAGAATAAATGAAACTGAATTAGAAAATTATCCCGGATATTTTCTTACTGATACGATAGGAAAAGACGGGCTGGAATTGTTTTATGAAAAACGGCTCAGAGGGGAGTATGGGAAAGAAGAAATTGAAGTGGATTCTTTCGGGAAAAAAATAAGGACGGTAAAAAAAGAAGACCCTGTTTCCGGTGGTAATTTGATTTTGAATATGGATTTTGAATTGCAGAAAAAAATATATAATGAGCTGGAAAAAGTTATCACGGAAATCAAAACCGGAGCGGGAGCTTCCGTTGTTGCCATAAATCCGAAAAACGGCGCGGTTCTGGCGCTGGTTAATTTTCCTTCTTACGACAATAATCTTTTCGCAAAAGGCATAAGTTTCGGTGATTATAATAAATTGCTGAACGATAAAACCAGCCCGCTTTTTAATCGTTCAATTGCCGGGGAATATCCGCCGGGATCAACTTTCAAAATGGCGGTCGGCGCCGGCGTTTTGCAGGAAAAAATTATATCTCCCAATTATAAAATAATTGATAAAGGGGTAATTTATGTCGGATCCTATTCTTTTTTGGGCTGGAAAGCGCTGGGCGCGGTTGATTTTATAAAGGCGGTTTCCCAGTCTTCCAATATTTATTTTTATACGGTCGGCGGAGGATACGGCGAAATAGAAGGACTGGGAGCTGAGAGAATTAAAAAATACGCGAAATTGTTCGGGTTTGGAAGCGCGCTGGGCATTGATCTTCCCGGAGAAAAATCGGGGCTTGTTCCGAACGAACAATGGAAAAAAGACACTAGAAATGAAATATGGTATATCGGAGACACTTATCATATGTCAATCGGACAAGGCGATGTTTTGGCGACCCCCCTTCAAGTCGCAAGCTATATCGCCGCGATTGCCAACGGCGGAAAATTATTTCAGCCGCAAGTGGTTGACAAGGTTATAGATTCTGAGGGAAATATAATTGAAGACATAAATCCGAAAATAATCAGGGAAAATTTCATAGACGCGTTCAATTTGGAATGGATTCAAAAGGGAATGAGAGAAAATGTCGCGTCCGGTTCCGGAATAGCGCTCAAAGATTTGCAGTTTGAAGTTGCCGGAAAAACCGGAACCGCGCAATATTACGGCAATCAAAAAACGCATGCCTGGTATGTCGCATACGCTCCTTACAACGATCCTGAAATCGCTTTGGCAATTATAGTTGAAGGCGGAGGAGAAGGCCACACCACCGCCGTGCCGATCGCGAAGGAAGTTTTGAGGTGGTATTTTGAAACTAGGAAATTAGAAATTAGAAATTAGAAATTGGAGATGAAAAATAATAAATTATCTTGAATTGCGAAATGAGTTGAAAGTGTCATTTCGAGCACCTTGCGAGAAATCTGTATGCGGGAGAAATATCTAAAGTTTATAGATTTCTCGTTGATACTCGAAATGACAAATTTTATTTAGATAAAATATTATATCTTATGAACACTCACGAACAAAATTGCGAACAGATATTTTGCAGGGCGTGCCAGGTTTTGAAACTTGACGGTTTTTCGTTTAAGCCGAAAGTGATCAGGGCGGGGGACGGGTACGTGAGGAACTATAAGTTGGGTTATACAAACTTGAAATCAAAACTTGTCGTGGTTGACATATACACGCAAAAGACGAAGAAGCAAAAAAAATACAGCGGCATTCTGGCTGTAATCGCGCACGAGCTGGCGCATCACCAGAAAAAGCCCTATCGCCAATTTTATAAATTTCGCTGGATAAACCGCATTCACTATCCCGAATTTTACGAGCGGGTGACGAAAAATATTGAGAAGTTTAAAAAGGATGAATTGCTGAGGCAGCTTTATGAATAAAATAAAATAAATTTTCAATTTTCAATTTCTAATTTTCATTAAATTTTCAATGAAACAATTTTCAAATAAAAAAAAAGTAATTGTGGGAATGTCGGGGGGAGTGGATTCTGCGGTGGCGGCGATATTGCTTAAAAATCAAGGCTATGAAGTCGCGGGGGTTTTTATGCATTTTTGGCATGATGTCGCGGATAAGCTGGAAAATATTGATATGCGTATAGAAAATAAATGTTGCAGCCGCGAGGCGGAGGAAAGCGCGAGGAAGGTGGCGCAGAAGCTGGGGATTAAATTTTACTCCGTCAATGTTTCCAAAGAATTTAAGAAAGCTGTCGTGGATTATTTTCTTGATGAATATAATTCTGGCAGAACGCCAAATCCGTGCGTGGAATGCAATCGTGAAATTAAGTTTGGCATAATGATAGACAAAGCATTGGCGATGGGCGCGGATTATGTGGCGACGGGACACTATGTCAGAAAACTAAAAACTAAAAACGAAAAACGAAAAACGGTTTATAAATTGCTAAAAGCTAAAGACGCAAATAAGGATCAGTCGTATTTTCTTTATACTCTAACTCAAAAGAAATTGAAGCATTGCTTGTTTCCGATAGGGGATTATACAAAGACGGAAGTTAGGGAAATGGCTAAAAAATACAAACTTGAAATTCACGACAAAAAAGAGAGTCAAGAAATTTGTTTTATCCAAACAAAATATTACGGAGATTTTTTGAGGAAATATCTGAAATTAGTTCCGGGGAAAATAGTTGATAAAAATGGCAATATGTTAGGAGAACACAAAGGACTGCCTCTTTACACAATCGGACAGAGAAGAGACATCGGAATCGGCGGAACCGGGCCGTATTATGTGGTTGGAATGAACCGCAGAAAAAATCAGCTTATCGTAAGCGATAATATAAATGATAAAAATTTATTTTCAAAAGAGCTTATTGCCAAAAAAGTAAATTGGATTTCGGGAAACATTCCTAATTTCCCTCTTAAAATAAAAGCAAAAGTAAGATATAGAATGAGCGAAGAATTTGCGGTTGTAGATAAAATCAAAGAAAAATACGCAATAAAATTTTTAAAACCCCAGCGCGCGGTTATGCCAGGACAATCAATTGTTTTTTATAAAGGAGACGAGCTGTTTGGCGGAGGGATTATAGAAAAGCGATAAAAATTACCATCCTGCAACTATTTGCTTGACAGGATTGTTATAATAATGTTATATTCTTTTTAGGAGAGATATCTATGTCAGAACCAAAGATTGACAAAGAAAATGCGCAAAGGATTACTAGAAATATTTTAGCAGAGGCTGAAAGAAGAAGAGGGGAACAAAAAAAGGAACATAATCTTCAAGTAAAATATGAGGGAGAAAAAAGAAGATCGGAAATGCTAGGTAGATTTATTGAAGTAATTCAAGGAGTTTAATTTTAAATGTTTGTTTTAAAATAACCAAAGCAAACGAAAGGACAAAAGTCCTTTATTTTTTTATTTATTTAGGCTATAATGGGTTTGTTGCGGACAGTGCAATAATATACTTAATACTTAATACTTAATACTTAATACTTAATACTTAATACTTATGCTCACTTCCAAAGAACTTCGTAAAAAATATATTGAATTTTTTAAAGATAAAAACCACAAGGAAATTCCGTCATATTTTACTTGAAGATTATG
>CAYPQL010000002.1:40766-47254 GCA_964412905.1 uncultured Candidatus Saccharibacteria bacterium
AAGGAAATTCCGTCGGCGCCGCTTTTGGCGGAGAATGATCCATCTCTTTTGTTTGTAAATTCGGGAATGTTTCCTTTGGTTCCATATTTGGCGGGGCAGGCTCATCCGCAGGGAAAGCGGCTTGTGAACTCGCAGGTGTCTTTTCGAACGGAAGATATTGAAGAAATAGGCGATCATCGGCATGACACTTTGTTTGAGATGCTGGGCAATTGGAGCTTGGGCGATTATTTCAAGAAAGAGCATCTGAATTGGCTGTATGAATTTTTGGTTGAGGAAATCAAACTTGATCCGAACAAATTATATCAAACGGTTTTTGCCGGGAGTGAATACGCGCCAAAAGATGAAGAGTCCATAGAAATTTTGAAAGATATTTTCAGGAAATATAAAATTAATGCCGAGGTTGGACCTCAAACTTTAGGCAAAGGAGATTTAGGTTCAGGGCAGGAAATAGAATTTGGCGGTAATATAAAAATTTTTCCTTATTGCGATAAAAATTGGTGGAAAAGGGGAGATGCCGTCGGAGAATTGGGTGGTCCCGATTCGGAAACTTTTTATGACACGGGCAAAGAGCATAATCCGAAATTTGGAAAGTTTTGCCATTTGAATTGCGATTGCGGGCGGTTTATTGAAATCGGCAATTCAGTTTTTATGGAATATATTAAAACAGAAAAAGGCTGGGAGAAAAAATTGCCTCAGCGAAATGTGGATTTCGGCGGAGGATTGGAAAGAATGGTAATGGCCGCAAATAATAAGACAAATATTTTTGAAACGGATTTATTTGATTATTTAATTAAATTTCTGGAAGAAAAATCCGGGAAAAAATATGAAGATAATTATGCGAGTTTTGAAATAATCGCGGATCACATCCGCGCCGCGACATTTTTAATCGCAAACGGAGGCGTGCCGTCTAACAAAGATCAAGGCTATGTCGTGAGAAGGTTAATCAGAAGGTCGCTCGTCTATATGAAAAAACTGGACATACCTTTTGAAACCGCGGAAGAATTATCTCAATTGGTAATCAACTATATGAGCGATGTTTATCCGGAGTTAGATAGAAATAAAAATGTTATTTTGGGAGAGATTAAGAAAGAAAGGGAGAAATTTGGGAAGACTTTGGAGAATGGAATTAAAGCTTTAAAAAAGATTTTTGGAAGAGCTATTGGAGGCATAGATCCAGAAAATTTACCAAAAGGAATGAGAATTGAAAATAATAAAATTAGAATTGACGGTAGTGAAATATTTCGCATTTACGAAACCCATGGTCTGCCGATTGAAATATCTCAGGAAATTATGAAAGGTTGGTGGGGCATGGCTTTTGACGAACAGACGATACGAGAAGCAAGAGAAGCCTTCAAAGAAGCATTTAAAAAGCATCAAGAATTATCCCGCACCGCTTCCGCTGGGAAATTCAAGGGGGGGCTGGCGGATGCGAGCGAGGAGACGACGAGGCTGCATACGGCGGCGCATTTATTGCTGGAATCTTTGCGGCGAGTTTTGGGCAATCATATTTTTCAAAAAGGAAGCAACATAACCGCCGAGAGATTGCGATTTGATTTTTCTCATCTGACAAAATTAACCGACGAGGAGAAAAAGAAAGTTGAGGATTTGGTGAACGAACAGATACAAAAAAAGCTTCCGGTAGTTGTGCGGGAGATGAGTTTGGATGAAGCTAAAAAAATCGGCGCGATGGGGGTTTTTGAATCTAAATATGGCGATAAAGTAAAAGTTTATATAATCGGAGAGAGTGATGATATTTTCAGCAAAGAAATCTGCGGCGGCCCGCACATCAAAAATACATCGGAACTCGGCGAATTCAAAATCAAAAAAGAAGAATCCTCCAGCGCGGGAGTGAGGAGGATTAAGGCGATATTAAAATAAATTTTATTTTATGGAAAGCCGCAAAAAAATTGAGCTTCGTTTCGTGATTCAGGAACATCATGCGAGCCATCTTCATTATGACTTCAGATTGGAAATGCCCGAAAGTAAAAACGGCGATAAATATATTTTGAAATCTTGGGCGGCGCCGAAAAATGTTTCGGACGAAATTGGCGTTAAACGGCTGGCGATTCAAGTTGAGGATCACGATGTAAATTACATTGATTTTGAAGGAATTATAAAAGAAGGAAATTACGGCGCGGGAGAAGTGAGAATTTGGGATAGCGGAAATTATGAATTGGCAAGCGAGAAGTATGACGAAAAAGGGGAGCTGAAAGAAATTGTTTTCACGCTAAACGGCAAGAAGTTGAAAGGCGAATACGCTCTTATAAAAACCAAAGGATTCGGCTCCGCCAAAACCAAACAAAAAAGCTGGCTGGTGTTTAGGAGGAGATGAGGAATTGTTGGATAGCAAATTATTATGTAGTGCGGCAAAGTTGACATTTTCTTGATTTGTAATATACTTTAAAAGTGAAAGAAATCAGGGAATAGCTTTAAAACAAGGAGAATTAAAAAGAATTTCTAAATTAGATGTGTTTTAAAACAACTTTGCAAAAACTAACTTTACAACTTTCAACTTTACTAACTTTTTAATTTTTTCAGCCCATGGCTGATCCGCCTTGGGCGGAAACTTTATAACTAATAAAAAAACTTTATGCCCAGAAAACATGCAATTGATAAGCTCCGCAACATTGGAATTATCGCGCACATAGACGCCGGAAAAACGACAGTTTCCGAGCGGGTTTTATTTTACACGGGAGTGAGCCATAAAATCGGCGAAGTCCATGATGGCGAGGCCACGATGGACTGGATGGAGCAGGAGCAGGAAAGAGGAATTACGATTACTTCCGCCGCGACTACTTGCTTTTGGAAAGGTTATCAAATAAATCTTATTGACACCCCGGGGCATGTTGACTTCACCGCGGAAGTGGAGAGAAGCCTCAGGGTCCTTGACGGAGGAGTGGTTGTTTTTGACGGAGTCGCCGGAGTTGAGTCTCAAAGCGAAACCGTTTGGCATCAAGCCGACAAATATAAAGTTCCCAGAGTTTGTTTTATAAACAAGCTGGACAGAACAGGGGCTGATTTCTATAAAGGATTTGACTCTATTCTTGAAAGGCTGAACAAAGACGCGGTCGCCATTCAGCTTCCAATCGGAGCGGAAGAAAAATTTGAAGGAGTGGTGAATTTAATAAACAGAAAAGCGTATTATTTTGAAGGCCCTCACGGAGAAACTATCATTGAAAAAGAAATGCCTGAAGATATGAAAGAAAAAGTTGAAGACTGGCGATCTGAAATGGTTGAAAAAATAGCCGAGCACGATGATAAATTAATGGAAAAATATCTAGCTAGCGAAGAAATTACGGAAGTGGAAATAGAAGAAGGCATTAGAAGCGCCACGATCGCCAACAAGATCTTTCCGGTTTTAACGGGAACGGCCTTGAAGAATAAAGGAGTCCAGCTGGTTCTTGACGCCGTTATAAAATATCTTCCTTCGCCGCTTGATGTTCCTCCCATAACTGGAATTAATCCGGAAACGGGAGAAGAGGCGCAAAGAAAAGCCGATGACAGCGAGCCTCTTTCAATTCTGGCTTTCAAAGTCGCGACCGATCCTTTTGTCGGACAGCTTACATTTTTCAGGGTATATTCCGGGTTTCTAAAAGCCGGCACTTATGTCATTAATTCAACTAACGGCAAAAAGGAAAGAATCGCGAGAATCCTCAGGATGCATGCCAATCACAGGGAAGAAGTAAGCGAAATTTATGCCGGAGATATCGCGGCTACCGTGGGGCTGAAAGACACAACGACGGGAAGCACTTTGTGCGATGAAAAAAATCAGATAATATTGGAGAAAATCACTTTCCCTGATCCGGTGATTTCAATTGCCATTGAGCCGAAAACAAAAGCCGATCAGGAAAAAATGGGAATGGCCCTTAAAAAACTTTCCGACGAGGATCCGACTTTCAAAGTCCATACTGACGAGGAAACGGGACAAACTATTCTCTCTGGAATGGGAGAGCTTCATTTGGAAGTTTTGATTGACAGAATGATGCGCGAAATGAAAGTGGAAGCGAATGTCGGAAGGCCGAGAGTCGCTTATAGGGAAACAATAAAAGATATCGCGGAGGCGGAAGGAAAATATGTCAGGCAATCCGGGGGTCGCGGACAATACGGGCATGTCTGGATCAGGATTGAACCGATGGAAAGAGGAACCGGATTTGAATTTGTCAATGAAATCAAGGGAGGAGTCGTTCCTCAGGAATATATAAAGCCGACCCAGAAGGGAATTGAAGAAGTTCTTACAAAAGGAATTATTTCTGGCCATCCGGTCATAGATGTCCGGGCGGTTTTATACGACGGCTCTTATCACGAAGTGGACTCGTCTGAATTGGCTTTCAAGATCGCGGGTTCTATGGCTTTTCAAGCGGCTTTTAAAAGGGCAAATCCAGTTATTCTTGAGCCGATTATGAAAGTTGAAGCCGTTGTCCCGGAACGATTTATGGGAGATGTTGTCGGAGATTTAAGTTCCAAAAGAGGACAAATTGAAAATATGGGCGAAAGAGGACAGTCTAAAGTTATCACTGCTTCAGTTCCTCTGGCTTCAATGTTCGGCTATGCCACGCAAATCAGATCAATGACTCAAGGCCGCGGAAATTACAGCATGGAATTTGATCACTACCAGGAAGTTCCGAAAAACATCGCCTTGGAAATCATCGGAGAAAAAGAAACCAAATAGCAGGATTATAATTTTATGTTTTAGTTTTATCAGCTCAAAAAACACGCCAAAGAATTGGCGTGTTTTTTGCTTTTATAGCGCAGTATCTAAAGTGTTTTGATATATGGGAATTTCAAAGCCGTTTTTTGTTTTATCTAAAAATCTCCAAAACCAAAACAGTATGATATTACCTAATATCATACTGTTTTTAAATATGCGGATAATTGGATTTGACAATACAGAGAGAGAGAGTCCTATAATTGAAACTATTCAGGCTTGAGTCTAAAAAAAGACACAAAGCTGATAGAGATGGAGAGAAGTTTAGGAGGAATTAAAATGTAATTCTTTGAAAAAGAGCAAAAATAAAAAGAGCAAGCTGTAAAAAGCTTGCGGATACATAAGAAAGAATGTGAAAATAAGGAGGAAAAAATATGTTAGAACGCGCAAAAAGCGCAAACACAAAAAACGGCGGAATAGCTATTGAAAATAAAAACGAAACAGGAGAGATATAAATGAAAACAAAAAGATTAGGAATGCTGGCAATAGCAATACTGCTGGCAGGAATAGTGCTGGCAGCAATACCGGTTGAGGCAAAAACTTACTACACCACGGCTTCTGGCAATGCGGCTGTGAGATATAATCACAATGAGATTAGTCCAAACTTCCAGCCGTTTGTAGATCATATTGAATATGATTTAGTATGTGCCCCAAGAGTTGGCGCTAGATTGTATTTTACGAGCTATGGCAGAACTGCCATTGCCTTGTATCCAAGTATAGCTGAATCAATCGCATATAATATTATGCACGCTCCAGAATGGTCAGGTGATAGATCTCTTCGTTCGGTGAAATATGAGATTTATCAGCATGCCATTTGGCCAAATAGAATGATCGTGCACATTGAATATTACTATCGCGACCTGCAATCGTGGGAGGTGCCGTATAAATATTATTGAGTAAAAATGTTAGAGAAAGAAGTAAAATAAAATTTCTTTCTCTAACTATTTTTTATCCCATTGATATTTAAAGATTATTAGTATATTATAAATTGAAATGTTATTAAAAATATTGGATTAGCGCAAATAATTAGTTTTTATTTAAAATTAAAAAATATGTCAAATATAGAAAAAATAATAAATTTTTTAATTTCATTCATTATAACTTCCACTTTTGTTATAAGTTTATTTGTTTTAATTTATGTGGAACTTTATGCCAGAGATGATATTGCCGCGATAGATGCAGAGTTTAAAGAGTTCTGTCTCGGTTTAACTCAACCGCCTGGAGGAATTGGTTTTTATATGTTTATTTATGATAAGCTATTCCCCTTTGGTTTTTTAATGATATTAATATCAGCAATTATTATTTTAACGCTATATTTTTTTATTTTTCTAAAAATATTTGCTTGTGATAAAAAAATGTTTTTTAAATTTGCAATATCTGCAATTCTCATCTTTTTTCTCATACCTTTGTCATTCTTTTTTACTTCCATCTTTATATCCTCGTCATTATTTTTTATTTCTATAGCAGTGGCAATAACAACTATTATTTTGACAATAATTATTTTTGCCAAACTAAAAATACCTTTTTACAATAAATATAAACTCATCGTTTTAACATGGTTTGTGTTTTTGTCATACTTTCTGCTTTTTGGAGCATGGATAGACACTAAACATTCAATTTACTATGATTGTATGAGATATATTAATTGAAATAACGGTTTTAGATTTGGATAAATATTGAGAGAAGTGTTGGTAAAATTTAATGGAAACGGGCTTGTCCCGTTTCTTTTTTTGCCATTTCCCCGCTTTGTGGTATAATGTAAATATTGAGGAATAAAGCAATT
>CAYPQL010000003.1:0-43062 GCA_964412905.1 uncultured Candidatus Saccharibacteria bacterium
TATTCCACTGCGGCAAACTTAATTTATACCCATAGAAATGTCGGAAGAACCATAAAGTTTATAAAGTATTTAGTATCACGAGTGTTTGCATTTGCAGACTTTCAACTTTATAACTTTACAAACTTTTAGCTTATGTTGTCCTTGAATTATTACCGGTTTGATGATAATATAAAGAGGAAGAAAAGAAGCGGGGCGGAAATAAATTATCCCAAATCCCAAATTACCAATTACAAATTTACAAATTTACAAATTACAATATGCTATACAAACTAAAACAAATTTTAAGAAAAATTATTCCTTACGGTTTCATTTTGTTCACTCATAAATTCAGGGCTGTTTTGGCGGCGGCGGCGTATGGTTTTCCGGGGAAAAAGATCAGGGCGATCGGGGTCGCGGGAACAAAAGGAAAGACGACGACAGCCAATATGATCGCGAAAATTTTGGAAGAGGGAGGGCATAAAGTTGCGATGCTTTCTACCGCGAATTTTCAAATTGGAGAAAAAAAATGGCTGAACGATGTAAAGCTTACCACGACCTCGCCGTTTTATTTTCAGAAATTTCTGGCAAGAGCGGCCAAGGAAAAATGCGATTACGCGGTTGTTGAAATTTCTTCGCACGGGATTATCCAATATCGGCACTGGGGCGTTCCGTATAAAACCGTCGTTTTGACGAATATGAT
Organism: uncultured Candidatus Saccharibacteria bacterium; assembly: GCA_964412905.1. Taxonomy (GTDB): domain Bacteria; phylum Patescibacteriota; class Minisyncoccia; order JAHIHE01; family JAGLIN01; genus CAYPQL01. The sequence continues at coordinate 680 of CAYPQL010000003.1, forward strand.
GAGCGATCACCTTGATTATCACAAGACTTATGAAAATTATAAATATTCCCATAACGCTTTGATCACGCCTGATTTGGAAAATATAATTATAAATTATGATGATGAAAACCTGAGGAGCTTTCTTGATTTTGTGACTCCAAATCAATATGCTTTCAGCTTAAAGGGATATAAAGAAGTTGAAGATGCCAAGCTAGTAAAAGCGGAAAAAATTGTTTTGGGCAAAGACAGGCTGGAATTTGATATCGTAAGCAGCGAAGAAAGAGAAACCATAAAACTTTCGCTGATCGGCGAGTTTAATATTTATAATTCTCTGGCTAGCGCTTGCGTCGGGCTGGCGGAAGGAATAAGTCTGGAAAAAATAAAACAGGCGCTGGAATCCATAAAAAGTATTCCCGGCAGGTTGGAAAAAATTGACGAGGGGCAGGATTTTGAAGTTATCGTGGATTACGCCCATTCCCCCGATTCTTTGAAAACCGTTTATGGCGCGGTAAAGCCTGCGGTCAAAAATAGAATGATCGCGGTCTTGGGGGGAACGGGGGATCGGGATAAAACCTATCGCGCCAAAGGCGGGGCGCTTGCCGATGAATACGCGGACATAATTATTGTCACCAACGAAGATCCTTACAGCGAAGACCCCGAGAATATCATAGATCAAGTTCTTTCCGGAATTAAAAATAAAAAATTGGATGAAAATTTATTCAGAATGTCGGACAGGAAAAAGGCGATTGAGAAAGCCATAAATATGGCGAGCGAAGGGGATCTGGTGATTATAACCGGCAAAGGCGCGGAGCAATTTATGATTTGCGGCGAGAAAAAAATTCCTTGGGACGACAGGGAAATCGCGAGAGAATTTTTGAAGAAGATAAAATAATATCATAAGCTCATAATATTGAAATTTCTTAACAAAAAATTCACCCCATCGTCCTCGTCCTTGACACGATTTTTTGTTCTGCTATAATGCTTTTAGTTTGGTGAGTTTAATGTTCAGATATTTTTTTAAATAACCATGAATTACATCCAAAACAACCGATTTTTCTTCTTTAGCTTTTTTAGCCGTCTCAAGCGATAGGTTGTTGTTTTAGTGTAATCTTACTTAAAAAAAACAATCCATCGCAAAGATGGTTTTTTTGTTGTCTTAGGCCAAAGCTTTTGATAGCGCTATGATAATATGAATTATCATAGCATATAAAAAGTTCCGGCCTGCGGCAAAAAAAGTTCGCGGGGTAAGACTGATGTCTTATTTGAGATAGAAAAGTATATTGAAAACAAAAGGAGGGTATTACGATGAACATTAAAAACATAGGTTTTTTTGGAGATTCTGGAAGTTTTACAGAACAAGCAGCAAAAAAGCATTTTAGCGATAAAAATATTTTTCTGCCATTTAATAGCGTAAATTCTTTGCTTCAAGCGCTTTTAGATAAGAAAATTCAAATAGCAGTATTGCCTTTTGAAAATTCTACTGAGGGAGTTGTAACTCCAACAATTGATGCTTTGCTTCGCAAGGAAAATGGTTTTGCTATTGTAGGCGAAATAGTTTTGCCAGTTGAACATTATTTGATTGGAGTTGGAAAAATAGATGAGATAAAAAAAGTAATATCTCATCCGCAAGCGATTGAGCAATGTAATGTTTTTCTGCAAACCATTAATGCAGAACGAGAAAATTTTTCCAGCACAAGCGCTGCGGTAAAAAAAGTAGCAGAAGAGAATAATCCTAAAATTGCGGCGATTGGTTCTCTAAAAGCTTTTGAGTTTTATAAAAGTCAAAATTCTAATTTAAAAATTTTGGCTAAAAAAATTCAAACCGAGGAAAGTAATAAAACCAGATTTATTATTTTAGGTTTTGAAAAACCAAAACCAACAAATAAGGATAAAACTTCTCTGTTTTTTACCACAAAAAATAGACCATTGGCGCTGGTTTTGGCTCTTTTAAGTTTTGGATTATTAGGCATAAATATGACACATATTGAGTCTAGGCCTTCTAAGAAAAAACTTGGAGAATATGTTTTTTTTGCCGAAGTTGAAGGCAATCAAGGGAGTTTAAAAATGAAATTAGCGCTTAAATTATTAAAAATCAGCGCAACATTGAAAATTCTTGGTTCTTATCCAATTGCTAAACCAAACGGGGAGGTGTAAATAAAAAAATTACATCTCCCAATTTTTTTTTCGCTTCAGACAAAAGTTCTAATCACTATGATAGTATAAATTATCATAGCGCGACAAAATTAAAATTTTCGCCTGCGGCTGAAAACCTTTTTATTTGATTTATCGGATAATTTTGGCATACTTAAAACAAAATTAAAAAATAACACAAAACCCATACATAAATTTATGGAACCAACTCAAAAATCTAATTAGGAAATTGAAACCAACTCCTCAGACATTTCTATGTTAAAATGTTAGCATGTTAAAATGTTTATATGATCCGTCCTTGTCATATAATTAAAAAGTTGTATAATGGAAATAAAGCGTGATTTAGCGCGTTAGTTTTAAGGTTATATTATATGTCCGAGATTTTAGAAAATCTATTCCATTCCAAAGCAGAGGTTAAAATTTTGCGCCTTTTTTTGAACAATCCCGAGGATGGATATCTTGCTTTTGAGATTGCCAAAAAAATCAAAACATCGGCGCCGGCGGCGCGCAGTGAAATTAATAATTTATCAAAAATAAAATTTCTGATCAAGCGCAAAAAATCAGACAAGACATATTTTTATGTCAATCAAAGTTTTGTCTTCTATGACGAACTTAAAAAATTAATCTTCAAATCAAATCCCACTTCCGTTGACAAAATCGCCTCGCAGGTAATGAAACTGGGGCAGATAAGATTCATGCTGGTCTCGGGGGTTTTTTTAAATTCCGACAAAGGGAAAGTTGATATCTTGATCGTCGGCGAGCATATAAACAGAAGCAAGCTGAAAAACTTTCTTTCAAATGTTGAAGCGGAAGTCGGCAGGGGAATAAATTATGTCTGCATGAGCACGGACGAGTTCCGCTACAGAAAAAATATGTTTGATAAATTCATAATTAATATTTTTGAAAGTCCGCACCAAATCTTGATAGACAAAATAAAAAAAGATGTTTAAATGTGTTTTTAGAATTAACGAATTAACGAATTACGGATTAACGGATTGAATATGCTAATTCATTTGAATTACAAAATAACTTTGTCATTCTGAACTTGTCAGCCTATGGCTGATCTGCCAAAGGCATGATTTCAGAATCTATTGGATTATAGGCTTTGTCTGTGGCTTATTTCACAAACATAGACATAGCAGAAAAAAGATCCTGAAATAAATTCAGGATGACAAATAAGAGAATTTAAAATCATAATACTAAAAAAACTATAAATTTATAAAAAATAAATATGGACGATCTTAATCAAAACAAAATTTACATAAGAGTGGACGAAGAAATTCCGTCCATTGTTAATAAAATAAAAAAATGCGCGGGGAGAGAAATAACCTTGATTATTCCCAGAAACGCGTTCATTTTGAATAATGTGATAAATTTAAAAATACTCAAGAAAGAAGCCGAGGGGCTGGATAAAAATATTTCGGTAATAACGGCTGATGACGGCGCTCCGATCAAAAATGAAAATATTTTCAGAGAAAGCGTAAAATATCCGAAAAGAAAAGCTGTTAGCTCTATTGTGAAAAATAATGAATTTTCAAAATTAGAAAAAGACAATGAGGCTGGTGATTTATTGGGTAAAAACAGCGAGCTTGACAGACCTTCTTTTGATGATAAAAATAGTGAAGCGGGAATAGCTCACAAAAAAATTGTAATGGTTGATGTTGTGAAAAAGGAGGTTCGCGAGCCTGAAGAGAAAAAAATATTCAATGAAAACTCATTTGAAAAACAGCAAGAAAATTTTGAAAAAATCAGCGCCACGGATGATAAGGCGCGCGAGAAAGAAAGATTCATAAAACCTCTAAAAACCAAAAAAAGAACCATAACTCTTCCGTCAATAAGTTCAAAGATCGCGGCCCTGTTTATTTTCACAAGTTTTGTCGCGGTGTCTTTGGCGGTGGCGTTTATTCTTCCCAAAGCGGACATAGCCATTTCCCTAAAAACGGAAATCGCGCCTTATGATTTTGAATTCATAGCCGATGAGTCTTTGGAAAAAATCGATGCCGTCAACAGCAAAATTCCCTTGCAAAAAATAGAAGTTGCCAGCGAAGAATCCGAAACTTATCCTGCTACGGGGAAAAAACATATGCAAGAAGCGGCAAGCGGAGAAATCACGGTGTTTAATGAATATTCATCCACTCCCCAAAGAATCGTGGCTACCACGAGATTTTTATCCAAAGAAGGCGACAAGCTTTTTAGGACCAATGAAGCGGTAACTATTCCAGGGTTTTCAAGAGTGGAAGGAGTGGATGTCCCCGGACAAGTTACCATAAAAATTTACGCCGACAAGCCGGGAGAAGATTATAATATCGCGCCCACTTCTTTCAGCCTGCCCGGCTTGCAAGGATCGCCGAAATATAATTCCATTTACGCCCGATCAACCAAGGCGATGTCCGGCGGAATAGACAAGGAAGTTTTGTATTTCTCGGAAGGAGATTATATAACCGCCAAAGAAAAACTTTTAAAATTGGCCGGAGAAAAAAATGAAAAAGATTTTTTGAGCAAAATTTCCGACCAATCTCAAATATTAGAAGACACGAAAAAAGAAGAAGAGCCTGAAATCAATACTAATGTTAAAATGGGAGCCGTCGCTGATAATTTCCGGATGAATGTAAAATTAACAACTAGCGCCAATTTGATGCTGGAAGCTGATCTAAATGAAATTATAAATGAAAAACTAACTTCAAGGCTGGCGACGGATAAAAAATTTCTGGAAAATGGCAGAGATTATCAACTTGGCAAAATTACGACAGATCAAGACGGCAAAGTAATTATTCCGGCGCATATCAATCAAAAATTGATCACGAAAATTGACGCTGAAAATTTGAAAAAGGAAATAGCCGGCAAAAGCGAAGCGGAATTAAAAACTTATTTCGGCAATATGAGCGGAATAGAATCTGCGAATATAAATCTTTGGCCTTTCTGGGTTAAAAGCATCCCTTCCTCATATGAGAAAATAAATATAACTATTGACATAAATAATTCTATGTAGTAGACTGGTCAAGTGATTGGCTGGCAGTGAGGTTGAATGGAAATAATTTAAGAAGTAAAACATAAATAGACCGGCTAGCGGCGCTAGTGGTTGTTTTATTTACTGGCTAAAAAACATTTAAACATATAAACAATTTAGTATTTTTTTAAAAATAGGTTTATCTTATGAAAGAAATAGTGCAGGTGGAAGGGGTTGTCACAGAAACTTTGCCTGGAACAAAATTTAAAGTTAAAATTGACGATAACCATGAGCTGTTAGCTCATATTTCGGGCAAAATGAGAATGAATTATATAAAGATATTGCCCGGAGACAAAGTTATCGTTGAAATGAGCCCCTATGATTTGACCAAAGGCAGAATTGTGCGAAGGGGATAGTTTTTAAATTTTAAAATAAGAAAATAAATATAAGAAAATGAAAGTAAGGACATCTATAAAGAAATTTTGCGAGAAATGCAAGATAGTAAGGAGAAAAGGGAAAATTTATGTTACTTGCGAAAACCCGAAGCATAAACAGCGGCAGGGGTAGAAGCGCAAGGTCTTAGTGTTTGTCTGTGTATTTTTTATGCTTTTAACTTTTAGTTTATAAATCAAATAGTATTTAGTATATAGTATTAAGTATTAAGCTGAACTATGATATACTAAATACTTAATACTAAATACTTAATACTAATTTATGCCAAGAATTTTAGGAGTTAATATACCGGAAGAAAAAAGAATAGAATTCGCCCTTACATATTTGAAAGGCATCGGCGTTTTTTCGAGCAGAAAAATTTTGGAAGAGGCCGGCATTGATTTTAATAAAAGAGCGAGAGAAATCACATCCGAAGAAGTCGGCAAAATCCAGAAAATAATTGAGAAGAAATATAAAGTTGAGGGAGAGTTGACGAGAATTGTTATGATGAACATAAAAAGGCTCAAAGAAATCGGAAGTTATAGGGGAACAAGGCATATAAAAGGTCTTCCTACCAGAGGACAAAGAACAAAAACTAATAACAGAACTGTGCGGGGCAATGTCAGAAAAACAGCCGGAAGCGGAAAGGTAAAAACTGAAAAGACATAATTAGAATTTAGAATTTGGAATATTGAGCGGATCACTGCTTATATCATTCCCATGAGAGTAAAAGACCCTCGCCTATAATCGCCGGATGTCCCGATGTTCAAGTTATGAAATATCAAACATTTGAAGAAATAAAAAAGATGATTGATGATTTTTTCAAAATTAATTTTAAATAAACTATTTTCCGCTATTAATAAGAATAGACTTCAGCGAGTGGATAAATTAAAATATATTCTAAATTCTAAATTCAATATTCTAATTAAAATATATGGGAAAAAGAAGAGTGATAACAATTGGGAATAAGGAAAAAGGAGATCCGAAAGCTTCAAAAGCCGGAATGCCTAAAAAAGCCAAGAGAAAAAACATAGCCAAAGGGCAAGTTCATATTAAGTCAACTTATAATAATACAATTATCACGCTGACAGATTTGAATGGTAATGTAATCGCTTGGTCAAGCGCCGGACTTTTGGGATTTAAGGGGGCGAAAAAAGCGACGCCATACGCCGCGACCAGTATTATGGGATCGCTTCTGGAAAAAAACAAGAAAGTCGGCCTCCGAGAGGTTGAAGTTTTTGTAAAAGGAATCGGCAGCGGAAGAGAGTCCGCGGTTCGAGCGATCGCTTCCAACGGCATTGATATTATTTCCATAACCGATACGACTCCGATCCCGCATAATGGTTGCAGGCCGCCGAAGCCAAGGAGGATATAAATATAAAATTTTCAATTTTCAATTTCTAATTTTCAATCAATTTCCAATGACTGAATGTTTAATGTAGTTATGACATCGGGAGTAAGTTTTATCTTTTTTGAAAACATTGTTTTTTAGAAAAAAGTTTGAAAATTGTAAAATTGAAAATTCAATGTCCGCCTTCTGCGGATCCACCATAGGTGGAAAAATTGAAAATTAGAAATTGAAAATTAATAACACAATCAAGCTCCACGAGACTGATGCCGCAATTAAGCTGGCGAATTAACTAAAAAATTAAAAAATATATAATATGGCAAGAGATTTAGGTCCGAAGTGCAAAAAATGCAGAAGAGAGGGGAAGAAGCTTTTTATAAAAGGGGAGCGTTGTTTTGGCGTAAAATGCGCTATGATAAAAAGGCCTTATGCTCCGGGCCAGCATGGGCAGGCGAGAAGAATGGGCTTGTCCGAATATGGCATTCAGCTTAGGGAAAAGCAAAAAGTTAAAAGAATTTACGGCGTCTTGGAAAGGCAATTCAGAAAATATTACGAAATGGCCAGCCGCGTGCGCGGCAATACGGGAGTTTTGCTCTCAACTCTTCTAGAAAGAAGATTGGACAATGTCGTTTATCGCCTCGGTTTGGCAAGCTCCAGAAATCAAGCCAGACAGCTTGTCAATCACGGGCATATTTTATTAAACGGAAAAAAAGTGGACATACCTTCATTTTCAGTAAAAGAAGGAGATGTCATATCGCTTAAAAAAAGCCAAGGAAATTATTTTGAAGATTTAAAAAATATATTAAAAAACCATCAAGCGCCGTCATGGCTGTCTCTGGATGTTCAAAAAGTTCAAGGCAAAGTCGTTTCCAATCCCGTCTTGAGCGAAATCGACACGGGCACGGATATCTATCTGATTGTTGAATATTATTCCAAATCATAATCATAGAAAAATTTCAAAATCCAAATTATTTCAAATTGTTCCAAATCAAATCCAAAGTCAAAATAACATAGGACTCATTAACCAGCTTAAACTTGTCATCCCGAGCGTAGCCGAGGGATCTACAGTCTCAGTCATTTCTTCGTATACAGATTTCTCGCGAGGCGCTCGAAATGACAGTTCTCGGACAGTCTCTCGCTTCGCTCAATTTCGGACTATGGAACCGTCATAATTGTAAAATTCACAAAACGAAACTAGCAATTTAACAATACAACAATTTAACAATAGAGCAATAGAGTAATTTAATACCTAAAATAAAAATATGCAAAAAATAACACTGCCGGAAAAACCGATAATAACAAAAAATGACGGTAATTTCGCGGTTTTTGAAATCAGATCGTGCTATCCGGGATACGGTTCAACGATAGGAAACGCCTTGCGCAGAGTTTTGCTTTCAAGCTTGGCGGGATCCGCTATAACATCAGTGAAGATTGCGGGAGCGAATCATGAATTTTCCACAATTCCGGGAGTGGTTGAAGACGCGGTTGAAATAATTCTCAATTTGAAAAAAATAAAATTTAAAACGCACACTGACGAGCCGGTAAAACTTAGCTTGAAGGTTTCCAAGGAAGGCGAAGTGAAAGCCTCGGACATAGAAAAAAATAGCGATGTGGAAATAGCCAATAAAGACGCTCATATCGCGACTATAACCGGCAAAGGAAGCGTTTTGGATATGGAAATGAAAGTGGAAAAAGGAATCGGCTATCTGCCCATTGAACAGCAGGATGAGAACAAGCTTGAAATCGGAAACATCGCGATTGACGCGATTTTCGCCCCGATAAGAAAAGTGAATTACAAAGTGGAAAATATGCGCGTCGGGAAATTAACAAATTACGACAAATTGATTTTTGAGATAGAAACAGACGGAAGCATAACCCCCGAAGAGGCTTTTAAGGAAGCAACCAGATTGCTTGTGGAACATTTTAATTTATTCAGAGAAGTGATTGACCAAAAAACGGAGCAGAAAGAAAAAAGCGCGAAAATAGAGAAAAAGGAATTATTGAAAGAAGACAGGGAGGCGGAAAAAGAAAAAGAGAAAGAAGAAAAAGAAGAGAAAGAAGAACAGCAAAAAGAAAGCAGCGAGGAAACTTTGAAAATGCCAGTTGAAGATATCGGCTTATCTTCCCGCATCTCAAAAATTTTAGCTGAAAATAAAATAAAGACCGTTGGCAAGATTGTCAAAAAAGCCGAGGAAGATCTGCAAGAATTGCCGGGAATGGGAGATAAGGGCATTAAGGAAGTTAAAAAGGCTTTGGGAAAGTTCGGCTTAACTCTGAAAAAATAATTATTTAGAAATGAATTTAAAGAGTATAAAATATCACTATGAAACATAAATCAAAAGGAAGGCAATTCAAGAGAAATAAATCGCAAAGAAAAGCTTTAATGAAACATTTGTCCGAGGCGATTATTTTGCAAGAGAAGATTACTACGACCGCGGCCAAAGCGAAAGAGCTTTCTGTTCATATTGAAAAATTGATAACAACGGCAAAGAAAAATAATCTTTCAGCGGCCAAATCTATCCACAGCATTCTGTGCGATGAGGCTTCCAAGAAATTATTAAAACAAATCTCCGACAGATATAAAGACAGAAGCGGGGGATATACGAGAATTATAAAAATAGCCGAGAGAAAAGGCGATGCCGCTCAAATGTCCGTGATAGAGTTTGTATAAATCGTATTATTAGTTTATTAAAAATTAACGAATTGCGGATTAACGGATTAAACTTTTTAATTCGTTAATAAATAATTTATAATGCAATACAACAATTTAGCAATAAAGTATTAATTTTATGCCGAAAGAAAAAATTAAGAATAAGAAAAAACTAATCCAAAGAGAATGGCATATTTTTGACGCGTCTGAAGAAAGTTTTGGCAGACTGGCGTCAAAAATCGCAATCTTGCTCAGGGGAAAAAATAAAGTAAGTTTTACTCCCCACATTGATAACGGGGATTATGTTGTCGTTGTTAATACTGATAATCTAAAATACACGGGAAACAAAGACGGCAAAAAAATATATTACAGCCATAGCTGGTATTTGGGAGGATTGAAAGAAATTACTTTGGGAAAGCAGATTGAAAAAGATTCAAAAATGGTTATAAAAATGGCGGTATATGGAATGCTGCCAAAAAATAAATTGAGAGATCAAATGATAAAAAGGTTAAACATATACGCCAAGAGCGAACATCCTTTTGAAAAAAAATTCAGTAAACAGCCTAAATAAACATAAATTATGAGCGAAAATAATGAAAAGTATTTTTACGCGACGGGCAGGAGAAAATCCGCGGTCGCCAAAGTAAGGCTTTATGAAGATGATAAAAAAGAATCGTTGCTGGTGAATAACAAAGAATATAAAGATTATTTTTCCAACAACAGCGTTCTTATTGATAAAGTTTATTCTCCTTTTAAGCTTCTTCATCTTGAAAATAAATTCAGAGTCTCGGCGATGGTCAATGGCGGCGGGCCTAACGGCCAAGCCGAAGCGATCAGACTGGGCATAGCCAGGGCACTTTTGGTTTTGAATGAAGAATATAAAAAAGAGCTGAGAGCTTCTGAATACTTGACAAGAGATCCGAGAAAAGTTGAAAGAAAAAAGCCTGGACTCAAAAAAGCCAGACGCGCTCCGCAATGGAAGAAGAGATAGGATATATAAAAATAATATTTTTAAAGCAGGCGATTCTCGAGGGTCGCTTGTTTTTTTGTTTGTTAATTTAACTTTCCATTCGTTGGCTCTAGTTTTCTAACCAGAGCCTTTTGTTAAATTTCTTCAAACAATCTTAGCGCAAAATAAAACATAGTGTCTTTTAGGACGATCGTCCTGAAAGACACTATGTTTTATTTTTTCGGTTTGACTATTTTACTCAATATGCTATTTTACCAATAGAAAATGAATCACAATTTATTAACCTAAAACCTCTGGGCTTTTTGTTTGGAGTATGGTTTAAAATCCATTCACACAAAAGCGGTCTTCTGATGAATAAATTATTTTCGTAAAATCTTATGAATGAAATAATAAATATTAAGGTAGTTCAAAAAACAATAGACAATGAGAAAAAGCGATTTGTGAATGCGCGAGAATTGCATAAGTGGCTAAAGGCAGGTAAGTTTTTTGCTAACTGGATAAAAGACAGAATAGAGAAGTATGATTTTACAGAGGGTACAGATTTTTTTAAAGTGATACCATATAAAGAGTTGAAGCAAGCTAAAGATTTTGATCTCGCAATTTTAGGAAATCGAAATGAAGAGCTGAAACAAGCCAAAAGTTTTGATTTGCCAAATCTGGCAAATCAAAAGTCAAAACGAGGCGGAGATGTAAGAAGCATAGATTATATTTTAACAATTGATATGGCAAAAGAGATAGCGATGCTTGAAAATAATGAATTAGGCAAGAAGGTGAGAAAATATTTTATCAGAACGGAGGAGCGATTCAAAGAGGTTATGCGCGTGGCTTTAAATAATCCAAAATTTGTTAATCAGCTTTCTGAAGATTTTAAGGAAACAAGAGAAGAGACAAAGGATTACAGAAAAGATTTTACGGACAGCATAAAAAAATGCGTCTCGGCTAAATTTTATGGAACTTACACGGATATGCTGTATAAGTTTTTATTTGTAGAAAGGGCGAAGGAATATAGGAAATTATTAAATTTAGCCAAAAAAGATTTAACCAGAAATACAATGTATGAGGAGATATTGTTTATCATTGGTAGTTTTGAAACGGGCTTAGCTGGGGAGTTGGAGAAAAAATATAAGAAAAAAGAAAAGCGTTTAAATCAGCAAGAATTTATAAAAACTTTTGAACAATTTTCTTCAACGCAAAACTGGGATGCTTATAAAAAGAGGGTTAGAAAAATAATGGCGACTTATGACGAGGAATTAAGAAATATCAAGCATCCGAAGTTGATTGATTATAGAAAAGAGTTCACAAGCGAGGATATTAAAAAACTGCTGGGGCATAGTGGCGTTTGAAATGAAATATTAAAAACATAAAACACTATGGTAATATGAATTATCATAGTGTTTTATTGCTTGCTCGTTGACTTTTTTACTCAATATGCTATTCTACCGATAGAAAATGAATCACAATCTATTAACCTAACCTCCGGGCTTTTTGTTTGGAGTATGGTTGAAATTCTAGAGTATAGAAGCGGTCTTCTGATAAAATTCAAAATAAAAATATGGCGAATCAAAAAATTATTGTTCAAAATACTGAAATTGTTTTGTTTTCGGAGGGAAAGGATGATTTTATATCTTTAACTGATATTGCTAAATATAAAAATTCGGAGTTTCCGGCGGACGTGATAAAAAATTGGATGAGAAATCGCGGGACTATAGAATATCTGGGATTGTGGGAGAGGATTAATAATCCGAATTTTAAACTGGTCGAATTCGACGAGTTTAGAAATGAGGCAGGGAGCAATTCGTTTGTGCTTTCTCCTAAAAAATGGATTAACCATGTTAATGCCGCGGGGTTGATAAATAAAGCGGGGAGATATGGCGGCGGGACTTTCGCGCATAAGGACATTGCTTTTGAATTTGCTTCATGGATTTCAGCGGAGTTCAAGCTGTATCTTATAAAAGAATTTCAGAGGCTTAAAAGCGATGAAAATGTTCGCTTAAAGCTGGATTGGAGCGCGAAAAGATTTTTAGCCAAGGCAAACTATCGCGTGCATACGGACGCCGTGAAGGAGAAATTAATTCCGGCGCAAATTTCAAAAAAGCAAATCAAGATGATTTACGCGGACGAAGCCGATGTCCTGAATGTGGCGCTTTTTAGCCAAACCGCGAAAGAATGGAGGGACAAGAATTCCGGCAAAAAAGGCAATATGCGGGATTACGCGGATATTATCCAGCTGGTATGCCTTGCCGGGCTGGAAAGTCTTAATGCGGAGTTTATCAGGCAGGGAATTGATCAAGGCGAAAGATTAAAAAAGCTAAATAAGATTGCGATTATTCAGATGAGGGCGCTAACTATGGATAAAAACGGAAGGAAGATTTTGACTAAATAAAAATAAGATTTAAAGATAAAAATATAAAACACTATGGTAATATGAATTATCATAGTGTTTTTTTGTTTTTTGGTTTGACTTTTTTATTTGGCGTGCTATTCTACCAACAGAAAATGAATCACAATTTAGAAACCTAACCTTCGGGCTTTTTTGTTTGGAGTATGGTTGAAATCCTAGAACACATTTATTTATTTGACACAATTTTTTTAACTGCTACAATGCGATCAGACAATTAAATAAGTTTATCCAGAGTACGGCGAGGGAACTAGCCCCAAGACCCGTCAGCAACCCTTGAATGGTGATTCCATCAAGAAGGTGCTAATTCTAGCCCTAAAAAGGAAAGATACAGGTCGTTTTTTGTTTTTCTGGAACAAAAATATCTTTCTCTTCTCGGGAAAGATTTTTTAATTTTCTAAATATAAAACACAATGGAAAATAAATTTAAAGAGCTATGCGATTTTTATCTTTTAGACGGTAAGTTATTATATGTTTCTCGAGAGTTTATAGGTTTTGATCCTGTTATCAGTAAGGGGTTGTCTTGTGAACGCAATAAAAAAAGTAACACTACAATTAAGCTTGATGAATTTAAATTGGGCGATTCTTCGTTTAATGCCATCCTGACAAACCATATTAGCTGGGGACCGTTAAGCGGGTATCGGCGGGCAGAGATATTAAGAAATGGCAGGACTATCATCAACTATGAACATGGCGGTATGGGACACGGGTCGAACTATTGTAAGGGAAATTATTTTCATTTGGAAAATGGAAATGCTTTTCTGCTAAAAAACGGATATGCGCTCAGAGATGTATCTACTGACAAAATTTATTCAAACCTTAATCATGACAATGATTATTTATTTTGGTTCAAGGATGTAGTCATTCCCATTGCGGGCAAATTGTGGCCAGTTGATGGCAGTGCGTTAGATTATGACAAAATTTACCATCGCGCCGAAATCGAACCGCTAAGGCAAATTCAATGGGATGCGCATGTAAATTTTAATAGCCAGCATATTTATATCAAAAAAACGGCGGTTCCATATTGTTGGCAAACTTTATGGGAATCCGCTAATAAATATGAGGAATTCAAAAGAATGGATCAAGAGGGTTTTAGGGCGCTGGGCAGGATAGAGTTTAACGATATTGGTTTTGAGAGATACTAGTTAATTTTTTGGTGAAAAATTTGTGAATGAAACCTGTTAAAATGGCGGGACTTGTGATATAATTAAATTAATTAATTAATGGTTAAACTAAAAATATGATTATAGATGAACTTAAGAATGTGAAATTTAACAAATCTCCAGCAATAATATCCGCAGTCTTATTACTGCTAGCACTTTTGTCGTGGCCTTATGGTTTTTATACTTTTCTCAGGATAGCAGTTACGGGCGCGGCGATTTATTACAGTTATTTTCTTTATCAGCAAAACTTAACAGAAAAGATGAGTTTCTGGTTTTGGGGATTGATTGTCGTCATTATTCTCTTCAATCCTATTTTTCCGATTTATTTAAACAGAGGAGTTTGGGAGATTCTGGATATTTTAACGGCGGTGTTTTTTGCGGGGATGGTTTGGAAGGTTGAGGATAAGGGTTAAAAATATGATTGAATATGTGGTTATTGGATTGCCTGACTGATTATGGGGACTTGTGGTATAATGGAAATGGATAATGATTAACTATATAATTGAATAAAAATTATGGGTCTATTTAATTTTTCAAAATACAACGATGCAGAAAAAGCATTTCTTGACCAATACTCTCAAGCGATGAGTATGACTGGTATGTCTTTAGCGGAAGCTAAAAAAGTGACTGAGAATATGCTTGACCAAGCAATTGAGGAATCAAAAAAAGAGGGAACATATTATTTGCCCAAAAATTTAGGAGATATTGTTTTGGGAGATGTTGAAAGTGATAATCCAATAATAAAGGAATTCGCCGAAATTATAAGACAAAAACTGCCCAAGAAGAAAGCGGAAGGAGCAAATGACGAAGATATTAGATGGTGGTGGAATTTAAATGATTTAGAAAGACGTATGATGTTGAAGCAGGACAATTTTACGAAAATGACCTTTTTTACGGCCGAACTTGAAACGAGTGATGAATTTTCTGAAAAAGAGGTAGCAGTTAGAGCGGCTGCAGAAGTAAGAAAATGCCACCCAATATATGGCGACCCCGATGACACAGCACACGCGACTAACGATGATAGGCCGCTTCCTTATGAGTTAAAAGACAGAATAAATACTTATATTCTAAAAAGAATAAGAGAAAATCCGGAAAAATATAAAAACGAAATGGATCAATCGTCTACTTTTAATGCTTTAATTCGCAAAGAAATAAAGGCGGGCAATTTATAGATATGCAAAATAATTATGGAACCGTATATGCAAACTTTGGCGGAAATCATGAAAATACTATAGAGTTTTAATTATTTAGTTATATAAACAAACATCATAAAACAACAATGGCGGAATACAAAAAACTAAATACTAATGATTTTAAGGAATTTGAAGATAAAAATAAGAAATACAAAGAAGGAATATTTGAGCTTCAGCTTAATTCTTGGGATGAGTTTTGCGATGTTGAAAAAAAATTCAATGATTATCCGGACTATATCTGGAGGGGACAAAAAGAAGATTGGCAACTTAAATCTTCGTTTGATAGAAATTCTTTTACAAAAAAATTTTCATATCTTTTTGGCAGACAAAAAGTAGTTGATAAATTGCTTGAAAAATTTAAAAAGAAACTTCTTGATTTGCCAAGAGCTACTATTTCTAATGATGATGACGGAATATGGGCAATAGGACAACATTATGGCTTGCCAACACCTTTGCTTGACTGGACGACAAATCCTTATATTGCAGCTTATTTTGCTTTTTATGAAAGAAAGACAAATGAAAAATATAGAATTGTTTATGCTCTTAGTAAATCAGTAAAACAACTTAAAGCAATAAAGAAAGATTTAAAAAAACAAAAACTATCAAGTGAACCTTTTCTTGAGTTTCTTGATTTGATAGAGACTCCTGATAAAATACAAAATATAAGGTTAGAAAAACAGGAAGGAAGATTTACTAAATCTTTAAACGGAATAGATATTGAAAGCAATGTAAAAAAATATGCGAAGAAGCGTCCTGCTATTGTTTCAAATAAAGAAATATTGCTTATGAAAACTTTTATACCTGACATACTACGAGAGGAATTTTTAAAGTATCAAAAATTCAAAGATATCACTTATGGTAAACTGTTTCCCGATTACGCAGGTGCGGTTGATATTTGCAAAATCGATTTAGGTATAGTATAGAAATAATTAAAAAAAATAACTAAATCAAACCTATGAAAAAACTTATTATATTATTAGCAATCATATCATTTTTTATTTTTCCGCCAGTTGTTATAATTTATATTCTTTTGGCTGTAGTATTATATTTTCTGGACACACAGGAAAGTATTACAAACAGACCACTATATTTACATAAAAAAAGTCTATTGACTAAAATATTTTATGTTTTACTGTTGCCGTTAAAAATAATTTCAAGGATAAAATATTATAAGCATAAAACAAACAAACACACCGTAGTAAGCGTGCCAAAAGAAGAAACAGAAAAAAGAAAGACGGTTGAAAAAGCTTTAGAAGAACTACTAAATGGTATTAAGATTAGTAAGCCAATAGATATAGACGAACAGGTAGATCGAATGATAAATTGGGTTAAAAAAGAAAAGGTATCTTTATCTAATACGGAGTTGGATAATTTTATTGACAAGATTTTTAAAAAAAACTTAGAAAGAGAGAATATGATTAAAAATAGCTGGCAAAAATTTATTTTGCAAGCAGATTCTAAAAAATCCATAGAAGATCAATTATTTGAATGGATAAAAAGGGAAAATCTTAATTTGTCGGATAAGGAAATGGAAAAATTGATTGATATTGAAGAATTGAGAATTGGCATGAATAGAAATAAAATTTTTAAAGATCGTTGATATAATAATTAATCTCTAAAATAAATAAATTTATGAATTCAGAAAAATCTAAAATTAATTGTCCTTTTTGTAAAAAACCAACAAGCCCTTATGGCATTATTTATAAGTTGCCAATGTTGGATGTTTTAACGGGTGAGGCGAGCAATAAAGACAAAGATGAAATTATTTTAATACTTTGTGACAACATTGACTGCAAAGCTTTTCTTGGAGCATATAAGCAAATCAAAAAATAATTAAAAATTTCTATGTTCAAACTTTTTAAATCAGACAAAGATAAAAAACTAGAAGCAATCAGAAAACAAATACTTTTATGGCATCATGCATGTATGCTTGGCGTTGACGAAAATTTGTTAAAAGAGCCCAGACCACAAATTGGCGCTATTCTGTTTTTTCTTGGTTCTGTAGATTCTTTATGTCAAGCATATGCAATTAATGATGATAAAGTATTTGCTGATCTTGGAATAGAATTGCTAGAAATTATGGGATTTAAAAAAGAAATTATAATACTGATTTCTATGAATTTTTACACGCGACGACCAGATAATGAATTTGCATTACAAGCAAATGTCGAAGGTGGTAGAAAAATAACTGAATTTCTTTTTAAAGAAAATACAATAGCACCTCTTGCTTTTGGTGCTTTTGTGAGTGAATGGGCCCAAAAACCAGATTTATGCCCAGATGATATGCCTTTACTCTCTACTTTGCCTTGTAATAAAAAACAATGCAAAGAAGAATTTGGGATAGATATTACCGATCAGGCTCTTGAAGACCATAATTTTAAAATCAATTCATGCGGCTGGAAAAAAATTACAGTTGACGGAAAATCTTATTTTGAAAATCCAGAAAAAGATATTTGGGAAATTCTTGAGGGCGAATGTGCGGGCGAACAATTATTTTCTTGGGACGCTGCAATAAGAGAAACAAAAAAAGCTGGAAAGCGAATTCCGACTAAAAAGGAATTCACTGAAATTTTAAAAACAAAAGAAGATATGTCTAATGTTATTTTTACTGGTTTTTGCTTTGGAGATGGATCATTTTGCAGGCATACTCCGAATATGTCTTTTTGGTCTTCTACAGAAAGCGATGATTCTGCATGGAAACAAAACTTATACTCTAGCGATTCTGTTATTACACAGGATATATGCTATAAGGCAGCTGGCTTTTCCGTGCGTTGCATTAAGGATTGATTTTGTAAAATTTTTGTAATTAAAAACTAAATTTAAAAAAGATGATTTCTTTTAAAATAGAAAATAATTTGCTTATACTTATTTATGACTCATTTGATAGTAATAATAAGTGGGTTTATCAGGAACTAGACAAAAAAGGAAAGTATACTTTTAAAAAGATTTTTACTTTTTTAAAAAGTGATTTGTATAAAGTTAATTCAAATGAACTTGAAAATGATTTTGATAAACCTGTAGAATTTATTTTTGCAAAATTAGTAGAAGATTATTTTAAGGTTGAAAAAAGAGTGCTATCAATAGATCAAAGCTTGTTTATTTACAAAAGCATAATATTATCATCAAAGTTTTTTGTTGCTTAAAAAATATTTCAATTTTTAGAAAAATAAACAAACTGGTTAGAGAGGATATTTATATAGGTGGCAACAAGGAGAATGCTTTACCAGAAAATGAGTTTAATCAACTTATAAAAAGTTTTCCAAACAGTTATGAAATAGAAAAATATATTGGTGCGCGTCTTAGCACGGTTTTGGAAAACTATTTTAATAAAGTGATTGATGGCAAAGAAAAATACAACCGTTACATGAATAAAAAAATTAGTCGAAAAGGAGATAATTTGACAGACATGTTTTTAGATAGTGAACTAATAAAATATGAAATTATTTTACGAAAACTTGAGGAGATGTTGAAAAATGAAAATAAATATATCGAAAAGCAATGGCAAAAAGAAATACTCCAGATAATTTTACTTTTATATCCGAAATATATACATGTTTTCCCTGAAGCACCTGTAAGAGACACTTATAATAATAAAAATAGAAGTATAGATTATTTGTTGGTCGATTCAGTTGGAAATACTGATATCATTGAGGTAAAGAGACCTTTTGGCAATGACATTGTATCAAAAAAACAATTTAGAGATAATTATATTCCTATAAAAGAGTTAATTGGTACAGTCATGCAAGTTGAAAAATATATTTTTTACCTAAATAAATGTGGAAAGAAAGGGGAAAATAAATTAACAGAAAAATATAAAGAAATACTTCCAAGCGGATTAAAAATAAAGATTACTAATCCTAATGGCATTATTATTATGGGACGAGACAATAAGCTTAGTTCAATTCAAAAACAGGATTTTGAAATAGTAAAAAGAAAATATAAAAACATAATTGATATTATGACTTATGATGATTTACTAAGAAGATTACAATTTATAATAGCAAAGTTTAAGCTTGAATAAACAGTAAAAAACTATTAAAAGTGAAAATTAAAATAATAAACCTTAATAATAAACTTATGAGTATTTCAAAATTCTGCTCAAATTGCGGTAAACCTATTTTTGCAGAGGATAAATTCTGTGGAAGTTGCGGGGCTAAAATAAATTATTCGTTTAGCGGAGAAAATGCGGAAAGTGTTGGAAATAATCCGCCAAGAACAGAAAAGGAACAATTTACAAAAACTAATTCTGCCAATGCGCAATATTATTCTGTTTCGCCGGAAAAGTTTGCCATTCTGTCAATTATTACATTTAACTTATATCTGCTTTACTGGTTCTATAAAAACTGGCTTGTGGCAAAGGAGCAAGAAAAGTTGAATGTATCGCCATTTTGGAGAGCTTTTTTTGCGCCCCTTTTCGCTGATAGTTTGTTTAAAATAATCTTAACTTCCTCCCAAAAACAAGGGTATAAAGGAAATTACTCATCTTTGTTTTTAGCCATAATTTTTTTGGTTTTTTATATTTTTGCGTGGAATTTTACTGATCCGTGGTGGCTTGTGGCTTTTTTGGCGTTCGTTCCCTTACTGCCCGCGCAAAAAGCAATTAACTTTATCAATTCAAAAAATAATTCAGATTTTAATTGTTGATTCAGTCTTTTTAAGTTCAAATCCTATGTCTCTAATTCGCGCGAATGGGCGAATAAGGAAAATGCGAGAAATTTTTGAGAAACAAAAGGTTCAAGCCGGAGACATTGAACCAACGGAAAGCTCTATAACCATTGAGAGACTATACCAGCGAGAAACAATTAATTTTCCAATTTCTTAATTTTTGCGCATTTACAAAAACATTGACATATAACAAATAATGCTTTACGATTAGCTTGCGATGAGATAAAGACAATAGCTCATTGAAAACTTAAAAGGAGTTGATTGAAATGGATACAACGGATACAAAGAAAGAAGCGTTGCTGCTGTTTTCTGGAGGAAAAGATTCTTTTCTGTCGGGGTGCTGCTTGATAGAAGAGGGTTTTAAAATCCACATGGTTACTTTTGAAAACGGCGCTGGTTTGAAAGCGAACAATGTTGAGCATGGAGCGAAAAGAATTATAGAGCGATATGGAGAAGATCAAGCGGAATTTCTGGGCGTGCATTGTACGGCTGGAATTTGGCGGAATTTTTTCTTGCCTTATTTCAATATGAAGCCAAGTGAGGTTATCAAAGAATACGGCGAGCTGACTGTTTCGCAGTTTAATTGCCTTACTTGCCGGTCGTCAATGTATGTTTGGTCAATAATCAAAGCCAAACAAATGGGAATCAAATACATTGCCGATGGAGCTCGCAAAGACCAGGGATTTGTGATAGAATTATCTGGGATGATAGAAAAGTTTAAAGACTTTCTGGCTGAATATTCAATTTTTTATAAGAATATTTATAATAGTTTATGAAAATTTTAATAGGTTCTCAAAATCCGGTAAAAATAAAAGCGGCGGAAGAAGCTTTTTTGAAATACTTTAAGGAAGTGGAAGTTATAGGGATAGAAGTTGATTCTAAAGTTTCCAGCCAGCCGATTGGCGAGGAAACTTTTGAGGGAGCGAAAAACAGGGCGTTGGAATTAAAAAGAATAAATGAAACGAAAAATCTGAACGCCCGATTTTGTGCGGGCATTGAAGCCGGAATAATAAAACTTTATTCAAAATGGTTTTGTTTCAGCGCGATGTGCGTCATTGATAGCCGCGGAAAAATAGGATTTGGAACTTCCGCCTGTTTTGAACTTCCCGATCAAATAATCCAAGAACTCCTAAACGGCGCTGAGCTTGGCGAGGTGATTGATAAAATAATGGGAGATCATAACACCAAGCAAAAAGGCGGGGCGATAGGATTTTTTACCAAAGGAATAATGGAAAGAAAAGATATTTATGCCTCGGGATTGATAGCCGCCTTGATTCCTTCTATGAATGAGAAACTGTATTTTGAATAAGCCTTAAAAAAACGCGCAGGTTATGATTTGTATGTTTTTAATTGCCATTTTATTCAGTTGGCAATTTTTTATAAAGTGAAATAAAAAGGAATTATATTTTATCTTCGAATCCCGCAAGAAATTCAAAATGGGACAGGGAAGGATGTTCTAGACGGAAAACGCAAGGTTGTAAATAAAAATGGGGAAGATGTTACCAAGCAATTTATTAAAGGAGCGGAAGAAGCTTTGAAAATCGCCAAACTTGTAAACGCCAAGGAATTTATCGCAAAATCAAAAAGCCCATCCTGCGGTTGCGGCTTGACTTACGACGGGACTTTTTCCGACAAATTGATTAAAGGAGATGGAGTCACAACTGCGTTATTGAGAAAAAACGGAATTGGAATAATCAATGAAAAAGAATATCAAAAAAGATAAATTTCCAAACTTTCAAACATCCCGCGTTCAGGTTCTGCAGTTTTAAAGGCGCTATCCCTCATTCGCGCGAATGGTGGAATGAGGATAGCGTGAGAAATGTTTTAAGAAATAAAAAGGTTTAAGCCAGAGGCATTTAACCAACGGAGAGGTATTTTTCTTTAATAAATAATTAACTCCAACCTCATGTCCAAAACTAGAAAATTTATAGAAACAATCGGCGTTATAATTCTGCTTATGGCGATAGCTGTTTTTTGGTGGGAAACAATTAATTATACCATGGAAGATGATTGGTTTGGCGATGAATCTTGCAATGTTTCCAATATAAAACTTCAAGGAAATTTATATTCATATATTTCTCAATCAGAAAAAGATGAAAACGGAATAACGATTATAGACGCGGTTTCCTCGGAAGATATTGTTAGCGCGATAGAAAACGCGGATAATGATGAGAATATAAAAGCTATTGTTATGGAAATAGATTCTTTCGGAGGCGGTCCTGTCGCCGGCGAAGAAGTGGCTGGCGCTTTGAGAAAAGCGAAAAAGCCGACTGTCGCTTTAATCAGAGAATATGGATTATCAGCCGCTTATTACGCCGCCACCGGCGCGGACATGATCTTTGCCTCCGCCAATTCGTATGTCGGAAGCATAGGCGTGACAATTTCATATCTTGATAACGCCAAGAAAAACGAAACTGACGGAATAACCTTCAATCAGCTTAGCGCGGGAAAATTCAAGGATATGTTTAATTCAGACAAGCCTTTGACGGACGAGGAAAGAAAACTGATTGAAAGAGATTTAAAAATACTCCATGAAAACTTTATCAAAGCCGTCGCGGAAAACAGAAAAATGGATATTGAAAAAGTAAGAGAACTTGCCGACGGCTCGTCAATGCCCGGACAGATGGCTTTGGAAAATAATTTAATTGACCAAATCGGCGGAATGGATGAAGTCAAAGAATACTTGAAAGAAAAGATCGGCGAGGAAGCGGAAATTTGCCGGTAATAAATATATTAGCTGGAATATCTGATGTCCATTTAAAACCAAAACGCTATGATAATTCATATTATCATAGCGTTTTGATAATCCTCCGCAATTCAAAAATTCTATTAAATGTGGTATAATGAAGCTATTAAAAAGGACTGTTATCGGGCTTTTTAAAACTTTATGAACTACGGGATTAAAAATAATTTTTCCAATATCATATACATCGCAACCTTGCTGTTTTTTGTTTTTGTCATTTTCCTGCCGGCGGTTTATGTTTTGAGTTTTGCTGTTGGAGGAAAGTTTGTGATTTCAAGCGAACTATTTTCCGCGCTGCGGATTTCTTTTTTGGTCGCGTTTATTGTGACGATTGTGAATTTGTTTTTTGGAATCGCGCTGGCTTGGGTTTTTGCGAGATCAAAAAGCAAATATAAAGTCTGGCTGGATAATTTGATTGACCTGCCTTTGATTATTCCGACCGCCGCTCTTGGTCTCTCGGTATATTTGTTTTGGGGCGAGTTTTGGCATATTGAAAAAGGGCTGGTTATGATAATCTTGCTCCATATAATTTTCACCATTCCTTATATGATCCGCTCCGTCTCGGCAGCCATTGAGCAAATCAATGAAACTTATAACGAGGCGGGCGCGACATTGGGAGCATCCCCATTTACTTTATTTAGAACGATAAACTTTCCTCTGTTCAAAGACAGTGTTGTCGTCGGTTCTCTTCTGTCTTTCACGAGAAGCTTGTCTGAAACCGGAGCGACGATGATGGTTGCCGGCGCCGCCGCGATGACCGCGCCCGTTTTTATCGTTAATCTAAAGCAAGGCGGAGACATTCCTCAAGCTGCGGTCGCCAGCATAATACTTATTGTGTCGGCTCTCTTAATTCTAATAAC
This sequence comes from uncultured Candidatus Saccharibacteria bacterium, assembly GCA_964412905.1. GTDB lineage: Bacteria > Patescibacteriota > Minisyncoccia > JAHIHE01 > JAGLIN01 > CAYPQL01. Next base: position 24,179 of record CAYPQL010000003.1, read on the forward strand.
CGCCAAATTTTTAACAAGAAAAAAACATTTTAATTTTGAGGTTGTTTATCCGCGATTTGAAAAATCGCTGAGCAATTTGGGAAGTTTGAGAAATTTTATTTTGGGAATATTCCTTTTGCTTATTATAATAATTCCGACTTTTTATATTATTTTTTATAATTTCGCGAATTTCAATCCCGTTTTTAATTCGCGGATTTTTCAAAGTTTTCTGGTTTCCTTCGGAATCGCTTTTTCCGTGACGCTGGTCGGCCTTATCTTCGCAATTCCTATGTCCTATTTTATCGCCAGAAGCAATAACATAAAGCTGGCGAGTTTGTTTGAAAATATGCACGACATCGTTCTTCTGGTGCCGACAAGCGCCTTGGGATTTTCACTGGCTATGTTTTGGGGAAAATTGAATTTTAATGAATTATTGATAATCGCTCTGAGCCATCTCAGCTTTACATTTCCGCTTCTCGTGAAACCCATAACCGCGGCGATAAAAAATGTTGATTATAAAATTGAAGAATCGGCTTTATGCCTCGGCGCGAGTTATCGCAAAGTTTTGACAACCATTCTTTTTCCTCTCATTTTGCCCGCGATAATCGCCGGGAGCATTATGGCTTTTATGCGGAGCCTTTCAGAAACCGGAGCCACTTTGGCAGTGAGCCATAATGTAAAAACGGTATCGGTTTTGATTGTGGACTTGGTTCAAAACGGACAAATTTCCGAAGCGGGATTTATTTGTTTTATTCTGTTTATTATTACATTTGTGTTTTTGATAATGCTGAAAAAAACTAAAAATTGAATAACGAATTATGAATTATGAATTATGAATAACAATACAACAATTTAACAATAATAATGTCATTATGCCAAATATAGAACTTAAAAAAATTACCAAAAAATTCACCTCTATTAACGAGGTGACAAAGGGCGAGATTATCACGGCTGTTGACGATGTAAATTTGAAAATCAAAAAACACAGCTATAACACTTTGTTGGGACCTTCCGGGTGCGGGAAGACGACATTGCTCCGCATAATCGCCGGACTGGAAAAGCCTACGGAAGGAAAAATATTTTTTGATAAATCTGAGATAACCAAGATGCCGACTCAGGAAAGAAACATCGGATTTGTTTTTCAGGATTATTCCCTTTTTCCACATATGGACATTTGGCACAATGTGAGCTATGGGCCGATGGCAAGAAATAAATTCACGAAAGAAACGGAAAAATATATCCATAACATCCTAAAAATGGTCAAGCTTGATGATAGAATAAACGCTTATCCAAGCGAGCTTTCAGGTGGAATGAAACAGAGAGTCGCTGTGGCGCGGGCGATTGCCACAAAATCGCCGCTGATGCTTTTGGACGAGCCGCTTGGCGCGCTGGACGCCCGAATCGGAACGGCTTTGCGGTATGATTTGATGAAACTGGTAAAAGAATACAAGCTCACCGCAATCCATGTCACGCATAATCAAGAGGAGGCGATGACGATTTCTGATAACATAATAATGATGAAAAGGGGAAAGATTATTCAAACGGGAACGCCCAGAGAAATATATGAAAAGCCCAATTCAATTTTTTCCGCGTATTTTTTGGGGCGCTGCAATTTCTTTCGCGCTGAAATGCAAGACAAGAATACCGCCAAATTTCAGGATACAATAATTAAACTTCCCAAAGCTCATCAAAACAAAAAAGTTGTTTTGGGCGTGCGCTCTGAAAAAATCCATATAAACGGCGAATTAAAAAAAGAAAATATAAAAGGAGCGATTGAGTTTATAAATTTTCTCGGGGAGAAATGGCAGTATATAATTAAATTGCCGGACGGAACGGAAGTGAGCGCCTTGAAAAGAACGCCGCATAAGGCGAAAGTCGGAGAAAAAGTTTCTATCAGTTTTTTCCCCGAAAATATTTTAATATTTGACGAGCCTGAAGACTTTGAAGAAGAAAAATCAGTATGAGGGGGATATTAGTATTAAGTATTTAATATCAAGTATTAAGGGTTTTTTATGAACACAAACTTACTTCGCAAACTTAAAGCATGGAGAAACGGGACAGCTAGGAGAGAAATGGTTGAAAGTTTTCGCGTGCTTCCGAATAAGTCAATTGAAGATATCGCGAGAATGGAGCCGCAAACGAGGGAAGAATTGACGAGCATCAAGGGAATAAAAGACAGAAAATATTATAAATACGGGAAAGAAATTTTGAGTATTGTGAAGGAAAGCTTGATAGATAATAAAGCAAACGGCGGACGGCCGTTTTTTGAAAATAGTTGAAAATATAAATTACGCGACTGACACTCCGGAAAGACAGCTCAATCTTGGCTATAGCATTGTTTCTCTAGAAACGGAAAAATCATCAAAACCGTAAAACAAGTAAAAAAAGGCGATATTTTAAACATAAAACTTTCCGAAGGAAAAATCGAATCGGAGGAGAAGGGGGTTTTGAGGGAGCAGGGTAATAAAAGTTTTTATAAACTAAAATAATAATGTATGACAATATTCACAAAAGAAATTTTAGAGAAAGCCGAAAATGAACATTACAGATTTCAAACCGGATGTTATTTTTCAGATTCGCAAGAAGTTGAAGGAGCGCTTTTTTTATGGAGCAAAATTAAGGATTCGTATTGGAATTATGCGACAAAAATTAACATTGGCGAGAAATATTTGGAAAAACTGATCAAGAAAATTATAGAATTTTATAAAAATAAAGGCAGAAAGCCAACTATATATTTTACGCCTTTTACAAAAATAAGAAATTTGCCAGAGCTTATCGAAAAATTTGGCTTCAAATCAAAATACAAAGATGCTTGGATGTTTTATGAAGGCGCTGAACCGAAATTTGAGATGCCAGAAAATTTCACAATAAAGCCAGTTGAAACTGAAAAAGAAATGAAAGTCTTTACTGATATTTTTAGGCAGTCTTATGGGGGGGGCTACATCAGACGAGCCTTACGGAGCATTGCCAAAAGAATATAGCGAATGTATTTTTGAATCATTTTCAAGACTACAAAAAAATAAAAATGTGATTCATTATTTAGGAATTTTAAACAACGAACCAGTTGGCATTGCAACATTAATTTATTCAGGAGAATTTGGCTGTATATTTAATGTAGGGACAAACCCTGTTTATAGAAAAAAAGGAATGGGTAAAGCTTTAACTTTGAATGCGGTTACCGATGCAATAAAAAATAGAGCAAACATTATTTTTTTACAAACAGAGCAGGGAAGTTTCAATGAAAAATATTACACAAAACTCGGCTTTTCAACTAAATTTATCGGAGAGGGGTTTGTTTTGGAGTAATACTTTGAAATAAAGAATTCAATTTAATGTTTATGCTAAGCCATTTTATAAACCTCCAGTATGATATTAGGTAATATCATACTGTTTGGAATTAAGACAGTATCGTAAATATTATTTTATAATATTGTATTTCTAAACACAAAAAACGGATTTCTCAATCCGTTTTTTTTGTAAGAATATTTCTCAGATTCATCTATTCGCTCTTCTGTTTTTTCTCCAAATCGGCTTGTTGTAAAGATGAGATAATATCATTAAGATTTCCTTCAAGGACGGTTTCAATTTCGTGCCAGCTTTGTTTAATTCTATGGTCGGTGATTCGGTCTTGGGGGAAATTGTAAGTCCTGATTTTTTCGCTTCGGTCGCCGGTGCCGATTTGGTTTTTTCTGGCGCCGGATTCTTCCTTTTCTCTTTTTTCTTCTTCCGCCGCCAAAAGTCTGGAACGCAAAATTTGCATGGCCTTAACTTTGTTTTTGAGCTGGGATTTTTCGTCTTGGCAGGAAATGACAATTCCGCTGGGAAGGTGGGTGATGCGGACGGCTGAATCGGTTGTGTTCACGCTTTGCCCGCCGGGTCCGGAAGAGCGGAACACATCGATTTTCAAATCCTCGTTTTTGATTGCGATTTCCGTTTCTTCCGCTTGAGGCAGAACCACGACGGTCGCCGTTGAAGTGTGCACCCGCCCTTGTTTTTCCGTTTCGGGAACTCTTTGGACTCTATGGACTCCGCTTTCATATTTCATTTTTGAATATACATTTTGCCCGTTTATTTCAAAAATAAGCTCTTTAATTCCGCCGATGGATGTTTTGCTGGAGTTTAAAATCACGGTTTTCCAATTGTTATTTTCCGCGAATTTAGCATACATTCGCCAAAGTTGGGACGCAAAAAGCGCCGCCTCGTCTCCTCCCGCGCCAGCCCTGATTTCCACGATCGCGTCTTTTTCGTTCTTCGGATCTTTGGGAATTATCAAAAGTTGAATTTCTTTTTCCAGTTTTTCTTTTTTATTTCCCAATTTTTCATTTTCTTCGGTTGCCATTATTTTCAACTCTTCATCATTTTCGTTTTTTATAATGTCGCTATTTTCTTGAATAGTTTTTTCTAAAGCCAAAAGCTGTTCATATTTATCTACGACTTCTTCAAGAGCGCTTTGCCTTTTGCTGAGAGTTTTGAATTTTTTCAAATCAGAAACAGTCCCGGCCTCGCTGAGCTGTTTCGTGATTTCCTCGTATTCTTTTTTTAGCTTTTCCAGTTTGGTTTTCATGATAATAGTAATTGGTAATTGGTAATTTGTAATTAGTAATTAGGAATTCGGCTTGTTTTTATAAAATCAGCCCCCTTGCTTATAATTTATTGAAAAATAAAAAATAAACAAAAGAGGCTGATGTAAAAGTCCGGCTATTTTTCGTTTTTGCTTTTCGTTTCAACTTCGCTTTTTACATTCGCCAGTTTGTTCGTCGCTTCAATTTTCTTTTCTGATTTCTGGGCGTACTTTTCCTTTTTTGTCCTTATCGCGGGACTTTTGCTTTTCTTGTTCACCAAATTTTGAAATCTCTCAACTCTTCCCGTAGAGTCCACTATTTTTTGTTTTCCGGTATAAGCGGGATGGCAAGCGCCGCAAACTTCAACGCTGATTTCAGTTAAAGCTGACTTTGTCGCAAAAGCGTTTCCGCAGACGCATTTCACGCTACAATCGCCGTATTTTGGATGTATTCCTTTTTTCATGTTTTTTAGATAAAATTAAGTTAAAAAATCACACTTATTAAGCGCAAATAGATTCTAGCAGGGATTTTTGTTTTTGGCAAATTAATTTCAAAGAATTCCAAGATGTTTATATGTTTAGATGATTTTCTCTTGCCATATTTGAATTTTATGTTATACTGCTTTCTAGCATTAAGGTTGTTTAAAAAGCCTTGATATTTTAATTAATTAAATTCGCCAAAATTTGGCGGGTTTGGCGGGGCGTTGAAAAGGCGAATAGCTTTGTTTGAATGAGAATAGCAAATTTATTTGCGTTCAAATTAATGTCTGCCAAAATAAAAGAAAGGTAAAAAAACAATGGATATTAAAAAAAGCGGGAATGAAGAAGTGAGCATGATGAATATGTTGAAGGCAGGAGTTCATTTTGGGCATAAAAAAGCCAAAAAACATCCGAAAATGAACCAGTATATTTATACCGTGAGGAACAGTATAAATATCATAGACCTTGGCAAGACCATGACAAAGCTGAATGAAGCTCTTAATTTCGCAAAGGATGTTGCGTCCAAAGGAGGAATTATTCTTTTTGTAGGCACGAAAAGGCAGGCGAAAAAAATTGTCAAAGAAGAGGCTGAAAGATGCGGAATGCCTTATGTTTCGGAAAGATGGCTTGGCGGCACATTTACGAATTTTGAAAAAATCTCCGGCAGCATAAAGCGATTGGAAAAAATGGCGGCGGAAAAAGAAAGCGGAGAGCTGGAAAAGAAATATAATAAAAAAGAAAGATTGGAAATAGACAGAGAAATCAAAAGAATTGAGAAGAAATTCGGCGGAATCAAGACTATGAAAAAACTTCCGGAAGCCGTTTTTGTAATTGACATAAAAGAAGAAGAGACGGCCATAATGGAATCAAGTTCAAAAAAGATTTTCATAATTGCCGTTACGGATACGAATGCGGATCCCAGCCTGGTTGATTACCCAATTCCTTCCAACGATGACGCGGTTGGAGCGATTAAATTGATAACAAAAGCCATCGCTGACGCGGTGATTGAGGGTAAAAACAAGATAGGAATTAAATAATATAAGAGAAACTGGAAACTGATTGGTGGTTGCATAAGTTTTTTGAATAAAAAAATTATGTTTAAATGTTTATATGCTAAAATGAATACTATGATTACGGCTCAAGAAGTAAAAAATTTAAGGGATCGCACGGGGGTGAGCATGATGCAGTGCAAGAAGGCTCTTGAAGAAAGCGCCGGCGATGTTGAAAAAGCGATAAAGATTTTGCAGAAAAGCGGATCAAAAGTCGCGGACAAAAAATGCGGCAGAGGAACCGTTGAAGGTTATATAGGCTCGTATATTCACAGCAACGGGAAGGTCGGAGTTTTGGTTGAAGTGGGCTGCGAAACTGATTTTGTCGCCAGAAATGAAGAATTCAAAGAACTTGCCCATGATTTGGCTATGCATATCGCGGCGAGCAATCCGAAATATGTAAGCTGCGACGAGATAAATCCGGAAGAGATAAAAACCAAAAAAGAAGAATTGCTTGAAGAAACCAAAAAAGAAAATAAGCCGGAGAATATTCTGGATAAAATAGTTGAAGGAAAGGCCAAAAAACATTTTGATGAAGCCTGCCTGTTGACTCAAGTGTTCGTAAAAAATTCGGAATTTACCGTCGGGCAGCTGATAACGGAAAAAATCGCAAAGCTGGGAGAAAATATAAAAGTGAAAAGGTTTATGAGGTTTGAAATATGATAGAGCGTATCTTGAATTATGAAATGCAACAAAAGTGTCATTTCGAACGCCTCGTGAGAAATCTATAAACAATAGTATGCAAAAAGAATAGCTAATTTAAATATGGCTTTTAGATCTCTCAATCGCTGATGCTCATTTCGAGATGACAAGCTAAAAATTATATAGACAAGTTTTAAAATTTAGCAATTCAATACGATTTATGAAAATAAGCGCAAAAATATTTCCTTTGGACAATTCGCGCGTGTTTGATTCCGGAAACTGGAGCGTGAAAGAGGGAGACATTGTCATCGTTGATATTGATTCTGGCTCGGAAAGCGCGGTGGTTGAGAAAATAAACATCAAAAGCGAAGGAGAGCTTCCCGCCATAGCGCGAAAAGCGACATCCATTGATCTGGAAACAATAGAAAAAAACGAAAAAAAAAGAGCGGAAGCGGTGAATGATTGCAAAGCTATGGTTAGTGAAAGAGGATTGGCGATGAAAATTGTTGACGCTCATTTTAGTTTTGACGGAGGAAGGATCACCTTTTCTTTTATCGCGGAAAAAAGAGTTGACTTTCGCGATCTGGTGAAAAATCTTTCCAAGAAATTTCAGCGATCCATAAGATTGCAGCAAGTCGGATCAAGAGACGAGGCAAGGCAAAAAGGGGGATTTGGCGGATGCGGGAGGGAATTGTGTTGCATAAAATTTTCAGGCAGTTTGAAAAGCGTTACGACGGAAGATGTAAGGGCTCAGCAAATGGGGCAAAGAGGGAGCGACAGGCTCTCGGGATTATGCGGGAGGCTTAAATGCTGCTTGGGTTTTGAGGCCGAACATTACAGGGAAAATTTGGCAAAAATGCCGGGGCGCGGAGAAAAGTTTTTGGTTGAAGGCAAGGTCGGAAGGGTTGTTGATCTAAATGTGCTGGCGAACGAAGTCGTTGTTGAATTTGAAGATAAGGTCAAAAAGAAAGTTCACATCAGCGAATTAAAAACCGTAAAAACATAAAGATACAATAACCAAGAAACAAGGATATTTATCCGCCGATAGGCAGGCAAACAAATTTTCCGTCCAAGACGGACCAGCCTAGGGATGGCAAAATCCAATAATCAAATTTCAACTTTGTTTGATCGGGGATTATAAAATATAAAAAAACAAAAATATGTCGTTTGACTTGCTTCCTCAAATTATTATAATCGTTTCCGCGGGAATTATCGTTGTTATTTTAGGCAGAAATATTCCCAAGATAAAAGATATGGACAGCGAGAGCTTGTTTTTTAAAGAGAAAAAAGACGAACGAGAAAAAGAGAAATTTTTTTATTTATACAGCAGGATAAAAGAAAGAATCAGCAGGGAGGAATATCAGAAAAAAATTGATTTGATGTGGGTTTGGCTGGAAAAAACCTTGCGCAAGATCAGAATCAGTTTTTTGAAAATTGACAACAGAATTGTTCTGCTTTTGAACAAGCTTAGAGAAAAGCAGACAGAACCGGAAGTTGAAAAAGACGGGCAAATTGATAATGCGGAAAAAAAGATAGAGGAAAAAGAAAAAGACAAGTTTCTTCAAAAAGAAAGAAGTGTCGTAGAAAACGAATTGCAAGACAGCAAAGTCTCGGAAGACATAGCTGGCGGCAAAGCGGCGGAGATTGCCAGTGAAGACGGTCGGGAAGAAATAACCAGCAGTATTTCCGAAAAGGAAAACGCGAAAGGAAAAGAAAAAGAATATATAAAAATAATACTCAAAAACCCGATTGACATAAAAGCGTATTGGAATTTGGGAGTCGTGTATTCAAGGAGAAGAAATTACAAAGACGCGATTTCGTGCTTTCGCCAAATTACCAAGATAGACCCGACTTATTTCAAAGCCAAGAAAAAGATTTCTGATTTGATGGAAAGGATGAAGAGAAAAGACAAAGATGAAGATAGGGATAGTGACAAGAATAAATTTGAGAGCGAAAATATTGATGCTCAAAAAAAAGAAGAAAATGACGCGCAACTTACGGATAATAACGAGAAGTAAAATTGTTATAATTTGTGAGTTATAAGTTAATCGCGCCGGCTTAGCTCAGTGGTAGAGCAACTGTTTTGTAAACAGTAGGTCGTTGGTTCAAATCCGACAGCCGGCTCCAAAGTATGAAACATGAAACATGGAACATGAAACACAGTTCAACGATAGCAATCTGATTACATCAAATGCTTCATGTTATTTGTTTCATGTCCCATGTTTCATGTTGTATCGTTTCATGAGTCTGCCGTTGTAGCTCAGTTGGTAGAGCAACTCCATGGTAAGGAGTAGGTCCGCGGTTCAAATCCGCGCAACGGCTCAAAAAAAACACCGCGACTGATTTCGCGGTATTTTTATATTTTCACATTTCCTTCTCCCGCCGCCTCCTTAATTTTCTCCATAACGTTCTTTCCGCCTTCAATATTTTTGCTTGTCTTAATCTTTTTATAACTCTCGCCGGAAGAGGGGATTTTGATATAAACTTGGCAATTTCCGATTGGGGCGGATTTAAGAATGTCGGAAAGTTTTTGGAGGATTTCTTTGGAGTTTTCTTTGGGAATGGTTATTTCCAAGGAGTTTTTATTTTCATCTTGATAAGAATCAGGCTGAGGAGGTTTGTTTGCCGCGGAATATTTTCCTCTTTCATCGCTTGCCAATCCCGCGCCGTCTTCCGGGAAATTATAATTTTGAAAAGAATTATTTTCTTGGTCAAAATAATTATTATTTCGGGTAATATCTTTTTCCTCAATTCCGTTTTCTTCGGAATATTTTTTTGCTTCGTCCAAATTTATTTTTCTGATTTCCTCGCCCAACAATTTGAAAACCCCGTCTTTGTCGCTTAATTTTCCTTTAATCCAAACGACATTTCCTTCCGCCCAGATTTCATGGTTTTCTTCCAGCAGTTTCGGAAAAACGAGAACTTCAATTTTTCCGGTCAAATCTTCCAAAATCGCGAAAATCATCGCCTTGCCGGATTTAGTGATGATCTTTTGGATTTTGGTGATAATGCCCCCGATTTTTATAATCTGGTTGACATCTTCGCCGGATAAGCCGTTGGCGCTTCTGTAATTATTTCTCAAATATGAAGAATATTCTTTCAAAGGATGGTCGGAAACATAAAGTCCGAGAAGCTCTTTTTCCCAAGCCATTTTTTCCGTTTTGCTGATCGGCGCCGTTTCGTCCAGCTGTAATTTATTAATGTCATTTTCGCCGGGCTCCATCACTCCGAACAAGCTGACTTGCCCGCTGTTTTTCGCTTTCTGCCGCTCTTTGGCAAAACTTAAAATTCGCTCCGCGTTAACAAGCAATTTATTTCTTTCCTCATTCATACTGTCAAACGCGCCGGTCTTAATCAAGCTTTCCATTGATTTTTTGTTCAAATCCTTGGATTCAACTCGCAAAACAAAGTCTTCAATATTTTCGTATTTCCCGTTTTTCTTTCTTTCTTCCACGATCGTTTCCACGATATTTTCTCCGACATTTTTAATCGCGGCGAGCCCGAATCTGATCTCTTCTTTTCCGCTTTCATTGATCACGCCGAAATTCACGAAGCTCTTATTCACATCCGGCGGCAGAACTTCAATCCCCATCTGCCGGCACTCGTCAACTTCAATGGCGATGCGGTCAATATTTTCTCTGTCAGAAGTAAGAAGCGATGCCATAAATTCCGCCGGATAATGGGCTTTCAAATATGCGGTCTGATAGCCGATAAAAGCGTAGCAAACTGCGTGGCTTCGGTTAAACCCATACTCGGCGAACTTTTCCATATCCAAAAAAGTTTCCTCGGCCAATTTTTTGTCCAAGTCATTTTTCAAACATCCTTCAATAAACTCATTTTTCATTTTCGCCATCAGCTCGGCGATCTTTTTTCCCATCGCTTTCCGCAAAGTGTCCGCCTGTCCGCCCGTAAAATTCGCCATATCTTTGGAAAGTCTCATAACCTGCTCTTGATAAATAATCACGCCATAAGTATTTTCCAGCGCGTCTTTCATAATCGGGTGTTTGTAAGCCACTTTTTTCCGGCCGTGCTTTCGGTCTATAAACTCGTCAACCATTCCGGAGTTCAGCGGTCCCGGCCGATACATCGCCACCATAGCGACCACATCTTCAAAATCCGTCGGCTTTAACTTTTTCAAATATCTTTTCATTCCGCTTGATTCAAATTGGAACACGCCCGTCGTTTTTCCCTGCTGAAAAAGCTTCAAAGCTTTTTCGTCGTTGAGCGGAATTTTCGCCAAGTCAATTTTATTTCCTTTTGTTTTGGAAATTATTTTGAGCGCGTTTTCAATGATAGTCAGATTTTTAAGCCCCAAAAAGTCCATTTTCAAAAGCCCCAAATCTTCAATGTTGTGCATCTCATACTGCGTAACTATTCCGGTATTATTTTGTGGCGGGAACTGGCAGGGCGTGTAATTGGACAAAGCCTCCTTGCTAATCACGACTCCGCAGGCGTGAGTGGAACTGTGCCGGGCGACGCCTTCAAGTTTGAGGGCGTTGTCAATAAGATTTTTCGCCGTTGAATCGCCGTTGTATAAATTTTTAAATTCTTGGACATTGGAAAGGGCGTCGGGAAGGCTGGTGAACATAGGAATTGCTTTGGCGATTTTGTCGCAGAACGAATAGGGGACGGCGAGAGCTCTTCCCGTGTCTCTGATCGCCGCGCGCGCCGCCATCGTTCCAAAAGTGATAATTTGAGCCACATGATCTTTGCCGTATTTTTCGGAAACATATTTGATGACTTCATCTCTTCTGTCGTCCGCGAAATCCAAATCAATATCGGGCATGCTGATTCGGTCGGGGTTCAGAAATCTTTCAAAAAGGAGATCGTATTTCAGCGGATCTATGTCCGTAATTCCGATTAAATATGAAACGATGGAGCCCGCCGCCGAACCTCTCCCCGGTCCGACGACGATTCCTTTGCTTTTTGACCAGTTCACGAAATCTTGGACAATAAGGAAGTATGGCGCAAACCCCATATTTTTGATGGTGTCCAATTCGAATCTCAGCCTTTTTTCAATTTTCTCGTTTGTTTCCCCAAACCTGTTTTTAATTCCGCCCCGGCACAGTTTTTCAAGATATTCATCGGGCGAAAGATTGTTCGGAACTTTGAATTGAGGAAGCAGGATTTTTCCGAGATCCAATTCCACATTGCAATCCGCGACTATTTTCTGAGTGTTGTCTATGGCTTCCGGAATATGCTTAAAAGCTTCAAGCATATCTTCGGCGCTTCTCATTGAATAATCCTCGCCAATCATCGTCAGCCTGTTTTTTTCGTCAACGGTCCTGTTCATTTGGATGCACATCAGAATATCTTGCGCCTTGTCGTCTTCTTTTTTCAAATAATGAATGTCATTGGTGGCGATAAGAAGAGCGCCGGTTTTTTTGGATAACTCAATTAAGCCGCTATTGATCGCTTTATGCTCTTTAATTGTCGGACGGTCTTGGATTTCCAGATAAAAGTTTTCTTTGCCGAAAATTTCCTGAAATTCCCTGACCAGTTTTTCCGCATCCGCCAGTCCTTTGGAAACAATCGCCCGCGGAATTTCTCCCGCCATGCAAGCGGAAGAGCCGATCAATCCCTCCGAACATTCTTTCAGCAATTCTTTGTCTATTCTTGGCTTGTAATAAAATCCCTCCAGATGCGCCGAGGTCGTGAGCTTGATTAAATTTTTGTACCCGATTTCATTCTTGGCAAGCAGAATAAGATGGTTTCGCTTGTCGTCCGTTCCGGGATTTCTATCAAATCTTGAATTTACCGCCACATACGCTTCAACTCCCAAAATCGGCTTGATGTTTTTCTTCTTCGCTTTCTGATAAAACTCAACCGCGCCATACATAACGCCATGATCGGTAAGCGCTAAAGAATCCATTCCGAACTTCTCCGCGCGATCAAGCAAGTCGTCAACCTTCGCCAACCCGTCAAGAAGGCTATAGTGGCTGTGGGTGTGTAAGTGGGTGAATTTCATATTAATGATATTGGGATATTATTTTTTTCTTTGCCAATAATACAATATTCCTATTATCACAACAGCTACCGCCAAAACTTTCAATAATGTTCCGATAACCGTGTAAAAAAGAAATTGGCTGAAATCGGCAAGCGCGCGGGAGATTGAATTGCCGGTGCTTGTTTCGGTGGAGATAAAAATAGCCAGAAAAAACAGAAAAAGAAAAATTATCAAGCCTTTTGTTCTTTGCAAAAATCGCCCGAAATACCTTTGAAGAAACAAATTCACTTTTTCTTTGAGAGGAATATTTTTCGGTTCGGTTTCCGCGATATCCGAAATCGCTTTGTAATATCCGGCGATGATTTCCTTGGTGTCCTCCGAAGAAATATCAAAGCCCGGCTCGCTGATTATTTTTTCATGCATCGCGCGGGAATAATCCAGTTTTTGCGGATTGGACAGGAATATCTTCGCGTTTTTTATCTTTTGCGGAATATCCTTGCCCGGAATTTTCCTGTCGTTCAGCGCCATTTGCAGGATTTTTTCGGTTTCAATAACCGCCATTTTATACCCGGAATCCGCGCTTTCGCCCAAAGCATCGTCCACCATATCCCAGTATTTCTGATATTTTTCAATCGCATATTTTTGTTTATTCTCCATAGTTTTGTTTTAATGCTTATTTAATTTCATTATATATTTATAAAGAGTAAAAAGCAAATTAAAATACCCCCCTGAATTCACATCCCCCTCGACAAACTTTTTCTTTGTGATAGACTGTTTTGTTGTATTGAGATACAATAAAAACAGGAGGAGGAGGGAGATGGGCTTTATGCCCATTATGATAAAGGTTTGTTCTTTTAAATATTTCTTTCAAGGCGGGTTTTTTGAGGAGCATGAAATCAGTTGAAAGTTATAAAGTTTGTAAAGTTGAAAGCGTTTCCTTTTTGACTTTACGGACTTTATAAACTGTCGCATGGTCAATAAAAAAACCGCCTATGAGAGAAAAATATAATACAAAAGGAGGTGGTTGAATAGATTAGAGAAGAAAATTTAAGGAGCGTGAAAGAAAATGACAGGAAATAATGTGAGAAATTATAGAAAAAATTGGTTTTCCGTACAGCTAAAGCCCGCAGGAAATACCTGCAATTTAAGATGCAATTATTGCTACGCAAAATCTCATTTAGCAAGCGGAAAATTAATGTCTGAAGAAATATTAGAAGCTACGATAAGAAAAATCATTGAACAAGATTACGCATACCCGACATTTAGTTGGCACGGTGGAGAACCTACTCTTATAGGTTATGAATTATTCGAATATGCCATGCAGCTAATGAACAAATATAAGCGGCATGGGCAGACTGTATATAATTTAATACAAACCAACGCTACAAAGATTAATCCGGAATTAGCAAAGCTTTTCAAGAGAAATAATTTCGGAATCAGTATTAGTCTTGATGGTCCTGAAAACATGCATGGATTAAACAGAAAATTCATAAATGGCAAGAATTCATTTGTGGAAGTCCTGAAAGGAGTAAAAATTCTGAGAGAATACGAAATTGAACCCTCGGTTATTTGCACCGTGTCGAAAGGCAATCTGCCGCACGCTACGGAAACTTTTGATTTTCTGATATCGCAAGGTTTTAAAAAAATAAAATACAGTCCGGTTTTTGATTCTGTAAAGGATAATTTTAGCGTAACCAGCGAAGAATGGTTTGAATATTTAAAAAAATATTTTATCGCTGGTTTGAAATCGGTAATCCGGAAATTCAAGTTAGAGATTTGGATGAGGTTATTGTTTGGCTGTCAAATACTTCTCTAAACCTATGTTCTAGCAACAAAACTTGCTTAAACTGGATTTCAGTTAATCCAAAATCAAATTTATGAAATTCGAATTGGAAAAAATTAATACCGCCGATGGCTTAATTTTAAATGGAATATTTTTTAATCCAAAAAAACAAAGACGGAAAGCCGCTTTGTTTATTCATGGATTTCCGGGCAATTTTTATTCAAATTCCGAGATTATCAACAATCTTGCGGAAGAATTTAACAAGTCTGGCTTTGGTTTTTTGTCTCTTAATACCCGCGGTCACGACATTATTAATGTTTCTTTTAAAAAAAACGGAAGCGCCTTAATATCAGGATCGGCTTTTGAAAATTTTGATGATTGCCTTTTTGACATAGAGGCTGGAATAAAATTTTTAAACTCACAGGGATTTAATGAAATCTTTTTAATCGGAATCAGCGGTGGAGCCGATAAAACCGGTTTTTATCTTTCAAAAAAACCCAACAAATCAATTAAAGGATCGGTTTTTCTTTCGCCCGGAAGCAATATTTCAATAATCAGGAAAGAATTAAGAAGTAAATTTAACCCGCTTTTAAAAAAAGCTTTTGAAATGGTTAAAAAAAATAGAGGAAACGAATTAATTTTAATGCCCGAATTGGAATTTCCAGTTTCGTGGCAAAGATTTATTAGCTTATACAGCGAAGAAAGCAATGAAAATGTGTTTCCAATCCATAATAATAAATCTGAATTTGAATCTTTATCTAAAATTAAAGCGCCCATACTAACAATTATAGGAGATAAAGATAAATTTTTTGACAATCTTGATTTGGAAAAAATCGCGGAACTTTTAAAACAAAAGATAAAAAATTCGCCCGATTTTAAATTCAAGGTAATTAAAAACGCAAATCATCGGTTTAAAGGAAAAGAAAAAGAGCTGTCAGTTTTGATTAAAAATTGGGTAAAGGATGTCGCGTAAACACCCCCCCCGACAAACTTTTTCTTTGTGCTAGACTGTTTTGTTGTATTGAGATACAATAAAAACAGGAGGAGGAGGGAGATGGGCTTTATGCTCATTATAATAAAGGCTTGTTCTTTTAAATATTTCTTTCAAGGTGGGTTTTTTGAGGATCATAAAAACAGTTGAAAGTTAGAAAGTTTGTAAAGTTGAAAGCGTTTCTTTTTTGACTTTAATGGACTTTATAAACTTTCGACTTTATGAACTGTCGCATGGTCAACAAAAAAACCGCCTATGAGAGAAAAATATAATGTAACGGAGGTGACTGAATAGATTAGAGAAAGAAATATAAGGTTTGATATTTAAATTTTTGTGAAAAAGTTAAAATAATATCAGTTGAAAAATTAAGTTGGGTTGGACTATTATTAGAAAAAATTGATAAACTATATTAAAAATATGAGTTATAATAATATAAAAAAGGTTGGATGGGGATTTGGCAGATGCAACCAAAAATGTAAACATTGTTATAATAATTCAAAAGCGACCGGAGACATATATACTTTCAGCCAGTTAAAAAATGTGGCAGATAAAATATGTCCATTTATAGAAGATATAAACTTTGGAACAGGAGAATTTATTTTTAATCCAAACACGCTGGATTTAGCTGAATACATCAAAGACAAATATCCTAAAATAAAAATGTCTGTTACTTCCAACGGATCAACTATTGTGATGATGCGCCCTAAAAAAATTAAAAAGATATTTAACGATGTTGATGTTTCACTGGATTTTCCAGATAAAATAAGACATTGTGAATTCAGAGGGCATCCTAGGGCATGGGATTTGGCGATGGATTCGTTAAAAATACTTAAAGAAGAGAATATAAATCATACGATAGTGTCTTGTATCACTTCCCAAACTACCGATGAAGATATTTCAAGTTTATTAAAAATAAGTAAAGAATACAACGCAAGTTTTAGAATGAACTGGTTTAGATGCGCCGGGAGAGGAACTAACGAATTAAGAATTTCAGCAAAAAGAGCGTGGGGAATTATAGAATTTCTTTCCGAAAAAGTCATTTTTAGTTGCATAGACTCTATTTTCGCCGGAGTATTGGGGATAAAAGCTAGTAGTTGTCCCGCCGGAAGAGAGAGCTGCAGAATACATGAAGATATGCAAGTGTCATGCTATCCTTTTCTTAAGGGAGATATGTGGTCAGCCGGAAACATTATGAGAAAAGAAATAGATCTTGATACGGTTTATAATTCCAAAATATTCAAAAGAATAAGAAACAGAAAAATATCTTTTTGCAGAGACTGCGATTTCAAAAATATATGCAAAGGAGGTTGTGTTACCATGGCATATTTGCATAATGGAAAAATAGACGAGGTTGACGACTATTGTCCCGTGAAAGCAAATCTCGACATAGAAAAATTGAAGAAGATAAAGATTAAATTTAATCCCAACAAAGATTTTGTTCACAACGGTTATCTATGTACTACCATTTGCACTGCAAATGTATGCGATTCCTCTAAAGAATATTTGAATAAAAATGTCAAAGTTATTATGGACAGGCCATTAAATAGTTTACATCCAAAATACGGATTTAAATATGAATTGAATTACGGATATATACCGGACACCATAAGCGGAGACGAAGAAGAATTAGACGCTTATGTTCTCGGAGTTGACAAGCCGATAAAAGAATTTGAGGGAAAATGCGTGGCAATAATTCATAGGCTTAATGATGACGATGACAAATTAATAGTAATACCCAAAGACATGAAAAATATAACTGACGAAAAGATACTTGCTAAAACTAATTTTCAGGAAAAATATTTTAAAATTGAAATAATCAGACCTGAAGATTAAAGTTCTTTGTAAAATTAAAGGAGTTGATAACAAATGACCAAAGGATATTTTGCGGTATTTGAGTCGGTATGCAAATGCGGCAAGACAACGATAGCGACTAAATTGACGGAAGCTTTAAAAACGCTCAATATGCCTGTTCTTCACAAGAGAGGGGCATTGAGCGCTTCAAAGTTTTCTAAAAAATATAATGCTTTGAATATTAAAAGTTTAGAATATTCAAGCGCATTTTACTGGGCTGATGCTATCTTCAATACTCAAAATACTATATCGGCAATGCTAAGAAAAGAAATAGTCATTCAGGAAAGATATGATTTATCAATAGTTTCCTATCGAGAGGCCAATGGTCTGATTGGAGATTTTCTTCTACTGGAAGAATATCTTGAAAGAGGACTGCTGATTAATCCCGATTTAACTGTTTTTTTGAAAGCAAAACCTGATGTAGTATTTGAAAGAATAATATATGGCGAAGACACTTCTGCCGCAGACTTGGAGTTCTTGGATAATTCAGAAAAATTATTATCTATGCAAAATATTATTTTAAGCTATATAAAAAAGCTTGAAAGAAATTACATCTCCATAGAGACGGACAAAGTTAGTGTTGATGGCGCCGTTCGGATCATTATTGAAGAAATACTAAAGACACAATAGGAGGATTTATGCAAGACATCTATATAAACTATGATGATATAGAAAAGTTTAAAAAGAAAGCGGAAGTGAAAGTAGCGATTGTAGCCAGACCTGATTGGTTTATGAAAAAAGCGAAGCTTCAGCATTTAATAGTTGAGACTAAACTAGGCACTCATGATAGATTCTATCTTACGGAATATGATGGAAAAAAATTCGTAATAGTTTATGGAAGATTTGATAGGATTAGATCTATGTCATCTGATATAGACTACGAATTAACGCAAGAGGCAATATCTGCTATCGGGATAGAAACAATTATTGGAACATTTGTCGCGGGTTCCATAAAAGACGATGACTTTGCGGGGAGCGTGTATATTCCACATGATTTTGTAGGAATGGGTAATTATTCCCAGACTCGCAACAGAAATGGGTTTAAAAATGTGGATATGTTCACTCCGTTCTGTGAGGAAACCAGGCAGAAGTTGATCTTAGCTACCAAAAAAGTACCTTTTCCTGTGAACAATAAAGGAATCTATGTATGTTTTCACGGCTATCCTAGGATAGAAACAAAAGCAGAATTGGATTTCTACGGAAGAATGGGATGGCACATGGTGGGGCAAACACTTGATCCTGAAGCAACTCTTGCGAAAGAAGCCGGCTGCCATTATTCAGCTATTGTCGCAACAATCGACGATAGAAAATTAAGGCAAAAATTTATGAATAATGATGGTGAAGCGAAAAGAGAAATAGAAAGCAATATCGCAGGAGGGAGAAAAAAGACTTTCGAAATATTCACGGAGTCTTTAGAAGAGCTGATAAAAGACAATTATAACTGTAATTGCCTTGAGCAACAGAAGCATGTATTAGGAAAGAACAAACATTTCTATTATATGCCAATGCTTGATTGAAATAATGAATCGGTTTTTAGAGGAAAACTTTTCCTCTAATTTTTTTATCAAATAATTTTCCGTGGCTTCCGCCACAGGACAATT
>CAYPQL010000003.1:43072-43695 GCA_964412905.1 uncultured Candidatus Saccharibacteria bacterium
TTTAATTATGGAATACCACTCAGCAAAAACTGATCAAGATTTTAAATTTATTTCTTCTTTGTTTAATCCGAGAAATACCGCGTATATGATCAGAAAAAAAACGTGGATTAGACAGCTAAAAAAATGGAGCGATACTCCTATGATAAGTATTTATGTATTAACGATCGGTAACAATAAAATCGGCTGGTTCAGCATTAAGCGATTGGATAATTTGAAAGAGGGAGAATTCGGTATGATGATTGATAAACCTTATCGAAATAAAGGATATGGACGGCAAATGATGAAATTGATAGAAGAAGAATCAAAAAAGCTGGGCATAAAGAAAATGAAATTGCAGGTTTTTGAAAATAACAAGCCCGCAATTAAGGTTTACGGAAAATCTGGATACAAGGAAACTCACCGCTTAATTGCAATGGAAAAAAAATTAAAATGAAATTTTTTAGTGATTTCTCGCCCCCCCCTTGACCCCGTTCCTAATTTTACAATAAAATATGACACAAATAAATTATCCCCAACAAAGTAGGATAATTAGTTCCAGATAAGCAGCATTGTTAAATTAGGAACGGGGCTTGACAAACTTTTTCTTTGTGCTAGACTGTTTTGTTGTATTGGGATACAATAAA
>CAYPQL010000004.1:0-20144 GCA_964412905.1 uncultured Candidatus Saccharibacteria bacterium
AAGTATGACATTTCTATTCGGGAGGAAGGTATGACATTTCTATTCGGGGTTGACAGTCAATGGGGATATAAGTTAAAAGTCAGAAAGTTTATAAAGTTAAAAGTTAAATAACTTTATGAACTTTATAACTTTATGAACTTTCAACTTATATAGACACCAACAGTTATTTATTATAGAATGGAACCATAAGCTTTCGGATTTATAAAAAACAAAATGCTAAAGTCCGTTTTGAAATTATTTCTGGCTTCAATTCTTGTTCTGGCGATTTTTGCAGGGGTGTTTTCTTATGAGATATTTTCAGCCGGACAAAAAATATTTTCAGGAAGAGGAGAAGCTTCAATCGTCAAACAATTTAGCGAGCTAATATTTAATCCTGTGGAAAAACTTCAAGGAGAGGATAAAGACAGAATTAATATTTTGCTTTTGGGCGTTGGAGGAGAAGGACACAGCGGCGGAGAGCTTACGGACACGATTATGGTCGCCAGCATCAAGCCTTAGGAAAAAGAGGCCGCGCTTCTTTCCGTCCCAAGGGATATGAATGTCCAAATCCCGGGAACCAACATAAACACAAAAATAAATGCCGTAAAATCTTATGGCGACAAGAGCAAAAATAAAAATGGAATGGAACTTATAACCGGCGTTGCCGAAGAAATTTCAGGGCTTGATATTCAATATTACGCGCAGCTGGATTTTCAAGGATTTACGAAGATTATTGATGATTTGGGAGGAATTGATGTTTATCTGGAATCCGACATAAACGATCCTTCGTATCCGAATTTCAATAATGGCTATGATCCGCTTTATATTTCCAAAGGACAACATCATCTGGACGGCGCGGCCGCGCTCAAAGTCGCCCGTTCCAGACACAGCAAAATGGGAGACTTTGACCGCATTCAAAGGCAGCAGACGATAATCAAATCCGCCAAGCAGAAAGTTTTTGAGAAATATGAAAATTTTGATATCCTTGCCTTGAAAGAAATTTTGAATTCTTTGGGCGATCATTTGAAAACGAATGTCCAGCTCAAAGAGATTCCGCGATTTTACCGGCTTGCCGAGGAAATAAAAAATCACAAAATTACCGCGGAGGCGCTTGACACAAAACAATATTTGAACAGAACTTATGTCGGGCTTGGATATACGGTTGGACCGAAAGACGGCAGTTACGAAAAAATCAAAGAATTGAGCGAGAATATTTTTGATCTTGAAATTTCGGAAGAAAGAAAAGCTTTAATTCAAGAGGAGGGCGCGAGCATTGAAATCCAAAACGGGACCGGCTCGCTGGATTTGGCAAATAGAGTGGCGCAGGATTTGGAGGAGTTGGGATATAAAATTATAAATTCCACAAATATCAATCCGCCCGATTTTTCCGGAGTTATAATCTATGACAATCCAGAAAAACTCAAGCCGGAAACTTTAAAATTTTTGAAAGAAAAGTTTAATGCTGTTATAATGGAGAAGGCGGATGATTATTCCGACAAAGCGGATTTTGTGATTGCGCTGGGAAAGGGATTTTAGGATTGGAATTTTGAATATGGAATTTTGAAAAAAATAAGATGTAGAAAAATATTTTAAATTCTTTGAATCACGAAATACTATCTTTTGTCATTTCGAGCCTCAGCGAGAAATCTATAAATCTTAGATGTTTCTATAATATTTAGATTTCTCACGAGGCGTTCGAAATGACACTTTTGGCGCATTTCGCAATGCTATAAATTAGATAAATTCCAGATTCTAAACTTTAAATTCAATCCCATGAAACTAATCATCGGCCTCGGAAATCCGGGGAAAGAATATGAAAAAACCAGGCATAATGCCGGGTTTTTAACCATTGATAAAATAGCGGGTAATTTTCAATTTTCTAATTTTTCCGCCCATGGCGGATCCGCCATGGGCGGACAATCAATTTTCAATGCTCAAATTTCAAATGGAATATTTGAAAATCAAAAAGTTATTCTGATCAAACCGCAGACATTTATGAACGAATCGGGCAAAGCGGTTCGGGCTGTTTTGGATTATTATAAAATCAAGCCGGAAGATATAATCGTTATCCACGACGACTTGGATATTCCTCTTGGAGAATATAAAATTTCCAAAAACAAAAACTCCGGCGGACACAAGGGGGTGCAATCTATCATTGATCATTTGGGGACGAAAGATTTTATGAGGATTAGGATAGGTATAAAACGAATTACAAATTACAAATTACAAATTACAAATTACAAAAAATTCGTGTTGGAGAAGTTTAGCAAAGATGATATGGAGATTGTTGAAAATGTGATTGATAAAATTTCCGAGGAAATTGCTAAAAAAAGATAAAAAAATAGGGTCAAGAAAAAAATAAATTTCTCCTGACCGCTTTAATAATCCACTCTAGCCTTATATTTTTCCCGAAGAACGGACCTGGCAACATCGAAGATTGAAGCTATTCTGCCCATTTCCCCAGAACAACCAACCAATTTTAACAATTTTCTTTCTTCAAAAAATTGTAACAATTCTTCTTTTGTTGCTTCATCGTGAACAAATTTGTAGCTCTGCCAATGAAGTTCTTCTTTATCTTTTTCTAACTTCTTCTTTTCATGTCCAAGACTCTCAATTGTTTTTTCTATCTCTAAAATGCGCTCTTGAGATTCTTTTGTTTTTTTTACCTGTTCTGTTATTTCTAACATAAATTCCTCTTCCTCCTGCTTTATTTTATTCTCACAAGAAGGAAACTGAATATTAAAACTTTAATACCCGATTTTCTTCTTGCGAGAATTATTTTAAAGAACAAATAAACTATTCTAACTTTTAACTTTATAAACTTTCAACTCATCTCTATCGTCCACTATCCTGTTTATAAGCGCAGGATCTATATTTACAAGAAACATAGACCATATCTCTGGCTATTCATATAACAAAGGAGGGATCGTTATATTTTCACCGCTCATAAACAGGGCAGCGGACACTAGGTTTTTTGTTTTGAATAAAGTAATTTAACCATAAAAAAACCGATAATTCGTTTGCGTCTTATCAAGCATTAACATCAAAGTGTAGCACATAAAAAAAATATGTCAACCCCGGATCACAAATTTTATAACGCCTTCAATTTTATCCCCCAAATCGGGCCGGCGCGGTTCAAAAAGCTGTGCGCTTATTTTGGCGCGATGGAAAGCGCATGGAATGCCGGCGCGGGAGAATATGCCGAAGCGGGGTTGGAAGAAAATGTTATAGAAAAGATATTAGAGAATAGAAAAAAGATTTCGCCTGATCTAGAATTTGAAAAGCTGGAAAAGGCGGGTATAAAAATCGTAACTCTGAAAGATGAATTATATCCCAAGCTTCTTTTGGAAACTCACGGCGCGCCGGCGCTTTTATATTATAGAGGCGAGATGAGAAAAGACGAGCTCGCCGTTGCCATTGTCGGCTCGCGGAAATTTTCAATTTACGGAAGGCAAGCCGCCGAACAATTCGCCAGAGAATTGTCGCAAGCGGGTTTGATAATCATCAGCGGAATGGCGCTGGGAATTGACGGCGTCGCGCATCGAGAATGTTTGAAACTGAAAAACAGGACCGTCGCAGTTTTGGGAAGCGGAGTTGATATGAACAGCATTTATCCTTCCACCAACCGCCAAATCGCCGATGAAATAATTTCCGGCGGAGGAGCGGTTGTGAGCGAATATCCGATCGGCACTCCCCCGCTCAAACAGCACTTTCCCGCCCGCAACAGAATTATCAGTGGGCTTTCCCTCGGAGTTCTGGTCGTGGAAGCGGCGGAATCTTCCGGGGCTTTAATTACAGCTAAGTTTGCATTGGAACAAAATCGGGAAGTTTTCGCGATTCCCGGAAATATCTATTCCAAAACCTCGCAAGGCGCGAATAATTTAATCAAACTCGGAGCAAAACTTGTTACAAAAGCGGAGGATATTATAGAAGAGCTTAATCTTGAATCCGCCAAAGAAACAAAAAAAGCCAGAGAGATAATCCCGGACAATGAGGAAGAAAAAATTCTTTTGGAAAACCTGTCCCCCGCTGAGCCGATCCACATTGATCAGCTCGCGAAAAAAGCCAAAATGAATGTCACCGCCGTTTCCAGCTTGTTGACATTGATGGAAATAAAAGGTAAAGTCAAAAATGTCGGAGGGATGAGGTATATTGTTTCAAGCTAAAAATGTAAATATCAAAAATCAAAATGACAGATTAAAATGATAAATTTTTATTGACTCCACTCTCCCGAGTGGAGCCCGTTAGAAATTTTGCAACTACTCAGCTACTCTAAAAAAACCGCTTGCTTTAAAAACCTGTCATTTCGAGCATCAGCGAGAAATCTATAAATTCCGGATATTTCTATGATATTCAAATTTCTCACGAGGCGTTCGAAATGACACTTTCTTAAAGAAGGTGAGTAGTTACGAAATTTTTAATTTTTGCATTGTCATTTTTCATTTTGATTTTTAAACTTTTAATTTTTATTATGTCAACATCAAAAACCAAAAAACTAATCATTGTGGAATCGCCGACAAAGGCGAAAACTATTTCTAAATTTTTGGATAACAGCTATATCGTCAAATCTTCTTTCGGGCATTTGCGGGATTTGCCGAAAAGTAAATTAGGCGTGGATGTGGAAAATAATTTTGAGCCGGAATATGTGATTAACGACAAAAGTAAGAAGCAGGTTGCGGAGCTGAAAAAATACGCCAAGGAGTGCGATGAAATTATACTGGCAAGCGACGAAGACCGCGAAGGAGAAGCGATTGCATGGCATTTGGTTCAAATACTGGGACTAGATAAAGATAAGAAACAAGAAGCAAAAAACAAGAAGCAAACAAGCTCCAAATTACAAATTACAAATTACAAATTACAACCCTACAAACGAATCGTTTTTCACGAAATCACAAAAGTCGCCATTGAAGAAGCTTTGAAAAATCCCCGTGAAATAGATATGCATTTAGTTGACGCGCAGCAGGCCAGGAGAATCTTGGATAGATTGGTCGGCTATAAACTGTCCCCGCTTATTTGGAGAAAAATCCGCTACGGGCTTTCGGCCGGACGAGTGCAATCTGTGGCAGTAAGGCTTATTGTGGAGCGGGAGGAAGAGATAAATAAATTCAAGCCGGAGGAATATTGGGAAGTAAGCTCAAGGCTAAAAACTAAAAACGAAAAGCTGAATGAAGAATTTACAGCCAGACTAATTAAAATTAATGGAAAATCAATTGGCAAGCTTGGGGTTAAAACGAAAGATGAAGCTGATAAGATTAAAAATGAATTGGAGAAAGCGGATTATAAGATTGAAAAAATAACCAAGAAAGAAACAAAGAAAAATCCCCTTCCGCCTTTTACAACCAGCACATTGCAGCAAGCCGCCAGCAACAAATTGGGGTATAGCGCCAAACAAACAATGATGATCGCGCAGCAGCTTTATGAAGGAATTAATCTCGGCGCGGGCGGATCAGCCGGACTCATTACTTATATGAGAACCGATTCTTTGAGCCTTAGTAAAAGCTCTCTCGACGCGGCGGAAAATTATATCAAAAACAGATTTGGCGTTGAATATGCCGAGAGAAGATTTTTTAAAACAAGAAGCAAGGGCGCGCAAGAAGCGCACGAAGCGATTCGCCCGACGGATCCCGCGAGAAGTCCGGAAAATATTAAAGAGTATTTGGATCCGAAGCAATATAAATTATACAGCTTGATCTGGCAAAGAATGGTGGCCAGCCAAATGGCGAGCGCGATTGCGGATTCAACGGTTGTTGATGTTTTGGCAAAAAAACACACCCCTAGCCCCTCTCAAGAGGGGAATTATATCTTGCGCGCGAATGGTTCCGTGATGAAATTTGAAGGATTTTTGAAAGTCTATCCGATCAAATCGGAAGAAATTATTCTGCCCGAATTAGCCGAGAATGAAATTTTGGATTTGATCAAAGTCATCAGTGAACAGCATTTCACCCAGCCTCCCGCCCGATTTAACGAGGCAAGTTTGATTAAAATTCTGGAAGAGCTCGGCATCGGGAGGCCGTCAACTTACGCGCCGACCATCAGCACGATCCAGGAAAGAGGCTATGTTGAAAAAATTGAAAAAAGGCTTCATCCGCAAGAGACGGGAATTTTGGTCAATAAGCTTTTGGTTGAACATTTTCCAAAAATTGTTGATGTCAAATTCACGGCGAAAATGGAAGAAGACTTGGATGAGATCGCGGAAAATAAAAAAGAGTGGGTTTCCGTGATGAAAGAATTTTATGGTCCGTTTGAAGAAAATTTGAAGCAGAAAGAAAAAGACATCAATAAAAAAGATTTCACGGAAGAAAAAACGGACGAGAAGTGCGAGAAGTGCGGAAGCCCTATGATTATAAAATTAGGAAGATTCGGGAAATTTATGGCATGCGCGAATTATCCGGAATGCAAAACCACCAAGCCGCTTGGCGAAGAAAAAGAATTGAGCGAAGAATTCTCCGGCGAAAAATGCGAGAATTGCGGAAAGCCGATGAGGGTTAAAAGAGGAAGGTTTGGAGCGTTTCTGGGCTGCTCCGGCTATCCCGACTGCAAAACAATAAAACCGATCGTAAAATCAACCGGCGTTCAATGTCCCGAGTGCGGCAAGGGAGATATTATAGAAAAAAAATCAAAGCGAGGAAAAATATTTTACGCCTGCTCCGGATACCCCGACTGCAAATTCGCGCTTTGGAGCAAGCCGACCGGAGAAAAATGCCCGAAGTGCGGAAGCCTGATGGTCTACGCCAAAAACGATAAGACCGCCTGCTCCAATAAAGAATGCGGGAAATAGCGGATTAGGAGATTATGGAGCCATCGCGGAAGCTTTTTAATTTTAACGCCATAATTATTTGACTATGAAAAAAAGCATTGCGATTATCGGGGCGGGGTATGTCGGGCTTGTGACCGGAACTTGCTTGGCGGAGATTGGAAACAAAGTTGTTTGCGTTGATATTGATAAAAATAGAATTGAAAATCTGAAAAAGGGCGCCATTCCGTTTTATGAGCCGGGACTGGAAAAACTGATTAAAAAAAATATCAAAAACAAAAGGTTATTTTTTGAAACAGATCTTGCCGCAGCTATTCCTCAAAGCGAAATTATTTTTATCGCCGTGGGAACGCCGTCTCTGAAAAATGGCGAGGCTGATCTTTCTTATGTTGAAAAAGCGACTGAAACCGTCGGGAAGAATTTGAAAAAATATGCCGTTGTCGCCGTAAAAAGCACCGTCCCGCCGAAGACTTGCCGAAGAATCAGAGAGGTTATAAAAAAATATTCCGACACGCCGTTTGATCTCGTTTCCAATCCGGAATTTTTAAGGGAAGGATCGGCCATTCGGGATTTTATGAAACCGGATCGGATTATCATCGGCGCGGAAAGCGAAAGGGCGAAAAAAATAATCAAAGAGCTTTATTCGCCTTTGAAATCCCTTTTTGTTTTTACCAATCTTGAAAGTTCCGAAATGATCAAATACGCCAGCAACGCATTTCTCGCGACAAAAATTTCTTTCATCAATGAGATCGCCAATGTTTGCGAGTTGGTCGGCGCCGATGTGGAAGAAATCGCCAAGGGAATGGGGCTTGATCCGAGAATCGGCGACCAGTTTTTGAAAGCGGGACTCGGCTACGGAGGGTCTTGCTTTCCGAAAGATGTCCATGCTTTGCGCCAGTCAGCGGGCATTAACGGATATAATTTTTGCCTTCTGAAATCGGTTATTGAAGTGAATAATAATCAGCGCAAACTGATCGTCAAAAAAATTGAAAAAATGCTGGACGGATTGAAAAATAAAACTGTTGCCGTTTGGGGTTTGGCTTTTAAGGCGAACACGGATGACATTAGGGAATCGGCTTCGGTGGAAATTATAAAATCGCTTCTGGAGAAAGGCGCTAAAATTAAAGCTTACGATCCGATTGCCAATGAAAACGCGAAAAAAATATTGCCGAAAGAAATTATTTTTTGCGATAATTCTTATAAAGCGCTGGAAGAAAGCAATGTTTTGCTGATTGCCACTGACTGGGATGAGTTTAAAAAAGCTGATTTATTAAAAGTCAAAAAACTGCTTAAGTATCCGAACATTGTTGACGGAAAGAATATTTATAATCCCGCCAAAATGAAAAAAATGGGATTTAATTATATCAGCGTCGGAAGATAAATTTCCCAGCGCCAGTCCTATTCTACATTCCCGGACGCGATAGCGGCTTCGGCATAAATAAAAATTAAATTACGAATAGTTCTAATGACTGACAGATTTTTTGAAATAAACGCAAAGATGGCAAAATTGCTAAAATGTTTTTACGCTTCTATGCCCCGACAAAACTTTCCTCAGCGCCGCTCCCGTATGCGACTCTTTATATTTTACAATCTCCTCTGGCGTTCCGGCCGCTATAATTCTTCCGCCCTCGTCTCCGCCTTCGGGACCGAGATCAATAATATAGTCAGCGCATTTGATCACATCAAGATTGTGCTCAATGACTACAACCGTGTTCCCCGCGTCCACAAGCCTGTTTAAAACATTAAGCAGTTTTTTTATATCGTCAAAATGAAGCCCCGTCGTCGGCTCGTCAAGAATATACAGAGTTCTGCCCGTCGCCCTTCTGGAAAGTTCGGCGGCCAGTTTTATCCTTTGCGCTTCTCCGCCGGAAAGCGTGGTGGCGGACTGGCCGAGATGAATGTATCCCAAGCCCACATCGCTCAAAACTTCCAAGACATCACTCACTTGCGGAATGTCTTTGAAAAAAACCGACGCCTCGCTCACGGTCATATCCAAAACTTCGGAAATATTTTTTCCTTTATATTTTATTTTCAAAGTCTCCTGATTATATCTTTTTCCCCCGCAAACTTCGCACGGAAGATAGACATCGGGAAGAAACTGCATTTCAACTTTTATCAAGCCATCGCCCCTACAAACATCGCACCGCCCGCCTGAGACATTGAAGCTGAACCTGCCGGGCTGATAGCCGCGAACCTTCGCTTCATTAGTTAAAGTAAAGATTTCCCTGATCGGAGCAAAAAGCCCCGTGTATGTCGCGGGATTGCTGCGGGGAGTCCTGCCGATCGCCGACTGGTCGATTTGGATTATTTTGTCTATCCCGCCTTCGCCTTCAATTTTGTAATATTTTCCCGGCTTTTGCAAAGAACGGTGGATTTTTCTCGCCAGCGCCTTGTATAAAATCTCATTCACCAAGCTTGATTTTCCGGAACCGGAAACTCCGGTCACGCAAGTGAACAATTTCAAAGGAAAGCTCGCGTCAATATTTTTCAAATTATTTTCCCACGCTTTATAAACCGTTATGAAATTTTTTCCCGCCTTTCTTCTTGATTTTGGAAGCTCTATTTTTTTTTCGCCGGAAAGATATTGTCCCGTGATTGAATTTTTGTTTTTTATAATTCCGCCGTAGCTTCCCGCGAAAACAATTTCTCCGCCATGCTTTCCGGCGCCAGGACCAATGTCCACCAGATAGTCCGCCTCCCGCATCGTTTCTTCGTCGTGCTCTATGACGATTAGGGTGTTTCCCAGGTCGCGCAAATGTTTCAAAGTTTCCAAAAGTTTTTTGTTGTCTCTGGTGTGAAGACCGATGGACGGCTCGTCAAGAACATAAAGGACCCCGACAAGAGCGGAGCCGATTTGCGACGCCAGCCGAATTCTCTGCGCCTCTCCGCCCGCCAAGGTCGTTCCGCTTCTATCCAGAGTAAGATAATTCAATCCCACATCAATCAAAAATCCCAGCCTGTTTTTTATTTCCGCGGAAATTTTCCCCACGATCATTTGCTCTCGCTTATTCAGTTTGAGATTATTAAAATACGCCAAAGCATTGCTAATAGACAAAGACGAAACTTCCGCGATATTTTTTCCGCCGACTTTCACCGCCAAAGTCTCTTTCCTAAGCCTTAATCCGCCGCATATTCTGCACGGACTCGCGCTCATATATTTTTCCATTTCTTTTCTGACCGCGGGCGATTCCGTTTTGAAATATCTTTTTTCCAAGTCGCTTATCAGTCCGTTGAATTTCAAACTGAAAACGCGCGTTCCATGCTTGGCGCGATATCTTACTTCTATATATTCCTCTTCTTTCGCGCCCAAAAGAATAAGGTCTATTTTTTCTTTGGGAATATCTTTGATTCTGGTATTCAGCGGGATTCGAAACTGCTGGGCGATTGAATTCAAAAGAGAGCCGTAATAATTATTCGGCTTATAGCTCCACGGCAAAATTCCGCCTTCGCTGATAGTCTTATTTAAATCAGGAAGCACGAGCTTTTGATCAATTTCCATTCTGCTTCCCAAGCCGTTGCAGTCCGGACAGGCGCCATAAGGGCTGTTAAACGAAAAAAGCCTCGGCTCAATTTCAGCAAACCCGATTCCGCAAGAAACGCAGGAAAGATTTTTATTCATCATAATTTCCTCTTTCTCGGAAATTACGGAAACAAGTCCGCCAGATAAATTCAGCGCCTGTTCAAGGTCTTCAAAAATCCGGCTTATATTTTTTTCATTGATTTCAACTTCGTCAACAAAAATATCAATGTTATGCATTTTGTATCTGGTCAAATTTATTTTCTCGTTTATATTCGTCAGCTTTCCGTCTATCCTTGCTTTGATGTATCCTTTTTTATAAATATCATTTAAAAGTTGGAGATATTCCCCTTTCTTCCCTCGGATTATAGGCGAAAAAATTTGCGCTTTTTTTCCTTCGCCGATCTGAAAAATTTTATCGGCCATCTGTTCAATCGTAAGGGCGGTGATTTGCTTCCCGCAAGAAACGCAATGCGGAATTCCGATTTTCGCGAAAAACAGCCGCATATAATCATAAATCTCCGTAATTGTTCCAACCGTAGAGCGCGGATTGTGCGAAGCCGATTTCTGGCTGATGGAAATCGCGGGAGAAAGCCCTTCAATATAATCCACATCCGGCTTTTCCATCTGCCCCAAAAATTGCCGCGCGTAGCTGGAAAGGCTTTCCAAATATCTCCTCTGCCCCTCGGCGAAAATCGTATCAAAAGCCAGCGTGGATTTTCCCGATCCCGATATCCCCGTGAAAACGATAAACTCGTCCCGCGGAAGCTCCAAATCAATATTCTTCAAATTATGCTCCCTCGCCCCCTTAATGATTATTTTTTGCATATTTAAACATTATTTATCTGCATTTATTTAAATATTCTACTCTAATTTTTATCTTTTGTCCAAATAAAAAACATGGCCAAGGGAAGACCATGTTTATACCCGTTGGTTCAATCGTTTCGATTGAACCATTTATTTTGATTTCAGAATAAATATTATTTTAGACATTAGCTTTTTTGTTTATAGCGCAACCATTCTTGAAATCTAAACATTTGATTCAATCAATATGATTGAACCAACAGAGAATCCGCAATTCATTAATCCGTTAATTTAAAATTATCACGAATTAATCCCCACGATCAAATATCCAGCGACTATCAAGAATATTTGAACAAGAAGCGCGGTGAAAATGAGGAAATAAGCCGCCAGTTTTTCTTTGCCGTATAATATGTAGCCCAGAATCACATTGGCGAAAATTATAATCAGCCCGGCGGAAGAGATCAGGTAGATTTTGCTGTATTCATCCAGATAGTCAACGCCGAAAATTATATTATAGTGGAGAATCGCGGGATAGGCGCTTTCCTTTTCATTTTGAAAAAAATAAGCCCAAAGAGACCCGTTCAAAACCAAACCGGCAAAAATCAAATTAACGATTAGCTTATTTTTCCAAAATGAATTTGAAAAAAATAATCTAATTCCGCTCAGCAAAAATTTCAGAAAAATAAAAACTCTTCTTACAAAAACTTTTATTAAATTCTCCTTCTTTTCCTCCGGCATTGTTGTCGGTTAAATTGTTTGAATTATTTCCAAAATGGCAAAACTGCAATATTATATAACAGGTATAATTTTTTTGACGGCCGTCAAAAAAATTATACCTGTTACGGATAGACGGGGTTGTTAAAGCAAGCTAATATAAATAAGTCATTTCCCTTTTTTGTTATTTATCTTGCCAAGCTTATTTTTCCTGTCGGCGGCAACTCTAAAAACGCTTGGCGTTCTGAAGCCGGTTTTTCCTTTTGAGCATTTTCTGGACGAATGTTTTTTCATGGTTTTTATAGTAGTCATAAAGATCTAATAAAATTTTACTTATATTTAAACCTGTCCACAACCGCGTAGGCGATATTGTCGGAATGGTCGCCGATTCTTTCCAGTTTTGTAAGAAGTTCGGTGAAATATTTTCCATTTTCCAAAGAGCAAGCCCCGCTGCTCATCCGCTCCAAATGATTGCTGTTGGACTTTTTCACGATTTCATCAACTTTGTTTTCATGCTTTATGATTTCATAAGCAAGTTTCAGATTGTCTTCCGCCAAAGATTTTATAACGAGATTCTGCATAATTTTCAGTTTCCCGAATATCGCATTCAACTCGTGAATTGCTTTTTCAGAAAACATTACTTTCTCTTCTTTAACTTCCGCGAATAATTCAGAAACGGCTAAAACATGATCGGCAAGATGCTCCAGGTCCGTTGTAATGTGCATAAGGCTATATAACTTTAGCAAGCCTTTCTTATCAAGATTTTGCTGTGAAACTTGAGTTAAATATTCTGATATTTTTCCTGTCATTTTATCTATCTCTTCTTCCTGCTCTTCAACTTTTTCCAAAAGATCAATTTTATTCTCAGAAAAAATTAATCTGGAATTTTCCAGCATTTCAGAAGCTATTTTTGCCATATTCACAACAGCGCGATTGGCTTGTCCAAGCGCGACAGAAGGCGTATAGAGTAATTTTCTGCTTAAATACGAGAGATCGGATTCTTTGCTTGTATTTTCTGGAACATATTTATTTATAATTCTTATCACAAAAGGGATAAAAAATAAAAGCATTAAACTATTTATTATATTGTATAGCGTATGTCCATTTGCTATTTGCCTTCCTATATCGCCGGAAGTAGCGCTTGCTAAATAATTAAAATATTTGAAAAACAATACAAAAACCATAATTCCAAAAATATTAAACAATAGATGCATAATGGCCATTCCGGTTAGAAAACCTTTTTGCCTTAAGTCTAAAGAAATGACTTTCAGGCTTGAGCCGAGATTTACGCCTAAAATCATATAAAGAGCGGTTTCCAGATTTACAATTTGCGACAGTCCGAGCGCGACGACAATGACAGATGCCGCGCTGCTGCTTTGCAATATTAAAGTTAAAAAAGCTAAAATAAATATATAGAAAATTTTATAATAACTAAAATGATTTATAAAATTAACCGCTTCTTGATTGCCCGATAAAGCCGTTGCCCCGTTAAGAATAAAATACATTCCTAGAAATAAAAAACTGAATCCGACAATAACTTCTCCTGCGCTTTGTTTTATTTTATGAGTAGAGAAAATATAGATAAAAACTCCAATCATTAAAATAGGCATAACATATAAGCCTAATTGGAAAGAAACGAGTTGAGTGGTAATCGTGCTGCCAATATTAGCTCCGAGCATAGCAGAAATTGCCCCGCTATAAACCAAAATTCCCGCGCTCATAAATCCAATTAACATCGTGATAGTGGTTCCGCTGCTTTGAACCAAGGCTGTCACTCCCGTGCCGATTATCAAGCCTCTTATCTTGCTGCCCTTAATTCTTCTTAGCATTTTTTCCAACTTAAACCCCGCAATTTTTTGCAAATTAACGCCAAAAAGATGGATTCCGTAAAGAAGAATGGCAAGCCCCCCGATTATTTCAAAAAATATTGTTAGATCGATCATAGGATTAAATTGTTAAATTGTTTTAACGCTGTAATTTTATTCTAATACTTCTATGTTTTATGTCAAAGAAAATTTCTCTTGCAATTTCTCATTTCATTTTCTAAAATATGATAATATGCTATATTGTAAATAGCTTATAAATTTAAATATTATGCAAAAAAACGAAAATCAAACATTTGGCGCGATAGTCGTGGGAGCCGGGATAAGCGGAATTTTGAGCGCGCTGGCGCTTGGCAAAGAAGGAAAAAAAGTTGTCGTTATTGAAAAAAACAATATCATCGGAGGAAACTGCCGCACTTATGAAATCAACGGCTATCATCTTGACACCGGACCGCATATTATCACCAATCTTTTATCCGGGCCATTGAAAACCATAATCAAAAAATATTTCACGGTCGTTCCGAGATTTTTGCCAATCGGCTCATATTTCGTCCGCGACGGAAAAAAATTTCAAAACTTTCCTTTGACCCTTCTGCAGCTTGCTTATTTTGACATACTCTCCAAGAAAGAAAGGCTTCTTATTTCCGGAGCTATGATAGACGCGGTGGCAAATTCTTCTTTGAACAAAAAAGCGCTGGAAAAAAGCGTTTATGACTATATAAAAAAATATAACCCGGCGGAAAAAACCCTGAAACTTGTGGACGCGATCTCATATTTTTTGAGCGGAAAATCAATGTATGAAACCCCCACATGGAGAATGCTGGGCGGATCCGGATATATAAATGAAAATAACAATAACAATGGAAATCATTTGCAAAAATTCATTAAATTCGCCAGACATAATTATTCAACGCAAGGATATCCGCTGGGAGGAATTCAAAGCATAACCGGCTGCGCCTTGAATTCAATGCCCAAAAATAAATCTACTTTCAAGCTTAATGAAAAGGCTGTTGAATTTATAATAAAAGATAAGGCTGTCAGAGGAGTAAAAACCGATAAAGCTATGTATTATTCGGATTTGGTAATTTACTCCGGATTTATGAAAGACCTTCCAAGACTTGCGGATTGTCTGGATGAAAAATATAAAAAAGAACTTTCCGAATTAAGCCGGACTAAAAGTTTGACGATTTGGCTGGGGTTGAAAAAAAAATTGCCCGAAATTTCTTATATCGGATCGGAAATGTATTTTGACGCGGACACTCCTTATTGGGCGATTCCCGTTTCAAATTTCGATCCTCATCTTGCTCCAAAAAACAAACAGCTTATTGGATTTACGACGGTTATCAAAGAAGAAGGAGACGCGGAAGAAAAAATAAATAAACTTAAAAGTTCTATTTTTAAAGCTCTGCCGAACATAAAAGACTGTATTGAATTTGAACATACGCAAACCACCATTCCAGAAAAAGCCGCCATAACTGTCGGCGTAAAATTTCCATCTCCCAAATCGCCCGTCAAAGGGCTTTATCTTGTCGGAACTGACGCGGATATGAGAAGCATGGGAATCACCAGAGCGTCTTATTCCGTCTTGGAAGCTTTGAAGTTTATGAAAGAGGATGGGTTTTTGGATTAATATCCGAACATTTTCTCCAATTCCAAAAATCTTTTCAGCGGTTCGGCGCCAAATTCTTTCATTTCTTTTTTAATGCTTTTTAAGTTGTCTATTTTTTTCCCGCTTTTAGAATGGAACTTATCGGCATAACAAATAATCTTTTCTTCCAACGAGATTGGCAAAAAGTTTTTCTGGGGCAGCGGCAAATTGTTTTCTATGATATATTTTTTGGAAAGTCCGGCGCCGATATGCCTCTCGGCTATCAAAGACTCTTTTTCCAATCCCTCGCTTCTCAAAATCTTGCCGCCGATAATTCCATGCTTAAGATAATCAACCTGTTTATTGTTAAAATTTTTCATAAACCCGAAAGAGCCGATATCATGGAGCAAAGCTCCGGATATGATTAAGTCAAAGTCTATTTTATCATAAAGCTCCTTCTTGTTTATTATTTCTATGCTTTTCCCCAAAACAGCAAGCCCGTGCTTTAAGACTATTTTATAATATTTCTCTTCCAAAGAATACTTTTTTAATAATTTAAAATATTGATTCATAATTGATTTGTTTAAATGTTTAAATGCTTACAGGTTTTGTATGCTTAAATGAATTTTGAGATTGTCTAGCCTAAAAATAAGTGCTATAATGTCTATAAATTTAACCTGATAAATAATAAAATGAATAAAGTCGTCCTTGTAATCCTTGACGGGTGGGGAGTCAGCAAAGAAACGAACGGAAACGCGATTGCCAATGCCTACACTCCGAATATGAATAACTTTATAAGTTATTATCCGAACACAATCTTGCAGGCGTCGGGCATGGCGGCGGGATTGCCGTGGGGAAGAATGGGAAATTCCGAAGTCGGACATATGCTTTTGGGCGCGGGAAAGATATTATATCAAAACTTTCCCAAAGTATCCCTTGCGATTCAGAACAGAAGTTTTTTTGAAAACAAGGCGCTATTAAAAACAATAAATCACATTAAAAAAAATGATTCTTACGCGCATATAATGGGGCTGGTCAGCGACGGAGGAGTTCACAGCCACATTGATCACTTGTATGCCATTTTGGAGTTTTTGAAAATTAATTTCATCGCCCCCGATCGCGTTTGCATTCATGTTTTTACCGATGGGAGGGATACCGACTCAAAATCCGCTATCAAGTTTATATCGAACTTGCAAAAAAATATTGAAAGCGAAAATTTGCCCGGAAGAATTACAAGCATAATGGGAAGATATTACGCGATGGACAGAAATAAAAATTGGGACAGGACGCAAATGGCTTATCGCTGCCTCGTGGACAGCGTTGGAGAAAAAGAAAAAAATCCCATAGACGCGCTGAGCAAATATTACGCGCGCGACATTACCGATGAATTCATAAAACCGACTTTGATCGCGGATGAAAATAACAATTACAGGCCGATTAGAGACAACGACGCGGTGATATTTTTCAATATCAGGGAAGACAGGGCCAGACAGCTTGCCAAAGCGTTCGTTGTTGACGATTTTAATGATTTTGACAGAGGCGAAAAATTGTCCAATGTTGAATTTACGACAATGATTGAATACGAGAAAGAACTTAATGCCAATGTGGTTTTTGCTCCGGAAAATATAGAATATCCTCTTGGAAAAGTTTTAAGCGAGGCCGGGCTAAAACAATTGAGAATCGCCGAAACCGAGAAATACGCCCATGTCACTTATTTTTTCAACGGAGGAAAAGAAGA
Organism: uncultured Candidatus Saccharibacteria bacterium; assembly: GCA_964412905.1. GTDB lineage: Bacteria > Patescibacteriota > Minisyncoccia > JAHIHE01 > JAGLIN01 > CAYPQL01. The sequence goes on from CAYPQL010000004.1 coordinate 16,918, forward strand.
CTCTTTTGACAATGAATTCAGAATACTTGTGCCTTCGCCTTCGGTTTCAAGATATGATCAAACTCCGGAAATGAGCGCGGACATAATCACCGATCAAGCTTTGAAAGAAATAATGAATGATAAATTTGATTTTATTCTGATAAATTACGCGAATGCCGATATGGTGGGGCATACCGGAAATTTCAAGGTAGCCATAAAAGCCGCGGAGTTTATTGATCAATGTTTGGGAAGATTGTATGAAGCGGCAATAAAAAATAACGCGACGCTTATAATAACGGCGGATCACGGCAACGCGGAAGAAATGTTTAATGTAAGAACCGGAGAAACAATAACCGGACACTCCACAAACCCCGTTCCTTTTATTTTGATAAACAAAGACAATAAGTTTAAAGAACAACGGGACACGGAATCATATTTTCAAGAGATAGGAGGAATGCTGATCGATGTCGCTCCCACAATTTTGGAAATCTTTAATATTCCAAAGCCGCGAGAAATGACCGGCAGAAGCTTGTTGGACAGTTTGTGATCATAAAGATATAATAACTAATTTTCAATTTCTAATTTCTATTAAATTTTCAATGAAGCAATTTTCAAACAATAATTTAAACAAATAAAAGTTTAGAAATTAGAGAATTAGAAATTTAATGTCCGCTTTCTGCGGATTCGCCATAGGCGGAAAAATTAGAAATTGAAAATTAATTTATAAAAGCCTAATACCTGACACTATGCTCTTCCTTCCATTCTTTAATTTTCTTATGATTTCCGCCTAACAAGATTTTGGGCGCGACCCATCTTGTTTTTTTGTTGGGCGCAAAAATTTCCGGTTTTGTGTAATGAGGATGCTCCAAGCGCCAGTCTTGCGAGAAAGACTCGTTCTTTGACGATTCTTTGTTTCCCAAAACTCCGCCAATCAGCCTTGAGACGGAATCAACAATAGCCATTGCCGGAATTTCTCCTCCCGTCAAAATATATTCGCCGATGGAAATTTCCCCGTCAGCCAGATATTTCGCGACTCTCTCGTCAACGCCCTCGTATCTGCCGCAAATCAAAATAATCCTGTCCAGTTTCGCAAATTCGCCTGCCATCTTCTGATTATATTTTTCACCCTTGGCCGACATCAAAAAAACTTTGGTGTTTTTAAAAAACCTTTTATTTTTCGTCCCGTCCTTTTTTATAATTTTTAAGTCTAATAATGCCCTATAAACAGGCTCAATCTTCATTACCATTCCCGCCCCTCCGCCATACGGAGTATCGTCAACTTTATGATGCTTATCTTTCGCATACTTCCGCAAATCATGGATTTTGATATTTATAATCCCCTTCTTCTCCGCCCGCGCTAAAATACCTGCGCTAAAGTATGAATCTCCGCCTGTGGCGGATCCGCCACAGGCGGAAAAAATTTTCGGAAAAATTGTGATGATGTCAAATTGCATAGAAATCTCTTGTAACTTTATTAAAGCCTAAAGCTTTCCTCTGTCAAACACTTTAATTGCTTCAATTGCATTTTCATATTTTAAATGATATTCCCTAACGGTATCTTCAAGATTATCATTATATTTTCCCGCCCCTTTAATAACTCTGAAAAATTCATCAGAAGCAATACTTGTATCATCGTTCCGGTAAGCTTCAGCAACGAACTGATAAAATCTTTCTAAGTCTGATGGATGTTTAGTGTGCCAAGTTGTCTTGAGTAAAAAAATATCTTAATTTTTCCTCTGTTTCTTTATTTATGTTTCCATATTTCGATTCAAAATATTTTCTCAAAGTTTCCAATGTAGCTGAAACGGAAGAATTTTCAGTATTTAACAATTTCACATTTTTAAACTTTTCAGCAATTTTTGTGATCACTTCATCTGCCCAAGATGGCGCCAAAACTTTAACCCCGGAAAAATCTATTTCAATTAGCTCGTCTTTTTCTAATCCCCTAAGTGTGTGAGCCCTCATAGCCAAATACGCCTCGCGGCCGGCTGGCCTAGAAGTTAAAACTTCTCCGAATTTTTTAGTTCTATGAGCATAATAATTAGTTATAAAGTTTGTAAAGTTCTTAAGGTTATAAAGTTTTTTGAACTATAAAGATAAAATCGCCAAACAGTCTTTGATGCTTTCTTCTCGTTTTTATGATACCATGAATTGCAGTTTAATCAAATTCTTCGCAACAAGCTAGGTGTTGACAAATTTTGATTATCATATTAGACTTTTGTTGAGGTTGAGAAGTGTTATCAAAAAAATCAAGAGAAGATATTTTTGGGGCAGGAGTTCTTGTTTTCCTTATACTTTTATATTTTAATATTATAAAAGTTGAAATAGGAGCTAAAGTAATATTTTATTTTTTCTGTGCTATCATTGTCTTAATGATAATAAACGGAATTTATAAAAATATAAAAGCAAAATAGGCAAAATAACTGCCTTCTTTTTTTATTCAAAAAACCGCGCTATATTTAAGATAGCACGGTTTTTTTATATTGTAAATTCACAATAAATTATAGCTTGAGATCATTAACTACATCCTCTACATTAGACACATTAGATGCATTAGAAATATCTTCTCTTCGCGGTCTTGTTGAACCTTCCGGCTCAATGATTTTGAAGTTAACTCTAGCGTTATTCTTTGCTCCGATAACCCTCAAAAGAGTTCTGATGGATTTCGCGGTTGAACCTTGTCGTCCGATAACTTGTCCCATATCAGCCTGATTGATTTTAAGGGAGATAAGAACTCCCATTTCATCAACTGTTCTTTCAATTTGAACATCATTTGGATTATCAACGATTGATTTGACTACGAATTCTACGAAGTCTTTATCTGTTGTTGTCTCGCTCATATTCTGATTTTTCCTTTTACTTCCAAACAAAAATATTTGTATGGAATTAGTTAACTGATTAGCTAATTATTATTATTTTACGCGGTTAATTTGGGCTGTCGACCTCCGTTTTATTTTTAAAAATAAAACATATCATTTTTCAAGAATTAACCGCATACATAAATACATATTAAAGAGCAGGGTTTTTTGGCTTCTGGATTATTTTTTTGCTTCTTCGCTCTTTTTCTCGATTTCTTTATTCTCTGGCGCTGGTTTATCCTCTGGCTTATCCTCTGCTTTTACTTCTTGTTTCTCAGCTTCTTTCTTCGCTTTTTCTGCCGCTTCTTTCGCCAGCTTCTCCATCTCTTCCTTGCTTTTCTTTTTCGGCTTCCATGAAGTAACTTTTTCTCCTTTTATAATTCCGGCGTC
>CAYPQL010000004.1:20154-43473 GCA_964412905.1 uncultured Candidatus Saccharibacteria bacterium
TTATGGACCGTCGCGGACGGTTTCGCGCCTTTTGAAATCCAATATTCAATTCTTTCGTTTTTCAAAACTCTTTCTTTCGTATGGGGATTATAGTGCCCCAAAATCTCAATAAACTTTCCGCTCGGAGCTCTTCTGCCATCAGCAACAGTCACTCTAAACTGAGCTTTATTTCTTTTTCCTACGCGGCTTAGCCTTATCTTTAGCATGAATGTTTCTTAATAATTTAATTAGCCAACACTTTAACATAATAGTTTATATTTTAATTTATGTCAAATGCTCAAACCTCTCTCACATCTTTCCCCTTGCAAAACGGACAGATATAAATACTCCGGCTGTGCTCTTCTTCGATTATTATTCCCATAATTTTTGATTTTACTTTTTTGGCAAACGGCTGGCTGGCGAAATAATAAAAAGCTTCGTGCTCGCTGATCAGCATTCCTTCTCGCGGACATTCCGGATTTTTGCACTGCAGCGCGTCCGTTTTATACCTGTCCGGATGCTTTTCTCCCGAAGGAGGATTAAAATCATTCCAGTCTTTATACGACCTGAAATGGCTTTTGAAAAGCTCTCTTTTATACCAAACTTTATGCCGTTTCATAGATTAGTATTAAATATGCAGTATTAAGTATTAAGGGGTTTTATATTATTAAAATTATACCAGCTTATATGGCTTTTGTGAAGTCGGATAAGTAATAAAGTTCGTAAAGTTAAAAGTTGTAAAGTTATTGATTTTATTTCCATACTTTCAACTTTATGGACTTTATGGACTTTTGACTTATCTATTGACAAGATTGCATTTTTGATGTTATATGAAAGTGCAACGAATAACATTTCGTATGCAAGGAGGAAAACAAAATGAATAATGGAAAAGAATGCGGATGTGACTATCTGAATGTTGATACAGAAACATTCAAGAAATATCCAACAGAGATAGCTGTGGTCGAAGCTATAGAAATTTTGCCGGCGCTATTCCATCAAAAAAGAGATTTTAAAAAGGTTATAAGAATAGCAGCGTTGCTTCCGACAAAGGAAGAAATGAACGAGACCTTGAAAAAGAATGAGAGAAGTCTTGAAAGATTAGAAAGAGACATAACCGTGATCAAAGAATCAAACACAAAAAAACTGAATGCGACCATCCATGCTATCGAAGGATCTTTTGCAAATGTCTTAGTGAATAGCCCGTTCACTGAGCAGGAAGACATTATAAAGTTTCTTTCACAGTACGCGAAACAGCATGAACTTGGGATGAATTTTTGGAAAAAAAGGCTTCTCGCTCACCTTTGCGGAGATCCAAAAAATACTCCTTTGAACCAGATAGAGTACTGGAACTCATATTATGATAATATAAAAACTCTCATAAGTGAGTTTGGGCTTCCTGAAGAAGATTTTAAGAAAATCCTCATTGCTGTGGCGGAAGAGAAAAAACATAAATCGCCTGTCGATTGCATCAATGCTCTAATCAAGATGGGAGTTCCTGTCAACTATAATGCATATCTTGAGGTAGCCGATAATTATATGAAAGCGGCGAATGAAAAAGATTGCAAATGTGACAGGAGGACATATGCTATAATGGCATGCGAATTATACGAGTTTATCGGAAAAAATTTCGAAATCGGATCAAGACAAAAAATATTGAAGATCTGGATAATTGAAGAAAAAGAAAGCTATCCTGCTTCAAAGAAAACAATAGAAACATCCAGTGAGATTATAGGCTTCAAATACAAGCCCCTTAGCTTCTGGAACAGTTTTAAATAATAGGATAGTTCAATAACTTCCTATTTTTTTTGACAACTTCCCAAAAATCATATAGACTCTATCTAGAAGTAATTGGAATGGATACCAACCATTCTTGGAAATAAATGTCATTCTGAATTTATTTCAGAATCTTTCATCTATTACATCTTGCCTTTACCATAAATCAAAGACAAGTCCTAATACAAAAAAGATCCTGAAACAAGTTCAGGATGACAGGCTTTTCAATCCCGACACAAATCGGGACTAACCTTCTAAACAATTTGAAAGTGAAAAATACAGGTGGAACCGTCCCGATTGCTCGGGACCCTGAAGCGCTAATAAATAGTGCTTTTTATTATATCTTTTTATTATTAAGATTAATGCAAAATGTAAAATTCAAAATGGAAAATGACAATGTAAAATTCAAAATTAAGCAAACAAAAAGCGCGAGAAAATAAGCAATTTAAAAATTTTAACATTTTAATCTGTCATTTTGATTTTTGATATTTACATTTTTAATTATAAATAAATATAAAACTATGAACAAAGAACAAAAAATGGAAATCAAAAGACATTCACTGGCGCACATCCTCGCCAGCGCGGTTTTGGAGATGTTTCCGGAGGCGAAATTCGGCGTGGGGCCGAATGTTGAAAACGGGTTTTATTACGACTTTGATCTGCCGAGAACTTTGATTCCGGAAGATTTGCCGATTCTGGAAAAGAAGATGGTTAAAATTATAAACAAAAACTTTCCTTTTGAGAAAAGAGTCGTATCTCATGATAAGGCTATAGAATTATTTAAAAAAGCAAAGCAGGATTATAAAGTTGAGATATTGAACGACGAAGCGAAAGAAGGCGAAATTTCGCTTTATAGAACCGGAGAATTTGTTGATTTATGCCGAGGCCCGCACATTGATTCCACGGGCGAACTAGACGCCCGCGCGTTTAAACTCACAAAAATCGCCGGCGCTTATTGGCGGGGCGATGAGAAAAACAAAATGCTCCAGCGAATTTACGGCGTCGCGTTTGAGAATAAAAATAAATTAGCAGAATATTTGAAACAGCAAGAAGAAGCGGGGAAAAGAGATCATAGGAAGCTGGGGAAGGAATTGGATTTGTTTTGTTTTTCCGATCTTGTGGGTCCGGGATTGCCTTTATTTACTCCAAGAGGAACAATAATTAAAGAAGAGCTTCAGAAACATATTGAAAAAATTTGCCGTAATTATGGTTTCCAAAAAGTAATAACCCCTCATTTAACCAAAATTGATCTATATGAAATTTCCGGTCATGCTAAAAAATTCAGCAAGGAACTTTTCCATGTATCATCGGAAGCCGGACATAATTTTGTTATGAAACCTGTCCAATGTCCGCATCAAACGCAAATTTACGCGTCCAGACCCAGATCCTACAAAGATCTGCCGATACGATATATGGAATCCGAAAAACAATATCGCGCGGAAAAAACGGGCGAGGTCGGCGGATTAAACAGAGTATATGCCATAACCGTAGAAGATGGCCATACTTTTTGCAGGCCGGATCAAGTCAAAAATGAGATAATCGGATTAGTTAATATAATTAAAGATTTTTATACGGCTTTAGGATTATGGAAAAATCATTGGGTTTCTCTTTCTGTTCGCGATTATGCTCATCCGGAAAAATATATCGGCGAGCCGAAAGATTGGGATTTATGCGAAAAAATGCTTCAAGTTGTTTCCGACGAATTAGGCTTAAACGCCAAGCGATGCGAAGGCGAAGCCGCATTATATGGTCCTAAACTGGATTTTATGTTCAAAGATGCTATGGGCAAAGAAGTGCAGATTCCGACCGTTCAAGTAGATTTTGCAACACCTAAAAAATTTAATCTTTTATATACAGATAAAGATGGAATAGAAAAACATCCGGTTATGGTGCATCGAGCGGTATTGGGATCTTATGAAAGATTTATGGCTTTATTAATTGAGCATTACGCCGGCGCTTTCCCACTTTGGCTATCCCCTGTTCAAATCAAAATCCTGCCCGTTTCCAGCGAGAAGCATTTGGAATACGCGCAGAAAATAAATTCTTTGCTCTTGAAAAATGACATAAGGTCTGAAATTGACGACTCTAACGAAAGCATCGGCAAAAAAATCCGCGAAGCGGAAAAACAAAAAACGCCGTATATGCTCGTCGTCGGCGATAAAGAAATAGACGAAAATTCCGTGGCAGTGAGAGAAAGAGGATCAAGAGATATTAAGACAATGGAATTTGGGAAGTTTGTAGAGAGGATTAGAGAAGAAATTGAAAAGAAAAAATAAAAATATGCCATAGTATCTTTTAGGACGACCGTCCGAAAAGACACTATAATTAAATCTGTGTTCGTCTGTGCCTTCAGCCAGTGTTTATCAGTGTGCTATTAATATGAAATACTATATCAAAACTTACGGGTGCCAGATGAATTATTCCGACTCGGAGAGAGTGGCGGGGGTTTTGGAGGCGGCGGGGTATGAAAAAACATTGTCGGAAAGCGAGGCGGATTTGATTGTGATTAATGCTTGCAGTGTGAGAAAATCAGCGGTGGACAGGATTGCGGGAAATTTCAAAAAATATAAAAAGTATAAAACAAAAAATCCGAATTTTAAAACTGTGATCACAGGATGCGTTTTGGAAAGCGATAAAAATAGATTTGAGAAATTATTTGACTTGGTGATTGATATAAAAGAGATTGAGAAATTGCCGGAGAGATTGAGTAGTGTAGAAAATAAGATAAACTATCTGCATAGTTCCAGCCCCGCTTATTGCCATAAACCCGATTGTCATTCTGAACTTGTTTCAGAATCTATTATAGATTTCAAGAAAGACAATATTATACAAACTGATCAAAATATTTCAGAAATAAAAACAAAGCAAAATGTAAATCAGGAAAAGATCCTGAAACAAGTTCAGGATGACAGTTTACAGGTTCAGAATAATTATAATAATGATAAACAAACTCATAAAAACAGCGACTACTTCCAAATCGCGCCGACTCGCCAAAGCAAAATCACGGCTTATGTGCCGATTATGACGGGGTGCGATAATTTCTGCTCATATTGCGTCGTGCCATATACGAGAGGACGGGAAAAATCACGGCCGACGGAGGAAATAATTGGCGAAATTACTAACTTAATTCAGAATGGATATAAAGAAATTATTTTATTGGGGCAGAATGTGAATAGCTATACAAGTATTAAGTATTCAGTATCAAGTATTAAACAAGATTTAAAATTGGCAGCTTCTGAAAATCCAGCAATAGGACAATACAACGATACAACAATAAATTTTCCGCGATTATTAAAACTGATCAATGTCATTCCCGGCAATTTTTGGATTCGGTTTTTGACAAGCCATCCGAAAGATATGACAGAGGAGCTGATTAAAACTGTGGCGGAATGCGAAAAGTGCGCGGAACATATTCATCTCGCGCTTCAATCTGGAGATGATGAAATTTTAGAAAAAATGAACCGCAAATATACCGCCGAGCATTTTTTGAAATTGATCAAAAAAATTCGCGCGGCATTCGCTTCCACTCGCTCCGGATTCGGACGCTATCCGGCTATTTCCACGGACATTATCGTAGGATTTCCGGGAGAAACGAAAGGGCGGTTTTTACATACCGCCGAAGTTATGGAAAAGGCAAAATTTGATATGGCGTATCTGAATAAATACTCCCCTCGCGCCGGCGCGGCGTCGGCAAAACTGGATGATGATGTGAGCTGGGAAGAGAAAAAAAGAAGAGAAAATATTTTGAATAAAGTTTTAAGAAAAACCGCGCTGGAAAATAATCAGAAATATATCGGAGAAATTATTGAAGTATTGATTGAAAAGATTGATAATAATTTTATTTATGGGAAGACGAGGAGTTTTAAGAATGTGAAGATCGGATCGAGTATTAAGTATCAAGTATTAAGTATTAAACAAGGACAATTTGCCAAAATAAAAATTACCCAAGCGGGAGCTTGGGGATTGGAAGGAGAGGTTGCGGAATAAAAAAAAGCGCTAAATGTAGATTAGATAGCGCTTTGCAGCTATAATTTTTTGAATGATTTCATCGTTATTTTAAAATCATCAATAGCTGACCAGATAATTAATATTATCATAAAGCCAGGCAAAATTGTGGCCCCCTTCCACCATTCTACTGGCATTCCCAAATCACTGTAAATGAGTTCAGCAAACCAATACATGCTTAAAATTCCCAATATAGCATATAATAGTATGCTTATTATATCCTCGTTTCTTTTCGAAAAATGAAGAAAAACAAGAAATACAAACAACGCAGCTATTGTAGGCAAAACCATTTCATTCATTATTTTTACCTCCTCTAAATACAAACTAACCTTTTTATAGCAAAATGTCAAACCTAAAACCTCTCATCGTCATTCTCGGCCCCACGGCTTCCGGGAAATCGGAGATGGGTTTGAGGTTGGCGGAAGAATATAATGGCGAAATTGTCAATGCGGATTCAAGGCAGATTTATAAAAATATGTTAGTTGCTACAGGGTCACCGATACAAATTAAAAATGTAAAAATCAAAAATCAAAATGGTAATGTAAAATTTAAAAATAAAATTATTAAACCCGTAATTATAAATAAAATTCCGCATTATTTATTTCACTTTATAAATCCTGATTACAAGTTCTCCGTCGCAGAATACAAAGACTTAACAATTAAAACAATCCGCGATATTCATAACCGAAACAAAATCCCCATTCTCGTCGGCGGGACCGGACTTTATATTTCAAGTGTTGTTGATAATCTTGAAATCCCAAAAGCGGCGCCGAGCGGAAAGATTAGGAATAAGCTGAAAAAGCATACCGTAAAATATTTGTTTGGCAAACTTCAAAAGATAGATTCGAAATCCGCTGAGATTATCGGACCGCATAATAAAAGAAAGTTAGTCAGGGCGCTGGAAGTTTTTGAACTTACGGGCAAGCCGTTCTCCGCTCAGCAAATCAAAGGCAAGTTGTTATTTAATGCTTTACAAATAGGAATCAAAATAGATCGCGAGAAATTGTATGAAAAAATTGATAAGCGAGTTGATGAAATGATAAAAATAGGATTAGTTGAAGAAACAAAAAAACTGCATAAAAAATACAGTTTTGATCTGCCCGCAATGAGCGGAATCGGATATTGCGAAATTAATAAATATCTGAAGAATGAAATGAGTCTTGATGAAGCAAAGCAAAAAATCAAATTCCGCACCCATCACTACGCCAGGCGGCAGATGACTTGGTTTAAGAGAGACGGGAGAATTAGGTGGATTGAAAGTTATAAGGAAGCGGAAAAACTAATAAAACATTTTTTAGAAAAGCGGCGTTGATAAACTAACTTATCATTTTTTAATCCCAATTTCCAGTTTCCAGTTTTCTAATTTCAATTCTTTAATCAAATCAAAATCATCTTTATTCAACTCTTCGCTGAATATAATCCCCTTCACCAAACATTCTTTTTTAATATAATTCCCCCAAACCTCAAAAACTTTTTTAATTCTCTCCCCGCTTTCAATAAAATCATACTTAACCGAGATTAAATCATCCCGATTATATTTCGCTTCTTTTCTCATCGCCTGAATATGCCGAACAATTTCACGGGCAAATCCTTCGGCTCTAAGTTCGTCGGTAACATTCAAATTAAGCGACACTTTTATTCCCGCGGTTTCTCCAATCACCCACCCTTTGTTGGCTCCATTCTCCTGAGTGGAGCCTATTTGCAAATCCTCCACAAACTCAACTTTTTTAACATTCAACTCATCTTTTAACAAATTAACTAATTCATTATTATCTACTTTTAGTTTTTCGCTTTTAACTTTTAGCTTAGCGAGCGGCATTCTTACCTTCAAACTATTCTTCGCTCTTATCGCCAGCCCCAAAGTCACCACATCCCGCGCAAAATTCATTTCATCGCTTACTTTTTCATCAATCAAATCTTTATTCGCAGCGGGATAATCTTCCAGATGAACCGATTCTTTGCCTGTTAAATTTTTATAAATCTCCTCCGCCAGAAACGGCATAAACGGCGCCAGCAATTTCGCGTATTCCGTCAAAATATAATACAAAGTTTTAAACGCGAATTTTTTATCTTCCGCATCGGATGATGTGAATCTTTTTCTGCTTCGGCGAATATACCAATTGGAAAGCTTATCAACAAACTCTCGGAGCGGCCTTGAAGCTTTCACCAAATCATAATTCCCCATCTGCTTATTAACCTCGCCGACCAAAATATTAAATTCCGAAGTTATCCATTTGTCTAATAAATTTGAAGAAGTCCCTCTCCCTGATAAGGGGGTGTGGGGGGTTAAAGTTTCCGCATTTATCGCCAAAAACAAATACGCATTCCAGAGCGTCAAAACAAATTTTTTCAAAACTTCCTCAACTCCCTTCTCGGAAAATCTGAGATTTTCCGCTCTCATCACGGGAGAAGTCAAAAAATAATATCGCAAAGAATCCGCGCCGTATTTTTCAATCAGCAGATTCGGCTCGGGATAATTTTTCAATCTCTTGCTCATTTTCTGCCCGTCCTCCGCCAAAACTATTCCGTTGACAATCACATTTTTCGCCGCGGGCTTGTCAAAAAGCGCGGTAGATAAAACTATCAAAGTATAAAACCAGCCTCTCGTCTGATCCAATCCCTCCGCGATAAATTCCGCCGGAAATCCTTTTTCAAACTTATCCTGATTTTCAAACGGATAATGCCACTGCGCGTAAGGCATTGACCCCGACTCAAACCAGCAATCAAAAACATCGCCGACGATTAAAGCCTCTCCCCCGCATTTTGAGCAAGTGATTTTTATTTTATCTATGTTCGGCTTATGGAGATTAAATTCTTTTGCATTTTCATCAACATAAAAAACATTCTTTTCCGCATTGCCAAGTCTGAATTCATATTTATAAAAATCTTGTATAGAAATATTATCTATAACACGATAAAGCATAGCATTTATTCCTCCATGGCTTACAATCAACAAAGTTTTTCCAATATACTTCTCGCATATTTCTTCTATAAAATTTCTAACTCTGCTCTCAACATCTTTTCGAGATTCTCCATTTCCGCCAAACTTAAAATCATATTTTTCCTCATCGCAGTAGTTTAATTTTTTATATTCTTTGTAAATTTTATCTTCTTTATGAAGTAAACTTTTACTATTATATCCGTTCCACAAACCGTAATTATATTCTTTGACTCTTGCATCTTCGATATATTTAATCCCTAATTTTTCACTTATAATTTCCGCTGTTTGCTTGGCTCTCAAAACAGGCGAAGATATAAAGACATCTATTTTTTCTTTTTTTAAAATCTCAGCGATATCTTCCGACTGCTTCCTGCCTTTTTCGGTTAGAGGATACCCATCAAGCTGTCCAGCTCTGATTTCTTCTGGATTACTTTCACTTTCGCCATGCCTAACAAATATAATTTTCGTTATTTTCTGATCAGCTTTTTCTCTCAAATTATCAATAGAATTTATAACTTCTATATTTCCACATTTCCCGCATCTCCAAATTGGAAGCGGAGCTCCCCAAAATCTGCTTCGCGAAACAGCCCAGTCGCGCGCGTCTTCTAGCCATTTTCCAAAACGCCCGTCTTTAATATATTCCGGCACCCAATTCATTCGCTGATTATTTTTGATCATCCTGTCTTTTATCGCCGTCACTTTCACAAACCACGAACTCGCCGCGTAATTCAAAAGAGGCGTATCGCACCTCCAGCAATGCGGATAACTGTGCTTATATTTTTCTTTTGTAAATAATTTATTATTATGCGCAAGATATTTTACAATTTCTATATCAGCCTTCATATGCGGATCTTTTTCGCCGTCCTCGCCTTTCGGTTTTACCTCCATACACTGACCATTTCTATCCCTAAAATCCGCCACTTCCTCCGCGAATCTCCCATTCATTTTCACATGCTGAATAAACGGCAAATTATGTTTCTGCCCCATCTTCATATCATCATCTCCAAACGCTGGCGCAATATGCACAATCCCCGCCCCCTCTTCCGTCATCACAAAATCCTCCGCGTATATTTTCCAGCACTGCTTTTTATTTTCCAAATCCTCTTTTTTAGAATAGTAATCAAAAAGAGGCTCATATCCCAGACCAACCAATTCTTTGCCTTCAATTTCATTTAAAATTTCAAACTTTCTGTCTTTCAAAACTTCTTCAACTCTATCTTTTGCCACCACATAAAAAGCATCATCTTCCTTAATACTTAATACTAAATACTTAATACTAGAACCCGCCGCCAGCGCCACATTCCCCGGCAAAGTCCATGGCGTCGTTGTCCATGCTAAAACATACACCGATGACAGTGGTTTTGACATATCAATATCAAAATAAAAAAGTTCTTTGTTTTGCTTATAAACTTCAAGCGCGTCCCTTGATGGCGGATAATCAACTTCCGGCAAATTATCAAGCGAAAACCATTCCAATTTATCTATTTTATTTTTTTCCATTATATTCGGCTCGCCTTTAATCTTGACTTTGAAGCACACGGTTTCAAAAAGCCGCCCTTCAAAAATATACGGCTTGGCGACAAACGGTTCGGCTGATTCTATTTTTACTCCCAGCTCCTCGCCGACTTCTCTTTCCAGCGCTTCTCTGAAAGTCTCGCTCCCGTCAGTTTTTCCTCCGGGCATCGCCCAAGTTTTTCTTCTACCTGTTTCGTTACGCCTCAAAAGCAGAACTTCATTTTTATCGTTGTAAATAAGCGCTCCCACCCCTCTGCCTGTTTTGCCCGCGGGATATTTCAATTTAAACTTCACCGTCGCGGACAAATCCGTAATTTCTTTATACCCCTGCGTCACTTCAAAATTAGATAATGTCGTTTCGCATCGCGGACAGATGTGCATCACTTTATATCCTTCATAAATCAGCCCTTTTTTATAAAGCTCTGAAAAAACCCACCAGATACTTTCGGTGTATTTCCAATCCATCGTCCGATAATCATTTTCCATATCAACCCATCTGCCCATTCTCGGAATAATTTTTTTCCATTCATCCGCATAACGAAGCACACTATTGTGGCAGGCGTCATTAAATTTATCAACTCCCCATTTTTCAATATCCTGCTTATTTTTGATGTTATGTTCTTTTTCAATTAGGTTCTCAATCGGCAAACCATGGCAATCCCATCCCCACCGCCTTTCAACTTTATATCCTCTCATCGTCCAGTATCTTGGAACAACATCTTTGATCAAACTTGCAACCATATTGCCATAATGAGGAAGCCCAGTCGCAAATGGCGGACCGTCAAAAAAGCTGTATGTAGGGGCGGGTCGCGACCTGTCCCTATTATCTACGGATTTCTCAAATATTTTATTCTCTTCCCAAAACTTCAGAACCTCCCTTTCCATCTCTGGAAAATTCTGCCTCGGATTTACTTTTTTGAACATAAAGATAATTTTAATTTATAATTTCCAGTTTCCAGTTTCCAGAATCTAGAATCTAATCGCCTTCTCTATTTCTTCAATAGTTCCTCCAACAACTTTCAGCGGATTTGCGTAATTTTTTTTATCGCCTTTGAGATGATGCTCTATGCCTGATTTTGGAAATTTTATGCCGCTTGCCGTGCTGATTGAAACTACGGTATCGGCTTCCTTGATTATATTTTTATTTCTTGCCTGCATCAGCGCGTCAAGCGCGACCGCGCTTTGCGGGCATATATTCGCCCCGGCGCTCATAAAAAGCGCTCTTGTTTTTTGAATATCTTTCTCGGAAACATCAAAAAATTCTACTTTGAATTTATCATAAAGTTTTTTTATCCTCGGAAAGCTCACAGGATTTTGAATGTTCATAGCCGACGCGACCGTGTCTTTAAATTCATTAGGTTCGTATTTTTTAAATCCGCTTTTTGCCCAGCGAACAAGGGTGTTTGAACTTTTTGTCTGCGCTACAATTATTCCGGGTAATATGTCAATCATTTTTCTTTCCTTCATTCGCAAAAGCGAAATCAAAAGCGCAGTAAGGTTTCCTCCGTTTCCGCAGGGAATTGAAATCCATTGCGGAGCTTTCCAATGAAGATCCTGGCAAATTTCCAGCGAGATGGTTTCCTGTCCCGCGATCCTTAAATCATTTTTTGAATTTACCAGAACAATTTCCGGATGATTCAAACAAAATTGCTGGATCAAATTCATACATCCGTCAAAACCTTTGGGATGCTTTATGCTGAGGACAAGCGCGCCGTGAGCCATAGCCTGAAAAAGTTGGCCATTGGAAATTTTGTCATCGGGAAGAAAAACGATGCACTTGAGCTTGTCTTTGACATACGCGCTGTAAATTGCTGCTGACGCGGAAGTGTCTCCCGTGCTGGCGCAAGCGACATATTTTGTGTTAAGTTTTGGAAAAAATTTCTGCAATCGCAAAGCCTCTGAAATCGCCGCCGACATTCCCCTGTCTTTAAAACTTTCCGAGGGAAGCTGCCCTTCCATTTTTATAAAAAGTTTTTTAAGTCCGATTTTCTTCTTCAACCAATCCGGAATTTCAAACAAATCCGTAAAGCCTTCTCGGAGGGATATCACCGCCTCTTTCGGAAATCCGGGAAGAATATACGGGAGCCACATAAAAACGCCGCTGCCATTCGGATATTTATCCCTTTTTTTCCCATATCTTATGTTGTCAAAATAAAGCTTCGCCCTCTTCCCGACACCCACATTTTTGTTAATCCAGTCTTCATCCCGTTCAACCAAAAGCAAATTTCCGCATTTCGGGCAGACATAATAAAACTTATCCGGCTCAAAAACAGCCCCGCACTCAATGCATTTATGATGATAATAAACTTTTTTCATAAGTTATATTAATTCTTCGGCAATAAACTAATTATATCAAACATATTATTCTAACGCAATTGCATACGCGCGGCCGCGCTTTAAAAAATAAGAAAGTGGAAATGTTGATAAGAGTAGAAGTGGAAAATCGCGTATGATCCAAAAAAACAGGCTCATAGTCCGCCTGCTTTTTTTGTTGTCAATAAATAAAATTATATATTTATTCCCACTCCTTCACCTTCAATCCTTCTTCCGCCGCTTTTCTTTGGGCGGCTTGCTTGCTGATGCCTTCGCCTTCGGCGATTTTTTCGTCGTTCAGGAATACGCCGACCAAGAAATGCTTGTCATGGTCAGGCCCCCATTCTTTGACGACCTTATAAACGGGAGTCGCTCCGACTTTTTCCTGCGCCTCTTCCTGGAATTTGCTTTTGGCGTCTTGATAAAGCTTGTCATTCAAAACATCGTCCATTTTGATCAAAAAATAATTTTCAATGAATTTTTTTGCCTTGTCATATCCCTGATCAAGATAGATTGAGCCGATCAGAGCTTCCAGCGCGTTGGCGATTATGTATTGGCGCGCGCGCCCCGTGTCGTTTGATTCTCCTCTGCTCATCAGCAAATACTCATCCAGTCCGATTTCTTCCGAGATTTTTGCCAGCATTTTTCGGTTCACCAGAGCCGCGCGGAAATTCGTCAGTTCCCCTTCCGGATTGGAAAATTTGTTATAAAGAAATTCCGTCGTAATAAGCTCCAAAACCGCGTCTCCCAAAAACTCCAGCCTTTCGTTGTGGTCAAGCTCAAAATCTTTATGCTCGTTCAAATAAGAACGATGCACCAGCGCTTGCCTCAGAAGATTTTTATTTTTAAATTTCACTTTGATTTTCTTTTCCAAGTCCGATATGTCTTGCATAATTAAATGTTAGCATATTAAATATATTAACATTTAAACAAACTAAGATATTAATATAACAATCAGCTATAATTGCCATATTTATACATTAAAATGTTCAAATATTGTTTTATTTTTCGCTCTTTTTCTTCTCGCATATTTCTTTATACAAGCTCCCCAAAACCCCGTTGACAAATTTCCCGCTTGAAGTTCCGCCGAAAGATTTCGCGAGTTCAATCGCTTCGTTTATCGCGACTCTCGGAGGAACATCCGTCCGCTTGCCGAACAGCAGTTCATAGATGCCGATTCTGAGAATGTTTCTGTCTATGATTGTCACTTGTCCGATCGGCCACTCGGGAGCAAGCCTTTGCATGGTGGCGTCTATGCTTTTCAGGTTTTGAAAAACCCCATTTGCCACATCGGCTATAAAATCGTCCTTTTCCATCCCGACTCCGTATTCCGAAATATTATTTTTGACTATGAGATCAAGCTTCTTTTTATTAAACCTGTTTTCTTTTTTAACATCGCCAATAACAGAGCTTTGAAAATCCCATTCATACAAGCTCTGCATTGTTATTGATCTGGATAGATGCCGATTGGACATAAAATAATAAATTGTTAAATAGTATTATATAGCGTTGTTATATTGCCACATATTACAATAGCGCGGCAATTTGACAATTAAAACGAGCAAAATAAATTTATTGCTTTTCAATATTATTTTCCGGTTTTTCCGCTATTTCTTTTATTTCTTTTTTAATTTCTTTTTCTTCCCGCTTGGCTTTTTTTACCTCTTCTTTTTCATTTATTTTTTCAACTTTTTTCCTGTCTTTCTTGGAAAGTTTTTTCAGGACATCAATGACTTTATTTTTTTTGTAATAACCGCAGCTGGCGCAGGCGTAATGAGGCCTAACCGGGCTTTGGCATTTTTCGCACTTTGTTAAAACCGCTTTTTCAAGAGCGTGGTGCGATCGCCTCTGATTTCTCCCCGCTTTCGTTTTTCTTTTTTTTGGATGTGGCATAATATTAGTTATAAAGTTAAAGGTTTGTAAAGTTAAACTTATGTCTATAATTATTTTACAGTAATTTGATTTATATTGCAAGGTTCGTAAAATCCATTTTTTCAAACTATCTTAAGCTTGGATAAAATTTTTAAAATCGGCTTAAAAGATTTTCTGTGTATTTTGCAAGGCCCCAGTTTTCTGATCATTTCCATATGAAATTTTGTTCCATAGCCTTTATGCGCCGCGAATCCATATCCCGGATAAACCTTGTCAAAATCCGATAAAATTCTGTCTCTGGTCACTTTGGCGATGATTGAGGCCGCGCTCACCGAAAAGACAAATTGATCCGCTTTGGGAATCGCGATCTGGCTTGCCGGAAAATCGTCAATCGTGTTTATGCCGTCAATCAGCAAGAAGTCCGGCGCATTTTTTAATTTCTCCAGCGCTTTTCTCATTGCCAGCTTCGTCGCCTGCAATATGTTTATCTTATCAATAATTTCTTCCGAAACATCATAAGCCGCCCAGTCGCAAGATTGTTCAGTGATTAATTCATAAAAATATTCCCGCTTTTTAAATGACAGCATCTTTGAATCCCTTACTCCCTTTTTGATCAATTCTTTTATCGCTTTGCCGTTTAAAAAAACAACCGCCGCCGCCACGACAGGACCCGCCAAAGGACCGCGCCCTGCTTCATCAACTCCCGCGATATACTTGTATCCTTTTTTCATTAATTTTTCCTCCCTCGAAAAATCCGGAGTTATCATAGCTTTTTTCCCTTTCAACCCTCCTTCTGATTTTAAACGAATAAATATCCTAAGATCTTTAAATCTAGCTTTATTCAAGCGATAAACAAGAAAATGAGGTAAAATGAATTAAGCAAACAATAAAAATTCCCACGCATTGAAATGCAGCTTTGTTTATTATAGTTTCATATATCTTTTTGTCAATGGCGTTTATATATTTATCGTTTTTATATTTATCCGCGTTATCAAAAAACAGTATGATATTACCTAATATCATACTGTTTTGGTTTTTGCGGGTTTAGATAAAAAACAAAAAAACTAGACACCGCGGCATTGTTTTTATTTTGTAACTCAAACCGTCCTTTCTTTGGCGGGATTGGAAAGCTGTGCCAATTTCATTGGCGCGCCACCTTTTTAATTTCAATTACATTTATTTTCGCACTCAAACAATCTTCATATTATCATCCTTGTTGGTATCAAGGCATTTTTGGACGCAGGACTAGCAATCCGTAAATTGAGGATTTTGTAACGGAATATATTTTTTATAAAATATTATCAACAAAAAAATTCATCAAGGGCGACTAACAACTGCAATTATTGAAGGTATTTTCCCTCATAAAATTGCGGGAGTTGGCATTGTACAAAACTAACACAGTCATTGGGTGTTTTGATATCAGTGGCATTAATACATTTAATTATCTTTTTAGACCAAGTGGGGCATTCTTCCATACAAGTAGCATAAGCGTCATTTAAATCAGCGGGGGTAACGTCCTCGGTGTAAGAAGCGCAATGCTTATGCCTTTGGCAAGCATCGCTACATTTATCGGAAATTACTTTTTTAGCCGGTTCTTTGGTTTCTTCTTGGCACAATGCTTTCAACGCCTCTAAAATATTTTTTATTTTTCGCTCGATCTCTTCCATTTGAAAGATAGGTTCATTTGGATCAATAACATTTATTTTATCTATGTCCAGAAGTTCTGGCACATTTGATGTCAACTCTGGTATTTCAGTACCTGGACGGCTGGGATTAAGTTCCAGCATTTCCGGAATATACTCAACTGATTCACCATCAATATTGGGTAATTCTGGCACATTATCAAGCCAATTTTTCTTCCTCTCAGACAAATCAGCTAGGTTATTTTCCATTTCTTGTATCTTTTTGTTGATATCTTCTTTATTGTCACAATCAGCGCCGATAAACATTTGGAATCGTTCCGCCTCAGCCAATAAATCTTTATAGTCCGCCACAATATTTTCCGGACTGTCAATTTTTTTCTGTCTTGAATCGGACAAGTAATCAGAAATAAAATAACTAGACACGCCCAAAACAATCACTGCCAAAGCGCCGATTGCTACTTTTTGTATGATACTCATAGTAATTATAGTTAATGATTTACTTTATCTTAATTTTTAATTAATAATATCAATTATTGATTGGCGCGCCAATTCCTGTGCTTGATTTTTCAAAAGCTGATCATCTTGCGACTTCAACCGCTCGTCTTTTTTCAATAAATCTACAAGCTGTTCAAAAATATTTTTCATAATTTTTTATCTCATTAAATTATCTAAACCAGCCTCAAAACCCCTTCGCCGATTTTCCGCTTCTCAACTATTTTCAGTATAAGCTATTTCAGACATTTTATCAACATGAGAGGAATTTGTTTGTTTGACCAAACCGTTTTTCCTTGATAGAATAAAATTGGTTTAAAAAAATAATTCAAATAAAATGAACGAACAAAATAAGAAGAATGTCAGAGAAACAATTGTCATAAGAACATTAAAACATGTTTCTTTTTTAGTGTCATTCGCGGTTATAGTGCTTTTAATTTACCATTTTATATACGCATATACTCCCTATTTGAAAAATACTTTTTATGGATATGCCAATTTTGAAGATTTTCTCTATCAATTTCCCTACGAAACGCAAAATCCTTTGATTATGAGTATATTCGGAAATCTCAGAGTATTTTTTCTGGCGGACTCGTTTTTCATAATAGCGGGAATAATACTTGTTTTAAGCATAAAGTCGGGGCTTCTTCTCAATAAACTGATTAAGCCTTATTTGGAAAATAAAAAAGAGAGGTAAAAAAGTAAACCTCTCAAAAATTTTTATATTCTGCCGTAAAATGGCTTCTCCCAAACCTCAAGGTCTTTATAGTGATATTGGATATGCACTATTTGTTTACCCCATTGAGCATGGTATAGAATTTCTGTGGACACCGAAATCCACGATCTATCTTTATGCCATTCTGGTTGAGTGCCAATATAGTTTGTTGCCATACTTGCGACATAGCCATATTGACTGCTTGTTGCAATCATGCTTTTTCCAAGCGGTGTTAGATAAAGTCTTACGCCATATCTATTTGGTCCTGTGCTATATATTGTGTCATATTCAATCCTTTCGACATATCTATTTAGCGGTAATCCCAGGTCGTCCTTATAATACTGCACCGCTGAATGACCGCCAAAGTCATTGTATGTCTTTGCCTCAACTGGTGGCATTACAAGCAATGCTACTGCTACGATGAGCAATATTGCCACAAGCATTCCATTCTTTTTCATTCAAATTCCTCCTGTTTCGTTTTTGATTTTCCCTATGCTATCCGTTTTTTGGCTTGTGTGATTTTCACACATATTTTTTCCTCCGATTTATTTTCTGTCCTTCCGCGCTTATATTCTTGCGCATCTGCAAGCTTTGGCTTGCTCTTTTTATTTTAGCTTTCTTTTAAAGAACAATTACATTTTATCTCCCTCCTTTTATAAACACATAATAGCAAAAAAAAAACAGGCTTTGTCAATAGCGCTGTTTTTTCGTATTTTTATTTTTTCGCGTCTCGCGTCTATGCTTTATAACTTTATAATCTTTCAACTTTACAAACTCTTTTGAAAATTTGCTTTTTGCTCTTTATAAATATATAATAAATATTGAAATTCCTTAACGATAAAAAATATGCTCAAGAAATTTATTGCATTTATATTCTTTCTTTTTGCCTTGATCTGGTTTTCATTTTTTGCCATAAAAAATAATTTGCTTGACCACGGGCTGGAGCGGCTTCCTGAAATTGAAAAGTCGTTTACGGACGGCCTGATGGATATTGAAAAGAAAATATACAATCCCCCTCCTCTTGTCGGCAAAGAAAATATCCCCAATTCATTTCTGACGAAAGCGGGGGTTCTGAAATGGACGAATATTCAAAGAGATGAAACCGAGTCGCTTCCTCCTCTTCTCTGGAACAGCGGGCTTGACGAGATTGCCATGGAACGGCTGGAAGATATGTTTGAAAAGCAATATTTTGAACATATTTCTCTGGACGGAATCGGGGCTTCCGATATCGCCAAAAAAATCGGCTATGAATTTATTTCCATAGGCGAAAATATCGCGCTGGGAAATTTCAAGGATGATCAGGCTCTCACGCAGGCATGGATGGACAGTCCGGGACACAGGGCGAATATTCTCAATGACAGTTATATGGAAATCGGGATAGCCGTGAAAAAGGGATTTTATGAAAATCAAGAGACATGGATCGGCGTTCAGATTTTCGCGCGGCCGCTGTCCGCCTGTCCCAAGCCCGATCAAGCTTTAAAAGCCGAAATAGAAAAAACCCAAAGTCAAATGACAATTCTTGAAAATGAAGCGGCCGCTGCGCGGAAGGAGCTTGAGAAAATAAATCCCGGAAATAAAAAAGATGTAGAAATATATAATCAAAAAGTTGATGAATATAATCTACTTATAAAAGAAATTAATGGTCTTATAAAAAAACAAAAAAACCTGATATCGGAATATAATAATCAGGTTGATTCGCAAAATGAATGCATTCGGGAATGAGTTTAAGAAGTTTGTAATTTATCTTCTCGCCCTTACTCTTTCATTATCGGTCAAAAGTTTTTTGCGGAGGCGGATGCTTTTGGGCGTGATTTCCAGATACTCGTCTTCCGCCATAATTTCCATTCCGCGCTCCAGCGTAATTTCAATCGGCGGAATAAGCTTCAAGCTTTCATCCGTTCCGGAAGCGCGCATATTCGTCAATTTCTTCCCTTTAATCGGATTAACCGCCAAGTCTTTTCCCTTGGAAGCGTTGCCGATCACCATTCCTTCATACACTTCAATGTTAGGATGAATATAAAGTTCTCCTCTGTCTTGTAAATAATAAAGCGCGTAGCCAAGCGCTTTGCCAGGCAGCATTGAAATCATTGAGCCTAAATGCCGTTTTTTAATTTCCCCGACACACTCCTTAAAGCCCGTTACGCGCGAGCATAAAATTCCTTCTCCTTTCGTGTCTATCACAAATTCTCCCCTGTAGCCCAAAATTCCGCGAGTCGGCGCCTCAAAAACAATTCTGACATTCCCGTTTTCCGATTTCATTTCAATCATATTTCCTTTGCGCTTGGACATTTTTTCAATCACCGTTCCCGAGAATTCTTCCGGCACATCAATCGTCACTTCCTCAAACGGCTCCAATTTTTTCCCGTTTTCCTCTTTTATAATTACGCTGGGCTGTGAAATTTGAAGTTCGTATCCTTGCCGCCTCATATTTTCCAGAAGGATCGCGATGTGCATTTCCCCTCGCCCATAAACTTTGAAACAGTCCGTTGTCAAAAAATCAACTTTCAATCCGACATTCACTTCCAGCTCTCTTTCCAGTCTTTCCCTGATCTGGCGGATCGTGACGAATTTTCCTTCTTTGCCCGCGAACGGGGAATTGTTGACCAGAAAATTGACGGATATCGTGGGCTCGTCAATGGTAATTTCGTGAAGCGGTTCCTGATTTTCATTCGCGCAGATTGTTTCTCCAATATAAATATCGCTGATTCCGGCAAGCAAAACAATGTCACCCGCAACAGCTTCCGCGACTTCCTTTTTTTCCAATCCTTCAAAAGCGCAAATCTTGGTGATTGACGCGCCGCGGGTTTCTCCCGACGGTTTTTTAACGATAACCTTGTCTCCTTTTTTGATAATTCCTTCATAAATTCTGCCAACCGCGAGCCTTCCCATAAAATCATCATAGGCAAGATTGAAAGGCTGAATCCTGAACGGCGCCGAAGTGTCCGATTTTGCCGGAGGAATTTTTTCCAAAATTACATCTAGGAGAGGGGTAAGGTCTTTTGACTCATCGTTAATATTTTTTTTGGCGATACCCTCGCGGCCAATCGCGTAGACCGTCGTAAAATCCAATTGCTCGTCGTTTGCCCCCAAATCCATAAAAAGCTCCAGAACTTTATCGTGGGCGATTTCAATATTCGCGGCGGGCTTGTCAATTTTATTAAGAACTACAATCGGTTTCAGCCCCAGCTCCAAAGATTTTTTGAGCACGAATTTTGTCTGCGGCATCGGGCCTTCTTGCGCGTCAACAATCAAAAGAACGCTGTCAATTGACCGCAAGACTCGCTCCACTTCCGATCCGAAATCAGCGTGTCCGGGAGTGTCCACGATATTTATTTTTGTTCCTTTATAAAAAATTGAACAGTTTTTGGAATAGATTGTAATTCCCCGCTCCAATTCCAAAGCGTCGCTGTCCATGCTTGTCGTATCGTCTTCTTTAACCATTCCCGTCTGGCGCATCAGCGCATCCGTCAAAGTTGTTTTTCCATGATCAACATGAGCGATAATCGCAATATTTCTGATTTCCATAATGATATTTCTTTAGTAATAAAAATTCTTAATTTATAGCAATAGGAACTTTAATGCTTGCATCTGGGAATTTAGTTTTGAGTATTTTGAATATTCAGAACTAAATTTCTAAATACATAAATGAACTATTGATTTTCGTCAAAATAAAAAGGCGGATGAAATTTTCATCCATTTTTTTTAGCTGACCGTATTCACGCATATTATCACAAAAGAAGAAAAAGTCAATGGCAATTTTGTTTTTCATTTCTTCAAATTATCATCTTAATTCTAAGGGTTTATACTGATTTACTATTCTCCTATTCGCGCGCCTGTCCGCAAAATCAACTTCGACTTCCGCGCCGGCATTTATTTTTAATTTTAGAGCGGCGCTTCCGCCTTGCAAAACAATTTCCGCGAATCTTTTTTCTCCAATTCCCGAGCTTCCCGGAACCACGGCTATTGATTTATCAGGAACATCCCTCAACTGCTTATAGAAATTAAATTTCTTTATTTTGCCGTTGATTTTTAGCTTGATTTCATTGTTATTAATTTTCAACTCATCTTCAAAAATCGTGGTTTTGATATTGCCGAAATTATCAATAAACCAGATATGATTTTTTTTATCGGCTATGTTCGACAAGTCATATTTTTTGCAAGGAAATTTTCTGCCGCTAAAAAGCCAAAACGCCGCTCTGGGCAGAAAATCAAAACTTCTGAACTGGCTGTCCGCGATTCTTTTCTTGGTTTCATCATCCAGTCCTTTTTCGCTTATAGAATTCAAAACTTCCGGAATATCCATGATAAAAAATTCTTCAAGCAAGCCGGCTTTTTTGGCAAGCGAAAGCGCGCCGCCGCAAATGCCGCCAATGGAAGTTATAACAAGCGTTTTTTCATGCCAGAAAAAACCGAACGGCGTCCCGTTTTTCCACTTCCTCGCCTTCCCGCCCCTGCGAGCGACATTCACAATTATCACTCCGCTTCTGCCCTCAAAAGCGTCTATGGCGTCAAGCAAAAAACCTGCCGCCTCAAAATCCGATTTCACGCCGAAACAATTCGCGGAACAATTTTCAAACAGCGACCCCGCCCTTGAAATCTGCCTTAATTTAGCGTTCTGATCGCAGCAATCATTAATTATCGTTATTTGCATTTTTTTGTTGTTAATGATTAGTTGGTTGTTATTTAGGCTCTGCTTCGCTGTTCTAATAAAATGAAGTTATGTTAATCCGTTAATGCGTTAATTCTTTAATTCGTTAATTTAATTATTAAACAAAAAACCGCATCCTTCGGGACCGATTCATTTGTTTGGTTTATTATAAATGAAAAACAAAACTTCTCGATCCTACAAGATTCGACCTGCCATCATTTCCATCATCATTTGTTTTCCAAAATGTTTTGTCATTTTTCCCTGTTGTTAAAAAAATTAAAATTCGCTTATTGCTTTTATATTATATCCAAGATTTATTTTGTGTCAAAGTATAATTCCGCATATTTTGAACTTTTTAGACAGCCTATGCGGGACATCGTCGATTAATTTAAATATTTGAACAAGCAAAGTGTTTAAATGCTTATATGAGATACTTCCCGTTCTCCAACTGGTCTCTGGAAATTCTTCCTTTGTCAATCGTGACAACTCTTTTGTTGATTAAATTCACAATTTCCCTGTTATGAGTCGCCAAAACAACGGTCGTTCCATACTGGTTTATTTTCATAAGAAGCTGGATAATGTCCCAAGTATTTACTATGTCCAAATTTCCCGTCGGCTCGTCGGCGATTATTATATCGGGCCTGTGCACCAAAGCGCGGGCGATTGAAACTCTTTGTTTTTCTCCCCCGGAAAGTTCGTCAATATAACTTTTAAGTTTATTTGTAAGCCCCACAATTTCCAGCACTTGAGGAACATCCTCTTTTATATCCTTGTCTGATTTCCCAGAAACTTCCATGGCAAAAGCGACATTTTCAAAAACAGTTTTTCTGTCCAATAGCTTGAAGTCTTGAAAAACAACCCCAATATGCCTTCGAAGAATTGGAAGCTTGTTGCCTTTTATTTTACTTATATCATTCCCTTTAATCAAAACAATTCCTTCTGTCGGTTTTTCCTCGGCAAAAATCAGCTTCAGCAAAGTTGACTTCCCCGCCCCGCTCTGCCCGACGATTGAAACGAATTCGCCCTTTTTAATCGCGAAATTTATATCCCTGAGAGCATAGCTGTTTTCATTATATATTTTAGAGACATTTTCAAAAGATATCATCGGGATCATTTTAACATATTAACATTTTAACAAATAAACATTTTGTCATCCTGAATTTATTTCAGGATCTTTCTTTGATTTACGCCTTACTTTATTTTATCTCTTAAACATCATGATTATTTATATAACATTATCTTTCTTGAAATCTATAATAGATTCTGAACTAAATTCAGAATGACAAACTGCTTAACACTTGATACTTGATAGTTTCCAATTTCTAATATCCAATATCATAAATATCCTTAATATCCGATATCATTATTACTTCACTTTATAAACTTTTCTTCTCGCATACTCGGAAACTTTTCCCTTGTTCCA
>CAYPQL010000005.1:0-37660 GCA_964412905.1 uncultured Candidatus Saccharibacteria bacterium
AATACACCGACGGATCGGATGGAAATTATGATTATGCAAGCGGCACCTCAATGGCTGCGCCGCATGTCGCTGGATTGGCGGCTTTGATTTGGGGATATGATTCAGAGCTTTCTTATTCTGAAGTTAAGGATGTGATTTTGGAAACTGGGGATGAGTTAACTTCTCTTGCTGGGAAAACTGTAACTGGAAAAAGAATCAATGCTTTTAATGCGCTTGATTCTTTAGTTCCAACCCATACAATTTCGGGAACAATAAAATATTATGATGAGGTGAAAGTAATTCCAAATGCCACAGTAATTTTAGAAAATGATGTCGGCGAGCAAATAGCTATTGCCACAACTGACGCAAACGGTTATTATGAATTTACAGGGGTTGCGGATGGTGGGGATTATGTTGTTAAGGTTGAAAAAGATGATACTACTATTTCAACCCAAGTCAATGGGCTTGATCTGACAAAAATAGTTCGTCATATGGCAGGAATTGAAACGCTTGATTCCATATTTAAAATAATCGCCTCTGATGTTGATGAAACAGGAGCAATTAATGGACTTGATTTAACAAAAATAGTTAGATATATGGTTGGGCTGGACAGTGAATTCTCAAGTGGTGATTGGAAATTTTATTCTTCAGAAGCTACTTTAACTGAAAGCAATTATTTAACTGAAGGATTACAGCGAACATATTCTAATTTAACAGTTGATATTCCTAATCAAAATTTCACAAGCGTTAAAATGGGGGATGTAAATAATTCGTGGAACAATAACTAAATTTATATATATTAAAAATTTAACTTCAAATTAAACTTATGAAAAAAATGTTATTAAACAAAGTAAAAAAAATTGCAAGTTTTATGCTTGTGTTATCAATGACTATTTCTAATTTAATTTTTGTTCCAGCCACACAAGCTGTTGGGGCTTCATTAATAATAGGAAGCGATACTGCGAACAATGGAGAGTCAATTAGTATTCCAATTTTTGCTGCCAGTCCTTTTGTGGATGTTGCCAGCGTGACTATGTATATCAATTATGATTTAAGCTTACTTGAATATATTGGTTATGCATTAGATCAGTTACCGTCAGCAACTGTTAATAAAGTTGGAAATCAGATTAGAATTGTTTGGTTTGATTCCACAGGAACAACGCCGATATCCTTTAATAACGCTGATACGCTTTTGAATTTGAATTTTAATGTAATCTCTAGCGATATTACAACTACTAATATAACTTTTGATTCTTCTTCTGTAATAGGAGATAGTTCTGCTAGCGTTATTTTCACTACTTTTACAAACGGTGTTATTACTTTAAATTCTGATCAAACAGCTCCAATTGTAACTGAAGTAACCGCGGTTCCAACGCCAACCAAGGATAATACTCCCAGCTATACATTCAATTCAACCGAAGCGGGAACGATCACTTATGACGGCGGATGTATTGGAGATGCTACCAATGCGAACGCAGGCGACAACCCAATAATTTTTGACACGCTTAGCGATGGAGTTTATAACAGCTGCACAATTACGGTAACTGACGCTGATGATAACGCGAGCACACCCTTGCTTGTAAATACATTTACCGTTGATACAGTTGCGCCTGCAATTATTAGTTATACTTTAAACGGCGTTGAAAGCAACGCTACTTTTAATCCAGATTTAGGTGAAACAGTTGAAATAGTATTAAACGCGAACGAAAATGTTTATAATTGGGTTTCGTTGAAAATAGAAAATATGAATAATAGCGGAATATATAAATATTATTCTCCTGATTGTGATGGAAATTCACAGTGTGTGAAAACATGGGACGGATCAATATCGCCAGGAACACTTGTTGACGGCGTGTATAAAATAAAAGTGAAAATGAAAGATGAAGCTGGAAATGTTTTCGATGAATATCTTGCGCCGTATGTGATAATTGTTAATACTGTTACAGAAGATACAACCCCGCCAGTCATCACTTTACTTGGCAATAATCCAGTTAATCTGAATGTAGATGATATTTACGCTGATGCCGGAGCTACTGCCAGCGATGATGTTGATGGAGATATTACAGCAAGTATTGTTATAGTAAATCCGGTAAATACAAATATAGCAGATACTTATACGGTTACTTATAATGTTTCAGATACGGCTGGTAATTCAGCAACAGAAGTGACCAGAACTGTTAATGTGGGTGAAGTACCGGACATAATCCCTCCAACCGCCACGATTTTTTACAGCGCCACAGCCCCAACGAATGCTGATGTTGTCGCGACTATGACTCCAAGCGAGCCAGTAACAGTGACAAACAACAGCGGAAGTCTTTCATATACCTTTACCGCGAACGGAACATTTACTTTTGAATTTAGCGACGCGGCGGGTAATACCGGATCTGCGGTCGCAACTGTGAATAATATTGATAAAGTCGCGCCAACGATAACAACAAAATTGGGCGATGGAGTTGTTGATTATACAATTGAAGCAAACACTACAGCGAATTTGGTTTTTAGCGAGGAATTATCTTCAAGCTCTGAAACGGCGGTTCAAAACGCTCTGAGCGCGGGAGCTGATAGAACATTAACTTACGCATGGTCTGGCGCAACGCTCACGATTACAGCTACAGAAGCGACGACTTTTGCGAATGATGTTGTTGTAAATGTTTCTGATCTTGCGGGAAATGCAGCAGAATTATTATTAGTTGACTCCGCTTTATCCGGCGACCAAACCACTCCCGACACTGGTACGGGAGACGCTACTCTTAATAATACAACTCCGCAAGTTGTAATTACCAATCCGACTCAAGAAGTGAATATTACAATCGGTAGCGGGACAACCAACCCTACGATTGATGTGAGCTCATTTATTTCCGGAGGAACAGGAACAATTCCGAAAATCACAATTGAATCGGAAAACGCGGATGTCGCTATTCCGGCTTCCACAACCGTTACGAGCGAGGACGCTTTATGGAACGGAATAATTAACGCGCCAACTGTTACGACCGTTGAATTGCCGGAAACTTCGGGCGAGACGACAACACTTAATACTGCTATAGAAATTGGATTTACCGGCGCTAAATTATCTTTTGACAATGCGGTTAGAATATTAATTCCGGATCAGGCTGGCAAGAAAGCAGGTTATGTTAGAACTGGAATGACATTCACGGAGATTACTTCCAGTTGTTCCGCCGACAGCCAGGCAACGGGAGATGCTTTAGCCCCCGATGGCGATTGCAAGATTGATGTCGGTTCTGATTTAGTAATCTGGACAAAACACTTCACGAAATTCGCGGCATATACTCAAACCGCAATTCCTTCAACCGGCGGCGGAGGCGGAATTATTTCTACAACTTCGCCGACCGGCGCTTCAATCATTATCAACAACGGAGAATCTAACATTGCAAGCGCGAATGTTACTTTGACTTTGTCAGCTTCTAACGCCATACAAATGGCAATCTCGAATAATTCAGATTTTACCGATGTAAGCTGGGAAACTTATGCGGCTTCAAAAGAATGGGTGTTGACTTCCAGCACTGGCGAAAAAACTGTCTATGCCAAATTCCGAAGTTCAAACGGCGGCGTGTCTTCTGTCGTTTCTGACAGCATTGTCTTAAACAACGCGAACAAAAATTCTAATTCAAATTCAACGGGAAAAGTTAAAGGCGTGGAAGATATAACAGTGGAAGATACAACTATCACCGACGGCGACATCATCCAGTGTAAATCTTGCTCACAACCATTCGCGGTCTATATTGTTAAAATTACAGGCAACGCTAAATACATCCGCCACATCGCAAGCATTAATATCTTCAACCACTACAGCCATCTTAAATGGGAAAACCTCAAGCAAGTTTCTTCTCTGAATGACTATTCTTTATCCGGCTGGGTAAGGGTAAATACCGGAACGAACGGAACCGCCGCTCCGACGGACAAAGTGTATGAAATAAACGGCGATCAAACTAGACACTGGATCAATATGACCGCGGAGCAATTCTTGTCTCATGGCGGATCGGAACCGGCGATATTTAATATCAATCATGGAGAATCAAATCTTTACGCCGCCGGAGCTGATGTGACGAGCTTATAAGAATTTGCGATTATGCCCGCAAAACCCGGCCTCATCAGCCGGGTTTTGTTTTGTTTATCCCCAAAGAATCCGACAATTCCGCGTTCCTTTTTTAGACAGCCTATTCGCGGTAATGTAATTCATTTTTAAAAAGTAGTGTCTTTTCTACGGCCGTAGAAAAGACACTATGCTTATTCTGTAAATAGATGTATAATTAAAATAGACATGTAATCAAAACCATAAAGCTTAATCAAAATCATTAATCATTAATCATTATGAAATTGCCAATCACTGAAAATTTTTTGCTGGATGTTTATAATCACATTGAAAAATTAGATGAAACTTTTAGCCTATTTATCCCCCGAACAATGAAAGAAGCTTGCTATCCCGATCTTTATGAATTGAAGCAACAGCACAAAAGAAGAAAGACGAAACAAGAATTCAGCCAGTTGGTCTATTATTTAAAGAAAAAAGGATATATTAAAATTAAAAATCTAGAGCAGAATAAAGGAGTTATTTTAACGAAAAAAGGAGAAGAGAAGGTTCTAAGAATAAAATTTAAAATAAGGAAAAAAGAAGAAAGATCGGATAAAAAATGGCAAATGATAATTTTTGATATTCCCGAAAAGAAAAGACGCCTGAGAGATTTATTGCGGGACAATCTTTGCCTTTTGGAATACAGAATGCTCCAACAAAGCATCTGGGTCTGCCCTTATGATGTTCAAAAAGAAACAGAATTTATTCTAAGAAAACATTCTCTTGACCCATATGTAAAATTGTTCCTGATAGAAGAAATAGAAATATAGTGTCTTTTCTACGGCCGTAGAAAAGACACTATATTTAATTATTACTAAGTAATTATTATTAAAGAAGTATTATTAAAGAAGTATTATTAAAGAAATGCGCTATGAGTGATAAAGAGTTTTATATTTAAAAATAAATTTAAAAATTATGAACTGCGAAAGATCGCTGGGTTTGCATAAAAAACTTGGCGGAAAGCTGGAAATTAAAAGCAAATTTGAAATTAAAACGAAAGAGGATTTGAGTATGGCGTATACTCCTTGCGTTGCCGAGGTTTCTTCCGCGATAGCGAAAGACAAAAAGCTGGCGAGAGAATATACTATAAAGAAAAATACGGTGGCGGTTGTTTCCGACGGGAGCGCTGTTTTGGGGCTGGGCAATATCGGCGCGGAAGCGGCAATTCCCGTGATGGAAGGGAAGGCGATTTTATTCAAAGAACTTGCCGGCGTTGACGCGTTTCCGATCTGCCTGAAAACCCAGGACCCGGATGAAATTATTGGAATCGTGAAAAATATCTCTCCGGTTTTCGGGGGAATAAACATGGAAGATATTGCCGCGCCGAATTGTTTTTATATTGAAGAAAAATTGCAGGATATCGGAATACCGGTTATGCACGACGATCAGCACGGAACGGCGATAGTCGTCGTTGCCGCGCTGATGAACGCTTCAAAGGTTCTCGGCAAAAAAATAAGCTCTATGAAAATTGTGATTGTCGGCGCGGGAGCCGCGGGAACCGCGATCGCGAAAATGATAGCGCGCGAATTGGATCCGAAAGACATAATTATCTGCGACAGCAAAGGCATAATAAGCGGAGACAGAAAAGATCTAAATCCGGCGAAGGAAAAGCTTCTTGAAATTACAAATAAAAATAACGCCTCGGGAAATATGAAAAACGCGCTGGCGGGCGCGGATGTTTTTATCGGAGTTTCAAAAGGAGGAATTCTAAACGTTGATCTGGTTAAAACTATGAATGTCAATCCCATTATATTCGCGATGGCGAATCCGATTCCGGAGATTATGCCGGATGAAGCGAAAAAAGCCGGCGCGTTTATCATCGGCTCGGGAAGAAGCGATTTCCCAAATCAGATAAACAACGCCTTGGTTTTTCCGGGAATTTTCAGGGGGCTTTTGGATAATAATATAATAAAAATTACCGATAAAATCAAGATGAACGCGGCGAAAGCTTTGGCGGGCTATGTCAAAAATCCGACCGCTGAAAATATTCTGCCCGGCATACTTGATAAAAAAGCGGCGGCGGCCGTCGCGAATAGCGTTAAAGGATAATAGCAGTTTTATTTTTAATATTTATTTTACTTTTCTTCCAAATCAATTTGAATCAATCTGCCGTTTTTTATGTAGTATAACAAATTGGAATTTTTGAGATAAAAAATATTATCATTGTCGGTCTCCAGAATTTCAAATACATTTCTCTTGTCTCTGCCGTCTATCTCCGAGAATTTGAAAATATTTCCTTCTTTGTAAAACAAGTGCTCCTCGTCCTTGTATAAAAAAACATTGCTTATATTTCCGCTAAACCTCGTGATGAGTTCGTTCGCGAACTCTTTTTTTTGCGGCTGGGAAGTTTTTTCTTTGATATAATAAATCCAAATTTCGTGATCATTGCCGTAAATAATCCTCTCGTCATTATTTGAAAAATCAGCTTTTTTTGCGGAAGAATTTATAAATTTTATTTCATTTTTATTGTTTACATAATATAATCTTCCGGAAGAAGACAGGATAAGAAAAGCATTTTTGCCGGTTTTGGTTATTTCGGCCGGAAGATCGGAGTCAAAATTTTCCGGCATCTCAAATGCGGTTTTTATATCAGGCGCGTCAGACAAGCCGCTTATACTGCCGTAATATAATTTCTTGTCGCCGGGTTTGAAAAAATATATATAATCCCCGTAAATTGAAAAACTGTTTACATCCCCCAGCGCTTTTTCCGCAGTCCGCTTGGCATAGTCGAGTCTGTATAAAGCGGAATTTTTTATAAAAAATAAAAACTTGCCGAAATAAAAATTCCATTCGTTTTTGATTTCTTCGCTCTCATTAAGCGTCTGGCTCAAGTCGTATATTTTACTTCCATTTTCAACATCAATAAGATACCAAATATTTTTATTCGCCGATTTGATTTTTAGAATTACATTCGCGTTATCGTTAGAAAAAATAATATTGCTGAAAGAATAACCGTCTTTTATTCCGCTGAATGGAATTTTTTCCAGATCGGCAATTATGCTCTCGCTATTTTTATTAAAATCAAAAACAGCTAAAGCCAGCCTTTTTTCACTCATCTTTTGGTATGCTATTTTATCTTTTCTGTTATTTGTCCAAATATTATTTTCTTGAGAATTAATTTCTATCCCGCTCAAAATTATATTTTTGCTATAATCTTTTTTTAACAAAACAATATTTTTCAGCTCTGTGACATATCCGCTTTTTACATTTACATTTTTTCCCCAGCCAAAATAATTAGCGCTTTCTATTTTGATATCATAAGTTCCGCTTTTAAGATCTTCAATTTTAACGAAATCGCTGAACAAGTTCGCTATGGTCTTGTTGTTTTTATAAATCGCGCCGTCTTTGTATATATCAACTTTTTCCGGCTGCGCTTTTATTATTATCGCCCCGGTTTGCACGGCTTTGTTTTCTTCAAGGTTATACTTGTATCCGAAACTGTAAAACAGCACGATTCCCAATAAAAAGAAGAAAGTTATGGCGCAAAAATACAAGTAAAGTTTGAATTTTTTGTCTAGCATAAAAATAATCACTATGAATTACCATATTATCATAATAATTTAAATTGACAATTAAGGCAAATGAGATAGAATAAAATAAGTTAATGCTAATAAATATTTATGTTCACCAATAAAATAGGAATAGACTTGGGCACCGCCAATATTTTGGTTTTTATACCTCAAAAAGGAGTGGTAATAAACGAACCGTCGGTTGTCGCCGTTTCCGTCGCGGATAACAAAATTTTAGCCGTGGGAAGTGAAGCGAAAGAAATGCTGGGAAAGACTCCGGAGAGCATTCGCGCCAGTCGCCCGGTGAAAGACGGCGTAATCGCCGATTATAAAGTCACGGAAGCGATGATGAAATATTTCATAAACAAGGTAAGCGGGAAGATAAGATTTTCAAAACCGGAAGTCATTGTTTCCGTTCCCGCCGGAATCACTTCAACGGAAAGAAGGGCTGTTATTGACGCGACTTTGCAGGCCGGAGCCAAGGCCGCTTATGTCGTCAAGGAGCCGATTCTTGCCGCTATCGGAGCAGGCATTCCGATCAATACTCCCTTCGGAAATATGATAATTGATGTCGGAGGGGGTACCTCGGAAGTCGCTATCATTTCTTTGGGGGGGATAGTTTCTTTTTCTTCGGTGAGAGTCGGAGGGGACAAGCTGGATCAGGCTATTTTGGAATACATAAAAAAGAAGCATGGAGTCGCTATCGGAGAAAGAAACGCCGAGGAAATAAAAATAAAAATCGGCAACGCGGTCATAGAAGAAGAGGAAGATTTTATGGAAGTGAGGGGAAGAGATCTCGTCTCCGGCTTGCCGAAAACCATAAAAATAGGATCTTGCGAAATTACGGAAGCGATGCAGGACAAGCTCGCGGAGATAATAAGAGCCGTCAAGAATGTCCTTCAAGACACCCCTCCGGAACTTTCTTCCGATGTGATTGACAGGGGAATGGTTTTGAGCGGAGGCGGAGCCCTTCTGCGAAATATGGACAAACTGCTTTCCCAAGCCACGGGAGTTCCCTGCTATATCGCCGACGAGCCGCTATTATGCGTCGCCAAGGGAACGGGAAAAATTTTGGAAAATCTTGATATGTACAAAAGAAGCATCCTTTCCAAGAAATAGATTTAAGATAAAGCTTAATTTAAAGGTCGAATAATTTAAAAATAAAATATTAATAAATAAGATAAAACTATGTTTGAGATTTTATTTTTTTGGCTGATAATAACCGCGGGGTTTATTTTATTGGCCAGCATCAAGCAAATTAATGAATATGAAAGAGGAGTGAAGTTTCAACTCGGCAAGTACATCAGCATTATGGAACCGGGCTGGAGAATTGTTGTTCCTGTTTTTCAATCATATCAGAAAGTTGATATCAGAGTAAAAGTGGTTGATGTTCCCGATCAAGACGCGATTACGAAAGACAATGTTTCCGTAAATGTCAATGCTGTTCTTTATTATAAAGTTGCCGATGCCGAATCTGCTATTATCAAGGTGGAATATTTTGACTATGCAGTTTCTCAGCTTGCGCAAACCACAATGAGAGATGTTGTCGGCGAGGTGACGCTGGACGAATTGCTTTCCAAGAGAGATACAATATCGCAGAGAATTCAGGAAATCGTTGATAAAGCGACAGATCCATGGGGAATAAAAATTGTTTCTGTTGATTTGAAGCACATTGAACTTCCCGAGAATATGAAAAGAACTATAGCAAAACAAGCTGAAGCCGAGAGAGAAAAGAGGGCGGTTATAATCAAAGCCGAGGGAGAAGTCGCAGCAGCGGATAATATGGCAAAAGCCGCTGGAATTCTGGCAAGCTCTTCAGGCGCCCTTCATCTTCGAACTCTGCAGTCTATAAACGATATAAGTTCCGATCAATCCAATACAGTTATCTTTGCGGTTCCTTTGGAAATTTTAAGGGCGTTTGAAACAATGAACAATAGATCCAACAAATAAAAATAACAAGCAAGATCAAACAAAGGCTTTGGTCTTGCTTTATTTTTATGAGTGTGATATAAAGAATAGGCGAATAAGCATTTAAACATATAAACATAATCACATTTTAACAAGTTTTTTAATTGTTTTTTGGGAATGTTGAAATGTTTATATGTTAAAATGCTAATATGATTATTGTGGGGGGCGTTAGCTCAGTAGGTAGAGCAGCAGCCTTTTAAGCTGAGGGTCACAGGTTCGATCCCTGTACGCCCCACAATTCATTTAAACATTTTAACAAGGTTGCTATTATTGACAGATATCAAATATTATAATACTATACGCATAAGCATGGTCAGTGCCAGGAGGATTTGAAATGAACGGTAAAAAAATAATAATAGGTTTGTGCGCAGCACTAATAATTGTTGGTGCCATAATAAGCGCATTTTCCTACACGGGAACAAAAGGGACGGAAAGCAAAAAATTAATTGAGGAATGGAAGGTTATGCCAGAAGTTTATTTCGACAACGGGAGCAGGGAGGGCTCGCTGAAGCTTGTAGTGATATTAAATAACAGCGGAAAAACTGACATTAAATATGCATGGATATTGCATATATATGATGAATCTGCAAGAAATTCAAACGGATTTGCTGAAGCATATTTCGGAAATAAAAAGGATTTCATGTATCTATCCGCTGATTCCTCTGGGAATTTAAGGACTGAATTTGAAGTTCCAAGAAATAAATATCTAAATATTGTCATAAGCTATGGAAATCATTATTATGATGAAACGAAATCAATAATTATTTCCACATGGTGAGTAATAAATTACTCCCATTTTTTTATTTGAAAAATTCTAAGTTATATGTTATCCTATAGCTATGATCAATAATGAAATAAAGAAAATTTTGGACGGGGTGGCGGGGGATTTGTATGAAAACATAGAAATTCCCGATTTTGCCGTCCAGTGGCCAAGGCAAAAAGAGCATGGCGATTATGCTTCTAATATAGCTATGATTTTGGCTGGAAAGCTGAACAGAAATCCAATGGAAATCGCGAAAGAAATAAAAAATAAAATTGATTTAGAAAAAAATATGGAAGCTAAGCTTCCTGTAGGAAGCTTAGCTTCCAAGTCAGATATAAAGAATTTATTCAGCAAAATCACAATTGCTAAGCCTGGTTTTATTAATTTTGAAATTGCGAATAAGTATCTAATCAAAAACCTGGCTGAAGTATTGAATAAAAAAGACAAGTTTGGTTCGTCTAATCTGGAAAAAGAAAAAACAGTTGTCATTGATTACTCTTCGCCGAACATTGTCAAACCGATGCATGTCGGCCATTTGCGCACAACTATAATTGGCCAGGCGCTTTGCAATATATATAAATATTTAGGCTATAAAGTCATTAGCGATAATCATATTGGCGATTGGGGAACACAGTTTGGAAAGCTGATTTACGCTTATAAAAATTGGGGCGACAAGAAAAAGATAGGCAAAGATCCGATTGAAGAAATGACGAAA
The DNA here is from genome assembly GCA_964412905.1 of uncultured Candidatus Saccharibacteria bacterium. GTDB lineage: Bacteria > Patescibacteriota > Minisyncoccia > JAHIHE01 > JAGLIN01 > CAYPQL01. The sequence goes on from CAYPQL010000005.1 coordinate 11,025, forward strand.
CTTTATGTGCGGTTTCACAAGGAAGTGCAAGCGAATAAAGAATTGGAAGAACTTGCTAGGATTGAGACAAAAAGGCTTCAGGATAAAAATGATGAGAATATGAAAATTTGGAAATATCTAGTGAGGGAAAGCTTGAAGGACTTCAATAGGATTTATAAAATTTTGGGTATTAAATTTGACCAAACATTGGGAGAAAGCTTTTATGATGATATGCTTGCTGGAGTTGTCGCAGAATGTTTAGATCGAAAGATTGCGCAAAATAGCGAAGGCGCCGTTATTATCAATCTGGATAAATATAATTTGCCGCCATTCCTGATTAAAAAAACAGACGGAGCGTATTTATACACGACAACGGATCTGGCGACGGCAAAATATAGAAAAGAAAAATTGAAGGCGGACAAAATTCTTTATGTGGTTTCCAACGAGCAGACATTGCACTTTCAGCAATTATTTTCTTCTTTGGAGTTGTTAGCTTGGAGCAAGGGCATTGAAATGGAACATATAAAATTCGGAATGGTTTTGGGAGAAGCGGGAAAGAAGTTTTCAACGAGAAAAGGGGAGACTATAAAGCTTGAGGATATGATAAAAAAATCCATAGAACTGGCAAAAAAAGTTGTGGAAGAGAAAAATCCCAAATTTAGCAACAAGCAAAAGAAAAAAATTGCCAAAATCGTGGGGCTGGGGGCGATAAAATATAACGACCTGTCTCAAAACAGGCTGACGGATATAACTTTCAACTGGGACAAGATGCTTTCTTTTGACGGAAACAGCGCGCCGTATTTGCAATATACTTACGCGAGGATAAATTCTTTGGTGGAAAAATATAATAAGCGCTATCCGCTGGACAGGTTTAATCCGTTTGAAAAAACCGATTTTGATTTGTTGAAGGAAAATATTGAAAAAGACATAATGAGGCAAGAATTGAAATTTCCCGAAGCGATTGAAAACTCGGCAAAAGAAAATTCCCCGCATTTAATCGCTTTATATTTATATGAGCTGGCGTCTTTGTATAATAGTTTTTATAACACTTTGCCTATTATTAAATCGGAAAAGAAACTGGCAAAGGCAAGAATTTCTCTTTCTCTTTCCGCCGCCATCGTCATAAAAAACGGATTAAACTTGCTTGGCATCGAATCGCCGGAAAAGATGTAGGATCGAGGTGTGGATAATTTTGATTGACATATTTTTATAGAGTGATAGGATATTACCGTGGCTCAGGCGGCAAACTTTTTTAACTAAAACCCCCACTCCCACTCCCCCCTGAAGCCACTAATAATTACAGGGCACTTTGCAAAAAAACGCAACAAAAGTGCCTTTTTAATTTGACTATTTTTGTCATTTTGCTAATATGTAAGCAGTTGTTTGAAGATAATAAATTACAATAAATAATAAAATATGCAAAAATATAGAACTCATACTTGCGGAGAGCTGGGGAAGAAAGATGAAGGCAAAAAAATCGTTTTGTCCGGATGGGTCAATTCACGGCGGGATCACGGCGGACTTATTTTCATGGATTTGCGCGACAGGTATGGCATAACTCAAATCACTTTTGATCCGAAATTTTCCAAGGGATCTTGGGAAATCGCGGATAAAATCAGAAATGAATATGTCATAAAAATTGAAGGGAAAGTAATTTTGCGGCCCGCGGAAATGATAAATCCGAAACTTAAAACGGGGGAAGTTGAAATTGAAGCGTTCAAACTTGAAATTTTGTCGGAATCAAAAACTCCGCCGTTTGAAGTGAATGACGAAAAGGGGAGCGAGGCTGGCGAAAACATAAGGCTGGAATATAGGTTTGTTGATTTGAGAAGAAAGAAAATGCAAAAAATGCTTCAGACTAAAGATTTGTTTTTCAGGCATATCAGAAAATATTTTCAAGACAGGAATTTTACGGAAATTCAGACGCCCATTTTGGCAAACTCTTCTCCGGAAGGAGCGAGGGATTTTCTGGTTCCTTCCCGATTATATCCGGGAAAATTCTACGCTTTGCCGCAGGCGCCCCAGCAATTTAAGCAATTGTTGATGGTTGGCGGGGTTGACAAGTATTTTCAAATTGCGCCCTGTTTTCGCGACGAGGATCCGAGAATGGATCGGGCTTACGGGGAGTTTTATCAGCTGGATATGGAAATGAGCTTTGTGGAGCAGGAAGATATTTTTGACATTATGGAGCCGCTGTTTATGGAACTAACTCAAAAATTCAGCAAGAAGAAAATCGTAAATCTGGATACGAATGGAAAATTTAAAAAAATTCCATGGCGGGAAGCGATGGAAAAATACGGAAGCGATAAGCCCGATTTGCGTTTTGATTTGGAAATTAAGCCGATAACCGATCTTGTAAAAGATTGCGGGTTTGGAGTTTTTTCCGATACAGTTAAAAAAGGCGGAGTGGTTCACGCTTTGAAAGTTGAAGGAGGCGCGAAATTTTCACGAAAAGAAATAGACGAACTTACAGAAATAGCAAAAGCGAAAGGAGCGAAAGGGCTTGCATACATTAGTATAAAGTCGAAAGTTCATAAAGTTGAAAGTAAAGATGTGGAAACTTTTGAGTTGCAGTCGCCGATTGTGAAATTTTTGGGGGATGAATTGAGCAATAAAATAGTCGCTAAAGTCGGCGGCAAGGAAGGGGATGTAATATTTTTCGGCGCGGATGAATGGAGAACTGTTTGCGTTTCTTTAGGAGCGGTGCGAAACGAATGCGGATCAAGGCTTGGGCTTAAAGACAATTCCAAAGCGGCTTGGTGCTGGGTGGTTGATTTCCCGATGTATTCCTATTCCGACATAGAGCCGGGAAAAATTGATTTTGATCACAATCCTTTTTCTATGCCTCAAGGCGGGATGGAAGCGCTGGAGAAAAAAAATCCGCTGGAAATCTTCGCTTATCAATATGACACAGTTTTGAACGGCTTTGAAACTTCCAGCGGGGCGATTCGAAATCATGAGCCGAAAATTATGTATAAAGCGTTTGAGATTGCTGGCTATAAGAAAGAAGAAGTGGACGAGAAATTCGGCGGAATAATTAAAGCGTTCCAATATGGCGCCCCTCCCCACGGCGGCTGCGCTCCGGGCGTGGATAGGATATTAATGGTCCTAAACGACTGGGACTCAATCCGCGATATTTACGCCTTCCCCAAAGACGGTCGCGGCAGAGACCTAATGATGGACAGCCCGAATTCGGTCAAGGAAAGCCAGTTAAAGGAGTTGCATGTGAAGGTGAGAGGAATTTAGGGAGTGTAAAAAATAATTAGATAAAATAATAAAAATATTTAATCTTAATTTTATGAGTTATCTCTTTTTAACTTTTATATCTATAATTACCATATGGCTTCATTGGCATTATTATAAATATAAAATATTTAATCCTTATTCTTTTAATTTACCACCAATTTATCGCTCAAATAATGGTATATTAATGATTTTTATATCAAAAGCTTTATTGTTTGGCATAATTGCTACATTTTTTAATTTATATTTGGTGTTAATCATATTTATTTTCTTTCAGATATTAAAACTTGTTGCTTTTAAAAAAGTATTAAAACGCGAAACAAAAGAATTCTATATTTATCTTGGTAAAAAAATGCTTGGGAAAAATGAAGCTTCAAAAGATCTTATAGACAATGAATTAACTAGAGAAAAAACAAAAGAGGTTGAAAAAGAGGCAAAGGAAACAGCTACAAATGCAATTTTTAAATATAGAAACAAAAAATTATCAGGATCATTTTTAGATAAGATTTTTTATTATATCGTCTAATAAAATACGTGAGATTTGGCATTTGTTCCTCAGTATCGTTGGAATTTATGTCTTGAAATTTTAAAAAGAAACGTTGCCTCATCTATTTTATTGTCAAAATTATTTAATAAGAGACTTTGATGTGTTGAAAAAATATTAACTTGCTTTAGCAACCGCGAGATTGCTTCGTCGCCCTGATGGTCTCCTCGCAATGACAATTTTTTTACAATAGCAAATTAAATAACAACAAACCCGTTCTGTCATTGCGAGGAGTATCAACGACGAAGCAATCTCAGGCTCAAGAAAACAAATCAGCCTTGCGGTTATTCGCGAATAATCAATCTTAAAATCATCCATGAAATCAAAGCAATATTATTTTTATATAACGATCAACAATTCAAACACAGTTACCTATGCCGGCGTTACTAATGATTTGAATAGGCGAGTTTATGAGCATAAAAATAAACTGATTAAAGGATTTACTTTTAAATATAACATTACTAAGCTTGTTCATTACGAAGTTTATAATAATATAATTGACGCTATTGCTAGAGAAAAGCAAATAAAAGGCGGTTCAAGAAAAAAGAAAATTGATTTAATTAAAAAAGAAAATCCAGAATTCAGAGATTTGTCACTGGAATGGTAATGTGAGAGATTGTCCGCCCAAGGCGGATCTGCCTAGTGCATGACTTCGTCGCTTTGATAAGCTCCTCGCGATGACAATTTCTTACGACAACAAATCAAAAAATTATTTCCAAAATTAAAAACCATAAAATTCCAAAACTATGCCAAAATATGAACCGGTAATCGGGATGGAGGTGCATATGGAACTGAAGACGAGGTCAAAGATGTTTTGCTCGTGCGCGAATAATCCCGATGAAGCGCAGCCGAATAAAAATGTTTGTCCGATTTGCATGGGGCATCCGGGGACGCTTCCGGTTGCGAACAAAAAAGCGATAGAATATACGATTAAAACCGCGCTGGCTTTGAATTGCCAGATCGCGGAGCATTCCAAATTTGACCGTAAAAACTATTTTTATCCCGACCTTCCTAAAGGCTATCAGATTAGTCAATATGATATGCCGTTGAGTAAAAATGGCTATCTTGAAATTTATATGCCGGAAGATAAAGAACTAAAAAAATCCCAAATCCCAAATCCCAAATCCCAAACAAACCCCAAATTACAAATTACAAATTACAAATTACAAGCTACTAAAAAAATAAACATAACCAGAATTCATTTGGAAGAAGACACAGGAAAGCTTATTCATCCTGCTGGCGCGGATTATTCTTTAGTTGATTTGAATCGCGCGGGAACGCCGCTTATGGAATTGGTGACGGAGCCGGAAATAAAATCTTCGGAAGAGGCGAAGGAATTTTGCAAACAGCTTCAGTTGATTGTAAAATGCCTTGGAGTTTCGGACGCGGATATGGAAAAAGGGCATATGAGATGCGAGGCGAACATCAGCATAAAGCCCGTCGGTCAAAAAGAACTTGGGACAAAAGTAGAAGTTAAAAATCTGAATTCTTTCAGAGCGGTTGAGCGATCAATTGAATATGAAATCAAAAGACAGGCTGAAGTTTTGGACGATGGCGGAGAAATTATTCAGGAGACGCGCGGCTGGAACGCGGATAAGCAAGAGACATATTCGCAGAGAAAAAAAGAGTCGGCGCATGACTATCGCTATTTTCCCGAGCCCGACTTGCCGCCGCTGGATTTAACTAAAAAGGCGGGAATGTTTGACATAGAAAAAATAAAAGAGAGTATTCCCGAATTGCCTTTACTCAAAAAATATCGTTTTATAAATCAATATAAATTATCAGAGGAGAACGCGCGGATATTTTCCGAAGACAAAGAGTTGGCGAATTATTTTGAACAAATCGTGTCGGAATTGCGAGCTTGGGTTTTGGCGAAAGGAATTGATGGAAATCGCTTAGATAAGCTCACAAAGCTTGCGGCAAATTATATTTTGACCGAGCTTCAGAGATTGCTTTATGTTGAAAATAACGCGGTATCATGCTGTAAAATTACCGCTGAAAATTTCGCTGAGTTTATAACGCTTATTGACGAAGGAAAAATTTCCAGTTCCGGCGCGCAAACAATGCTGGCTGAAATGTATAAAACAGGAGGAGATCCGTCAAATATCCTTGATGAAAAAGGGCTGGCGCAGGTGAGCGATGAAAGCGAGATTGAAAAAATTATTGGCGAGGTTATAAAAAACAACCCCAAGTCAGTCGGGGATTATCAAAATGGCAAAGATGCGGCGCTAAAATATTTAATCGGGCAAACGATGAAAGAAAGCAAAGGAAAGGCGAACCCGAAAATGGCGGAGGATATATTGAAAAAAAAGCTGAAATTATAATTTTAGGTCAAATAAACAAACAATAATAAAGTTTGGAAATTGTAAATTAGAAATTAAAAATTAGAAATTAAAAATTTCTATCCTATGTCCACTTATAAAACGCAAGGGATAATTATAAGGCGAAGCAATTTTAGCGAAGCGAGTTTGATGCTGAATATTTATACGAAGGATTTTGGGAAGATTGAAGCTGTCGCGAGAAGCGCGCGGAAGGCGAAGGGAAAGCTCAAGGGGCATCTTGAGCTTTTTTTGCTGGCGGATTTGATTTTGGCAAACGGCAGAAGCATTGATACGATCACGAGCAGCGCGGCGGCGGAGAGTTTTTTGAATTTGAGGAATAATTTGGAAATTTCGTTCGGGGCGTATTATATCATAGAACTTGCGGACAGGATGACGATTGAAGGACATAAGGATGAGAGAGTTTTTCATTTATTAAAAAAAACGCTGTTGTTTTTGGATGGATTGGCGAGTGAAAATAATTCTTTACTTATCAAAACCCCCCAACCACCCTTATCAGGGGGGCAACTAGATAACGCTATTATAAATAGATATTATCTCTCCATTCTCATTTTCCAAATCCACATCCTAACCCTCTCGGGGTTTTCGCCGGAGCTTGATAAATGCGTTGTCTGCTCCAAGCCGATAATGCCGGGAGAAAATTATTTCAGTTTTTCCCGCGGCGGAGTTGCGGGACGGGAGTGCGGTTTGCGAAAAGAAACTAAGCATTCTATAGGACGCTTAGCTTCCTTAGTTCCGATCAGCGACAATACCATCAAACTTCTTCGTTTGTTTCAGTTTAAAGGCAATAATAAATTAGGAAATAAAAATAGCCTTCCCGATAAGGGGGGTTGGGGGGTTGAAAAATGTTTTGAAATTATCCGCAAATTGAAAGCCGATGAAAAATTAGTCTTGGACGCGGTTTTTCTGATGAATAAATTTATTGAGTTTAATATTGAAAAAAAGGTGAAGGGGGTTGATTTTATAAAAGTTTTGTAGTATCTTTTAAAAAGGAGGTATTAAATGGAATTTGTTAAAAAAAATAAAGGGCTCTTAGCTGTAATTGCTATATTCGTTGCAGTTGTAATATTGGCAGCTATAACGCCAGAATCATGGACGATAACAAAACCTATCGTAGGATGGATTTTGCTAGCCTTTGCATTTATAGTTGTTGCTGGAGTGATATTGCTATATTTTATGACACGGCAATAAACATCGCATAAACACAGTCAACCAAAAAACAGACTGTGTTCTTTTTTTGGACAAAACGGCGGATTTTCGGTATGATATGATTGTATTGCAAAATATTTCATACAAACTGTTCTAGAACTTAAAAAAACAAAATTTTTGTCATTTCGAGCATCAGCGAGAAATCTATAAACTTTAGATATTTCTATAATTTTTAGATTTCTCGCGAGGCGCTCGAAATGACAATTTTAGAAAGCCTGACCCTCGGCTAAAGCCGGGTAGAAATTATTATCCAACAATCCAACAATCTAACAATACAGCAATAAAATATATGTTTGACTTTCCAAATTCCAAACCTAGCAATAGCAAAGACTATTGTATCCAAAGAAGCATTGAAATTTTGCCCGGGATTATAACATGGTCTTTTTTGATCGGAAGTTTTTATTTTGCTTTGAAGGCGCCTATAGCGGTGGCGATTTTTATTATAATTTTTGATCTGTATTGGATGGTGAAAATTTTTTATATTACCATTTTTATAATATTCGGATATAGAAGAATTAAAATTTGGGAAAAGATAGACTGGCTGGAAAAGTGCGAGAAATTTTCCCGTGGAGGCTTAACCTCTAAATTGGAGGCTAAGCCTCCACGGGAAAACTGGCGCGATTTGTATCACTTAGTAATCATTCCGACATACAAAGAAGGGCTGGAAATTTTGGAGCCGGCTCTTAACTCAATTTTAAATTCCGATTATCCGAAAGACAGGATGATTCTCGTTGCCGCTTTTGAAGAAAGAGCGGGGAGTGAGGCGTTGGAAAAAGCAAGAATTTTGGAAGAAAAATATAAAGACAAATTTTTTGCATATCTTACGACTTTTCATCCTGATGGAATTGCTGGCGAGGCAAAAGTCAAAGGCGCGAATGCCAGCTGGGCGGCGGAGGAAGCGAGGATATTTTTGGACGAAAAAAATATCAAATACGAGAATGCCGTAGTTTCCACTTTTGACTGCGACACTTGCGTCCATCCGAAATATTTCTCGGCTCTGGCGTATCAATTCATGAAAAATCCCAAAAGGCATCAATGCAGTTATCAGCCGCTTCCTCTTTATAACAATAATATTTGGCAGACAAACAGCATTGTAAGGGTTATAATGGTGAGCTCGTCGTTTTGGCAGATTATGCAATGTGTTCGCTACAACAAGCTGGTGACATTTTCCAGCCATTCAATGAGCTTCAAAACGCTCGTTGATGTTGATTATTGGCCGAGAGATATGATTTCCGATGATTCAATTATTTTCTGGAAATGTTATCTTCTTTATCATGGCGATTATTTTGTTGAGCCGATTTTTTTGACTGTTTCTCTGGACGCGGTTCTTTCTAACAGCTATCTAAAAACCGTGATCAGCCAATACAAACAGCAACGGCGATGGGCGTGGGGAATTGAAAATGTTCCTATAATTTATCGGGCGTTTTTGAAAGACAAAAAAATACCGCTATCTAAAAAATTGAGCAAAGGATGGGAAGAGCTTACCGGCAGAATTTCGTGGGGACTGACTCCGATAATCATTGCTCTCTTCGGCTGGCTCCCGATCTGGCTCGGAGGAGATGCATTTAATCAAACAGTTTTAGCTTCAAATCTTCCCAAAGTTCTGGGCTACCTGATGACCTTCGCGATGTTCGGGCTTATTGTGTCTATGTTCCTTTCCTTATTTCTTCTTCCTCCTCCGCCCAAGAAAATCAGCCTATTAAAAAAATCCATTATGATAATTCAATGGATCCTCGCCCCTCTCGTCGCCATCCCCCTCGGCGCCCTTCCTATGATCGACGCCCAAACCAGAATGCTTTTCGGAAAATATATGGAATTTATGGTGACGGAGAAGATTAGGAAGAAATAGAATTTAGAATTTGTAATGATGAATACGGGGGTTTTTGAGATAAAAAAAATAGGAAATGTTTTCCTATTGTTATGTTTCTATTGCTTTAAATCGCGGGATCCATCCTCCATCATGAGTGGAAACCCAGTCATGCTGAGGCAATTTATCTTGAAATACAAGTTCTGATACCTCAAATTTCAAAGCATGGATCGCCTCTAATAAATCTATTTTTTCTGTTTCACATGGATATTCATGCTCCATATCCTCCCACACAAGCGCGGCGAAATCCTCCATGGATAAGGGATACTTGCAGCTCATTATTTTTTGTTCTATCTCAGCCTTTTTATTTTCAATGAATTCTTCTAGCTTTGGGTCAAATTTTATTTCTGGAATTTTTATTCCTCCTTTGCTATAATCTTATCAAATTAATCAACAATGTCAAATTTATTTATTCCGCGAAGATTTAGCTTGTCGAGATAAAAAAAATAGGAGTTTATCCTATGTTATTTATTCTTGTTTTAATATCCCTTTTTCTTTATTTCTGGATATCTTTTTTCAAGTTCTTCTTTAGCTTTTTCGCTTAAGGATGGAATTTCTCTAATTATGTAAAGAAGATTTCCTTTGCTCGGATCTTTCTTTAATAATCTTTTCCAAACTTTTTTCCTTAGAAAAGGAAAATGCTTCATTACTGTAATTAGCGATGTTTCCTCGACATTCTTTATTCTCAGAAGCATTCTTCCAAGCTTTGTTTGGGATTTATCATCAGACCTGATAGCATCGCAAAGTTGCTCTTCATTCATTTCAAGCGAATTATTTTTTGATTTTTGCTTTTCTATTCTTTCCCTTATTTTTTTTATAAGTTTCATCTACTATTCCTCCTATAAAAATCCGGCAAATTATTTTTTTGAATAAAATGCCATGGTTATTAATATGCTACCTAAAACAACTGAATATGTCAAATTTTTTTCTTTATTTCAATCCATTTCTTCTGGCTTTTATTTTGAGCTTTGTTTTGACGATGGGGATTATTTTGTTTTGGAATAAATATATTAGTAGAATAAAGCCTGATGTTTCCCGTTTTGGCGGGGCGGCTATTATCATTTCGTTTCTGGCGGCGATATTTTTGAGCGGAAATCTGGCGCTTGATAATTTGAAATGGGGGATAATCGTTTCAAGTTTGATAATTTTATTTTTTGGAATATACGACGATCTAAAAAACCTGTCGTGGAAAAAACAGCTTTTGGGGCAATTGCTAATCGTAATAATAATGATCTATGCTGGACTTCAAGTTGACTACATCGCCAATCCATTCGGCGGCGCGGAATTCAGATTAGACAGTTTCCAGTTTCTCTGCCTAAGGCAGACCAGCCTCGGGCTGGCACTTTCCAGTTTTCAATTCTCGGCTCATTGTTTATTTTATTCTGGATCGTTGGCTTTATGAACGCAATGAATTGGCTGGACGGATTGGACGGGCTGGCTGGCGGAGTGGGATTTATCGGAGCGATAACTTTATTTTTTCTAAGCATATCCAATCTGGTCAATCAGTCGCCGCTCGGAATAATATCTATTATTCTGGCCGGAGCGATTTTAGGGTTTTTGATTTTTAATTTCTATCCTGCTAAAATTTTTATGGGAACTTCGGGCTCTATGTTCCTCGGATTTATTCTGGCTGTTCTGGCGATTTTTTCCGGCGGGAAAATCGCTACCGCTCTTTTGGTGATGGGCTTTCCGATTTTGGACGCGGTTTGGGTTATAGCTCAAAGAATAAAATCTGGAAAATCTCCATTCAAAGGCGACGCGCGGCATCTGCATTACAAGCTTTTGGAAAAAGGCTGGCCGCAGAAAAAAGTTGTTTTATTCATCTATTCCATCTGTATTATTTTCGGCGTCTCGGCCATTCTTTTTCAAAATATAAATAAATTATTTGCGCTGGCGATCTTGTTCATTTCTTTTCATCTCGTCTTGTTAAAAGTCTTAAACAAAAATTAATAAATTGCTGTATTGTTAAAATGTTTATATGAATCTCTCGCGTATTGACAGAAAAAATATTTGTGCTAATGTGTATTAGTGATTTGAAATTAATAATTGATTGCAAAATATGACTGAAAGCAGCTTTGACAAGATTAAAAAACTTATGAAGATTGTCGGGGGCAAGGCTATCATAGTTGAAAACGGGGAGCCGACTTTTGTGATTATAAATATTGACGAGTACACTGATTTCAGCAAGATTGAAAACTCCGCCAGCCATCCGGAAAATAACACCGAACATCCGGAAGAAAAAGAAGAAGAAATCAACAGAGATGTCGAAATTTGGAAGACAAGGCAGATTCAAAAAAGACTAAAGCAATTTAAGGCCGAGGATAATTTTATGGGACTGGATGATGAAAGAATAACGAACGATGAAATTACCGTGGAAAAACTGTAAAAATTATTTTGATATTTGACAAAAGCATCGGCAGTGTATTATAATCAATAAATGCTGAATTGAGGCAAAATTACATAAACTCGCAATAAAATATATTTGATTGCGATCAAGCGCTTGCCAAATTTTTTTTATGTGCTAATATATGTGTATTGCTTTAAAAAGGAAACAGGCAATTTTGTATAAACGATATAAATTTAATATTTTTAAAAACTAATCTTATAAATCAAAGTTTAAGAGCGACAAGTTTTCTCTTGCTTTGGTTTCTAAAAGGAGAATCATAAAATGGCAGAAATATTTGACAGGTCAAAGCCGCATGTTAATGTCGGCACAATCGGTCATGTTGATCATGGAAAAACAACTCTAACCGCGGCTATTTTGTCGTGTTTGGCCGCATCTGGAAAGAAAGCTACTAAAAAAGGCGTAAATGAAATTGACAACGCTCCGGAAGAGCGGGAGCGAGGAATTACCATCGCTACTTCTCACCAAGAATATGAATCAGACACAAGGCACTATGCTCATGTGGACTGTCCGGGACATGCCGACTATATTAAGAATATGATTACCGGCGCGGCTCAGATGGACGGCGCTATTCTTGTCGTTGCCGCGACTGACGGACCTATGCCTCAAACCAGAGAGCACATTTTGCTTGCGAGGCAAGTCGGCGTTCCTGAAATTGTTGTCTTTATTAATAAAGTTGATCAGGTTGATGACGCGGAACTTATTGATCTTGTTGAAGAAGAAATCAGAGAGCTATTGATAAAATATGAATTTGACGGAGCAAACATTTCTATTATAAGAGGATCCGCTTTAAAAGCCTTGGAATGCGCTTGCGGAAAACCGGAATGCGAGAAATGCAAGCCGATTTTTGATCTTATAAAAGCTCTTGACGAAAAAATTCCGGAGCCGAAAAGAGATATTGATAAGCCATTTTTAATGCCTATTGAGGACATCTTCTCTATTGAAGGAAGAGGAACTGTTGTGACGGGAAGAATTGAAAGAGGCGTTGTTAACTTGAACCAAGAAGTGGAATTAGTTGGAATTCGAGACACGAAGAAAGTCGTCGTTACTGGAATTGAAATGTTTAATAAGCAACTGGACAGAGGGCAGGCCGGAGACAATGCCGGAGTTTTGCTTCGAAGCATCAAAAAAGAAGAAGTGGAAAGAGGTCAAGTTTTGGCTGCTATCGGTTCAATTACTCCTCACAGCGAATTTGAAAGCGAAGTTTATGTTCTTACCAAAGAAGAAGGCGGAAGACACACTCCATTTTTCTCAGGATACAAACCACAATTTTATATCAGAACAACTGATGTGACCGGCGATGTAGTTTTGCCGGAAGGAACGGAAATGGTTATGCCTGGCGATACTGTAAAACTAGTTATCAAACTTATTTCAAAAGTAGCTATGGAAGACGGAATGAGATTCGCAATCCGAGAAGGCGGCAGAACAGTAGGAGCCGGAGTCGTGACTAAAATCATAAAATAAGGAGATTCATATCTTCTTATTTTTTGTTTTACTAGTTTAAGAAAAAAATATGAATGAAGAAATTCCAGTAACTGAAGAGAAATATAAGGAACATACAGAGGATGATTTAAAAGAAGAGTTGATTGAAGTTTTGCGGAGAAAATCGAAAGAAAGAGGGACGAATATTAATGAGGATACCCTAGTAAAAATTAGAGAAGAAAAAGATCCTGGAAAAATGTTGATACTACTTGCAGAAGTAGTAGCAGAAATTTAATATATCAAACATAATCCATAATTAATCCAAGTAAAAACCTAAATGCCAGAAAATACGAAAGAGGAAGGCGAATCAAAGCCGAAGATTCGAGTGAAAATTAAAGCTTATGATCACAAGGTGATTGATCAGTCCGCAAAACAAATCGTGGAGACTGCTCTTCGAAATGGAGCGTCCGTCAGAGGGCCTATACCTTTGCCTACTGAGATTAGCAAAATCACGCTAAACAGTTCAACATTTGTTCACAAAGACGCCAGAGACCAGTATGAAATGAGAGTTCACAAGAGATTAGTTGATATTTTTGATTTAAGCCCGAAAATAATTGATTCTCTGACAAACTTGAATCTGCCGGCCGGAGTTTTTATAGAAATTAAAATGTAACAAAATTGTCATTTCGAACGCCTCGTGAGAAATCTAAGAGTTATAGAAATATCTAAAGTTTATAGATTTCTCGCTATTCGCTCGAAATGACAAATATGTTGTTTTATAATTTGAAGAAGTTAGCAATGTAATGAAGTTAACAATTTAATATTTTATGCTAGTTTAAGTGCTTATTTGCTGGATCTCGTGAAAAATTTCCGGTTAAGAAGTAATTAAGAGTATACTGAATTAGCCAATTAGAAATCGGATAATAACGGTTGCAGTTGGTTGAATTGTCTGGTTTTTTTATTTGCATCGATTTCTACCCGGCTTTAGCCGAGGGTTTGCGAGGTTTTAAACTCGTGAGAAAAAAAATATTGAAACAGTTTAAGATTAAAATAATCACTCAGCTACTCTAAAAAATATTCTAGAAATCTGTCATTTCGAACGCCTCGTGAGAAATCTAAAAACTATAGAAATATCTAAGGTTTATAGATCTCTCAATCGCTGATGCTCATTTCGAGATGACAAGTTTAATGAGAAAATTAACTTACAAAAAACAATATAACAATTTAACAATACAGCAATATAACAATTTAAATCATATGAAATTTATTCTAGGGAAAAAAATAGGGATGAGCCAAATCTTCAATGAAGAAAATAAGGAAGTTATTCCTGTGACTTTGATTGAGGCCGGACCTTGCGTCGTTACAAAACTTATTACGAAAGAAAAAGATGGTTATCAAGCTATTCAAGTCGGATTTTTGGAAAAGAAAAAAATCAACAAACCTTTGGCAGGACATTTGAAAGAACTGGGAAAATTTAGATATCTCGTAGAATTCAGAACAGAAGAAGACAATAAAGAATACAAAATCGGAGAAAAAATAGAAGCCTCAACTTTTGAAATAGGGGACGATATAAGAGTAATTGGAACTTCAAAGTCAAAAGGATTTCAGGGAGTTATGAAAAGACATGGTTTTAGAGGCGGTCCAGCATCGCACGGACAAAAACACAGCAACAGAAAACCGGGAACTATCGGCAGCGGATTTCCAGAGCATGTGACAAAAGGAAAAAGAATGGCCGGAAGAATGGGCGGAGGACAGATCACTCAGCTTGGGTTGAAAGTCGCGGGCATTGACAAAGATAAAAATTTGTTGTTAATTAAAGGTTCAGTGCCGGGAAATATCGGGTCATTGGTGGAGATTATAACAAAGAAGGAAAATAGAAAGAATAATTAATATCCGAAAACTTGTTTAAGTTTATTTTACAAAAAAGTAATTTATAAATATATGATAAAAGCCAAGGTTTATAATCTGGAAGGAGCGGAAACGGGAGAAATTGAACTTTCGGAAAGAATTTTTAGAGTGGAGATGAAAGACGATCTGGTCCATCAAGCATTTGTCGCGCAAATTTCAAATTCAAGGCAGGTTTTGGCTGATACGAAAGACAGAGGAGAAGTTAGGGGCGGAGGAAAAAAACCTTGGAAGCAGAAGGGAACGGGAAGATCAAGACACGGTTCAAGCAGATCTCCGATTTGGAAAGGCGGAGGAGTTACTTTCGGGCCTACTTCCGACAGAAATTACAGCAAGAAAATAAACAAGAAAATGAAAGCTAAAGCTCTTTTTATGGTTCTTTCTTCAAAGGCAAGAGATAATGAAATGATAATTTTGGACGACGCGAAGCTGGAAAAAGTTTCAACAAAAACGATGAGCGGCGCCTTGAAAAAATTGCCGGTGAAGGGAAAAATCCTGTTTTCTTTGAGCAAAAAAAATGATCAAGTTTTCAAGTCAATCAAAAATATTCCCGATGTTTCAATGATCGCCAGCGATTCCTTGAATGTCGCCGATTTGCTGAAAAATAAAACTTTTATTATAGATAAAAAAGGAATAGAGATGATAGAGAAAATATATAAGCAGAAATAATTTGTAAGATATTTTAAGAAAATTCAGAAAATAATATAAAATAATATGGGAATTCTAGATAAAATCATAAAAAAAGACAAGGAAGGCAAATCTCCCGAAAAGGATTTTAAGCAAGAAAAGAATGCTAAGAAGCAAGAAAAGAAAGCGGTTTCTAAGGTTAAAAAAGTTTCCAAAGACAAGATACCAAATAATTATTTTGACTTGATAAGGAAGCCGCACATTTCCGAAAAAACTTTTAATCTTTCCAAAGAAGGTCAGTATGTTTTTATAATTTCCGACAGGTCTAATAAATCAGAGATAAAAAAGGCGGTTGAAAGTCTGTATGGAGTTTCTGTCGTAAGCGTTAATGTCATCAGCGTGCCGTCCAAGCCTAAAATGTCCAAAGGCAAACCGAGTGTTAAAGACGGATACAGAAAAGCGATAGTCAAACTGGCGAAAGGACAAAGCATTGATGTAATGAAGGAAACGAAATAAATTGCTAAATTGTTGCATCGCTAAACTTTTCTGTCATTCTGAATTTATTTCAGAATCTATCGCATGCTATATTTAGCCTAAAATAAGCAAATATAACCTTAGCAGCAAGAAGATCCTGAAACGAGTTCAGGATGACAATGAGAGGATTTAAAATAATATCAAATATAGATAGCAATTTAGCAATACAACAATTTAACAATATAATCATATGGCAGTAAAAAAATATAAACCAACGTCTCCGGGCAGAAGAGGAATGATGGGCTATGACTTTTCCACGCTGGACAAAAAAGATCCGGAGAAAAGCTTGCTTGGAAAAATGACAAGAAAAGTGGGCAGAGGCAGCGCGGGGAAAATCACGACCAGGCACAGAGGCGGCGGCGCGAAAAAGAGATTCAGAATAATTGATTTCAAGATGAACAAGTTTGATATTCCGGCAAAAGTTGAATCTATTGAATATGATCCGAACAGAACGGCGTTTATCGCTTTGCTTATTTACGCGGACGGGGAAAAAAGATATGTCATCGCTTTGGAAGGGCTGAAAAAAGGCGATGAAATTGTTTCGTCCGCAAGCGCGCCGATAAAAATCGGAAACAGGGTTTCTTTGAAAAACATTCCATCCGGGACGGTTATAAGCAATGTTGAAATGTTTCCCGGAAAGGGCGGGCAATTTGCCAGATCCGCGGGATCATTCGCAAGGTTAATGGCGATTGAAGGAGGATTCGCCCATGTGGGCTTGTCTTCCGGTCAGACTAAAATAATTTCTGAAAACTGTTCTGCCACAATTGGACAGGTGAGCAATGCAAGCTATAATACAGTTGTTATTGGAAAAGCGGGAAGATCAAGGTGGATGGGCAGAAGGCCTCAAGTAAGGGGAAGCGCGATGAATCCGGTGGATCATCCTCACGGAGGAGGAGAAGGAAGACAGCCTATCGGGTTGAAGCATCCGAAAACTCCATGGGGAAAGCCAGCGCTTGGATATAAAACGAGAAGAAAGAATAAGCGCGTAAGTAATTCCAGGAGAAAGAAAGAAATAGTAGAAACAGCTGAATAGAAAATAATTTAATATAAGGAATTTCAATATAAACATTATAACTAATTCCAAATTCCAAATTACTAATTACTAATTACAAATTACAAATATGTCAAGATCGCTAAAAAAAGGTCCTTATGTGGACGAAAAACTGATGGAGAAAGTCGGCAATTTAAAAGCCGGAGATAAAACCGTTATTAAAACATGGGCGAGAAATTCTTCGATTTGTCCTGAAATGGTCAGTTTTACTTTCGGGGTTCACAATGGAAAACAGCATATAAATGTTTTTGTCACGGAAGATATGGTCGGACATAAGCTTGGGGAATTTTCCCCGACGAAAAAGTTTGTTAAGCATGGCGGCAAGATGCAGAAGGAAATAGAGAAAGCTCCGGAGGGCGGCAATGGCAATAAAGAGGTCAAAGAAAGTAAAAAATTAGTTTAAATTGCAAAATAATGTTAAGCGCGAAAAAAGCCGCTTATCCTAAAAAATCTGTCATTTCGAGCGTGTCGCGAGAAATCTAAATATTATAGAAATATCTGAAGTTTATAGATTTCTCGCCTACGGCTCGAAATGACAAGCATAGTATTTCAACAATAACTACATAACAGCATAATTTCAAATATATGGAAGTTCAAGCGCATTTAAAGAATTTAAGAGTTTCTCCGAGAAAAGTAAGACTGATTATTAATGTTATCAGGGGCATGGTTGTGAGCGACGCTAAAACTAACCTTGGTTTTATCAGCAAAAAATCGGCTGAGCCGGTTTTGAAATTGCTCAATTCCGCAGTGGCGAACGCAAAGCACAATTTTAATTTAAATGAAAACAATTTATATGTTTCAAAAGTGTTTGTGAATGAAGGGCCGATGTTGAAAAGATGGACGCCGAGAGCCATGGGAAGAGCGTCCGCTATACATAAGAGAACAAGCAACATCACTTTAATCTTGGACGAGAAATCAAAATAATAACACGCTAATACGAATTATTTATGGGAAGAAAAATAAATCCATTTTTACATAGGCTGGGCATTATAAGAGATTGGAAATCAAAGTGGTTTAACGCGGGCAATTACAGAAAGTTTTTACGAAAAGATGTGGAACTGCGAGAATTTTTGCGGGAAAAATTGAAAAAAGCTTTGATTGACGATGTTATAATTGAAAGGTCCTCAAACAGCATGGTTGTAAGCGTATATTCCGCAAGGCCTGGAATTATCATAGGCAGAGGAGGAACTGGCGCGGAAGAATTGAAAGCTGATATAATTAAAAAGATAGGCGAGAAAATAGAAATCAAAGTTAATATAATTGAAATCCGCAATGTGGAATTAAACGCCAATCTGGTCGCTCAAGCAGTCGCGGAGCAAATTGAAAAAAGAGCCGCTTTTCGAAAAGTCCTGAAGCAAGCGATTGAAAAAACTATGCATAATAAGCAAGCGCAAGGGATAAAAATCGCGGTTTCCGGCAGGCTGAATGGAGCGGAAATGTCCAGAGTTGAATGGTTGAGCGAAGGAAAAATCCCCCTGCAAACCATAAGGGCCGATATTGATTTCGCGAAATACACCGCGCGAACCACTTACGGAGCGATCGGAGTAAAAGTTTGGATATATAAAGGGGAGATATTTGAAAATTAGAATATTGAATTTAGAATTTAGAATATTGTTTAAATGTTAAAATGATCATATGTTAATGCCAAAAAAGGTAAAACACAGGAAGCAGCATAAGGGCAGAAATCGCGGAAAGGCGCGGAGAGGTTTCAGTATTTCTTTTGGATCTTTTGCCTTGAAGTCTCTTGAAAATTCTTGGGTTACGAGCCGGCAAATTGAAGCGGCGAGAAGAGCAATGACGAGATATGTCCAGAGAGGCGGGAAGATTTGGGTAAGAATTTTTCCGGATAAGCCGATTACCAGAAAGCCTGCGGAAGTTCCCATGGGCAGCGGGAAGGGCAGTTTGGATCACTTCGCGGCGGTTGTGAAAACCGGGAAAATAATTTTTGAAATGGATGGAGTTGAAGAAAAAGTGGCAAGAGAGGCGATGGAAAGAGCTAGTCATAAATTGCCGGTCAAGACGAAGTTTATTTCAAAAGAGATTGATTTGATGTAATTTGTAATAATCACTGTATTACGGAGTCCTGACGAAAGTCAGGAGGAAATATCGCAATTCTAAGGACTCCGGTTTGCCTAATTAAAAAATATCATTAATTTTAGAATATGAAAGCTAAAGAGTTAAGGGAAAGATCAGAAAATCAATTACAGGCTTTAGTAAAAGAAAGCAAAGAGAAGCTTAATAAGCTGCGTTTTTCTCTCGCGAACAGGCAGTTGAAGGATTATAGCGATGTAAAAAAAACGAAAAAGATCATTGCCAGAGCGAAATCCGTTTTGAAAGAAAAAACTGAAAAATCAAGCAAGAAATAACACTATTAAATTTTCAAAATAATCATTATGAACAAAGATAATAATCAAGTGAAAAAAGAAAGTGGCAAGAAAAGCGCCAAAGGAAAAATTGGGATTGTTGTGAGCGACAAAATGGACAAGACGGTGGTCGTGAAAGTTGATAGGCTGAAAATGCACCCGATTTACAGGAAGAAATATAAAGTAAGCAAGAAATATAAAGCGCATGATGAAGAGAATAAATTCAAGGAAGGGGATAAAGTTATGCTTATAGAAACAAAGCCGATGAGCAAAGAGAAAAAATGGATTGCAAAAGAAATTGAAAGCAAAAAAGCATAATAGATGCAAGTAAAACTAATATTAACCTAACGAAGTAAATTAATTTATATTTATGATTCAACAAGGAACTAAAATTATAATCGCGGACAATTCGGGGGCGAAGTGGGGAAGATGTATCAAAGTTCTTGGCGGAACAAGAAAAAGATACGCTTATCTTGGCGATGTTATCGTAATTACCGTGAAAGCTTCCGAGCCTCGAGGGCAAGTCAAGAAAGGAGAAGTCGCCAAAGCCGTGATTATCAGGCAGAGAAAAAGTTTCAAAAGAAAAGACGGTTCTTATATCCGCTTTGATGATAATGCCGTTGTGATTGTTGATAAAGACAATATAACTCCGAAAGCCACTCGAGTGTTCGGGCCGGTTGCCAGAGAATTAAGAAACGGCGGTTTTATGAAAATAATTTCCTTAGCGCCGGAAGTGCTGTAAATAATTAAATCGTCGTAGTATGGCAGTGCGACAATGTGAAATATATGGGTATTATTCTGAGTTCTACTGTCATTCTGAACTTGTCAGCCTGTGGCTGATCTGCCAGAGGCATGATTTCAGAATCTACTATATACTACATTTAGCTTAATAAGCAAATATAATCCTATTTATACGAAAGATTCTGAAATGAATTCAGGATGACAAATAAGAGGATTTAGAATAATATCATTATATAACAATGAAATACTATGAAAATTAAAACTAATGACAAGGTAAAAATAATCGCAGGCAAGGATAAAGGCAAAGAAGGAAAGGTTACCAGAGTAATTCCTGAAATTAGAAAAGTTGTTGTTGAAAATGCAAACCTTGTAAAAAAACATATAAAAGCGAAAAGGCAGGGAGAGAAAGGGCAGAAAATCACCGTCGCTTCGCCGATCAATGTTTCTAATGTCGTTTTGCTTTGTCCGAAATGCAATAAACAGACGAGAGTCGGATATCTGGTTTTGGAGAACGGGGAGAAACATAGAATTTGCAAAAAATGCAAACAGGACATAGCGATTCAAGTTAAGAAATAAATATAACAGCGCTATTATTTCAAATTTTCTTGTCATTCTGAACTTGTCAGCCTGTGGCTGATCTGCCAGAGGCATGATTTCAGAATCTACTGTATGCTGCATCTAGCTTAAAATAAGCAAACAAAACCTTGAAGCAAGAAGATCCTAAAATGAATTCAGGATGACAAAAATAAGCTAATTTGAAATAATATCAACGATAAAACATTAAAACATTAAAACAATTTTATGTATAAAGCAAGATTGAAAGAAAAATATATGAAAGAGGTTGCTCCGGCGATGGTTAAAGAGTTCGGTTATAAAAGCGTGATGTCCGTTCCTAAAATAACAAAGATTGTCGTGAACTTGGGACTGGGAAAAATTCTCAGGGACAGCAAGGATGATTTGAAAAAAATAACTTCCGATGTCGAAGTTATCGTGGGCCAAAAGCCGGTTGTCACCAAAGCGAAAAAAGCGATCTCTAATTTCAAAACAAGAGCGGGAATGCCAGTCGGGCTTATGGCGACTTTGCGGGGAGCGAAAATGTATGAATTTTTGGACAGATTGATCAACATAGCCCTTCCGCAAGTGAGAGATTTCCACGGCCTCAGCAAGAAATCATTTGACGGAAATGGCAATTATAACATTGGGATAAGAGAGCATATTATTTTTCCGGAAGTGGCGAAGGACGAAATAAAAAATATTTTCGGAATGGAAATCAGCATAGCAACTACCGCGAAAAACAATGAAGAGGCTTATAAATTGTTAAAGAATATGGGAATGCCTATCGTAGTTGAAAATAAGGAAAAATAATTTTTAAATTAAGAATATAAAGCTAAACAAATATGGCAAAAACTTCGCTAGTGGTAAAAGCTCTGAGAAAACCGAAATACTCAACCCGCATTGTCAGAAGATGCTGGAGGTGCGGCAGAAAACGCGGATACTTGAGAAAGTTTGATCTGTGCAGGATTTGCGTAAGGGAATTGGCAAGCACCGGAGAAATCCCCGGATTAAAAAAGAGCAGCTGGTAAGACGGAGTGGAAAGTTCGTAAAGTGGAAAGTCTATAAAGTTAATTTAACTTTTTACTTTATAACTTTATAAACTTTTTACTTTATAACTTTATAAACTTTTAACTTTCAATTTATGACTGATCCAATAGCAGATATGCTAACAAGAATAAGGAATGCTCAAACAGCCAATTTGATGTCTGTTTTAATTCCTTCTTCCAAGTTTAAATTATCTCTGGCAAAAATCCTCAAAGAAGAAGGATATATTCAGGATGTAATCCAACACAAAAAAGGAGTTAAGATAACTTTGGAAGTAGTGTTGAAAAAAAACGGGGATAATTACGCGATATCCGAGATTAGAAGAGTCAGCAAGCCGGGGCAGAGAAGATATGCCGGCAAAGACGAGGTGATGAAAGTTCTCGGCGGTTATGGGCTTTCCATTATTTCAACATCGGAAGGAGTTATGACTAATTTAAAAGCAAAAGAAAAAGGGCTTGGCGGAGAAATTATTTTTGAAGTCTGGTAGGATCATTTTAACATATTAACATATAAACATGTTAATATGTTAATGAATTCATTTTTGAGATTTTGGTAAAGTCATATTAACATATTAGCGTATAAAATGTTAAAATGTTAAAATGTTAAAATGTTAAAACGATATTCATATGAGCAAAATAGGAAAACAACCAATAATTATGCCGTCGGGAATCACTCTTTCTGTTGATAAAAATAATCAGGTTTTCGTGAAAGGCCCGAAGGGAGAGCTTTTTGTCAAAATTGATCCGAAAGTATTTGTTGAAGTTAAGGACGGGAAAGTTATTGTTTCTCTGAAAAACAGAACAAGAAAAAATTATGCCGTTTGGGGACTTTTTAGAATGTTGATTTTTAATATGATTGAAGGGGTCGGAAAGGGCTTTGAAAAAAAACTTGAAATACAGGGGATTGGATATAAAGCAATCCAAAAAGGAAAAGATTTGGAACTGGCTTTGGGGTTTTCTCACCCGGTTCCATTTAAAGCTCCGGCGGGGATAGAATTCAAGGTGGAAAAAAATATAATTATCATAACCGGATTTGACAAGCAACTAGTGGGGCAAGTCGCCGCGGATATCCGAAGCAAAAAAAGGCCTGAACCGTACAAAGGGAAGGGGATAAGATATGTCGGGGAACATGTAAGAAGAAAATCCGGAAAGAAAGTCGCCGGAACAACGGAAAAGTAAATGAATTTGTTTATTAACGAATTAATGGATTAAAGAATTAACGAATTTAATCCGTTAATCCGCAATCCGTTAATCCTTTAATTCTAAAAATAATATATAAATAGACAGATATGAAAAATAATAAAGAGATAGCGAAAAAACAGGGCAGGATAAGAAGGCATAAAAGAGTCCGCTCTAAAATTTCAGGCACGGCGTCCATTCCGCGATTAAACTTATTTCGCAGCAATAAAGGATTATTCGTCCAGCTGATTAATGATGACTTGGGAATAACATTGGTAAGCGCCAGCGAAAAAGAAATTAAAGGGAAAAAAATAAAAACCGAAACCGCGAAAGAGATCGGAAAACTGATTGCCCGAAAAGCCCAAGAAAAGAAAATAGAAAAAGTGGTTTTTGATCGAGGCGGCTATAGATATCACGGCAGAGTAAAAGCTCTGGCGGAAGGCGCGAGAGAAGGAGGATTGGTTTTTTAGATTTTCAATAAATAAAAGATAATTTTATATCATTATGATGAATAAAAAAGAAGAATTAGGCTCAAAAAGTTCGTTTGGCAAAAAATCGTTCGGCAGAGGAAGGAAAAGAGAGAAGCCGGAGTTTGAGCAAAAAATTATTGACATCGCGCGCGTTACCCGCGTCGTGAAAGGCGGAAAGAGATTCAGCTTCCGAATTGTTATTGTTATCGGCGACAAAAAAGGCAGAGTCGGAGTGGGCGTGTCCAAGGGGCCGGATATGAAAGCCGCGACGGAAAAAGCTTATGCCGACGCGAAAAAGAATATTATAACTCTTAGCTTTAAAGGAAGCACGATCCCGTACAATGTTTATAAAAAATTGGGAAGCTCAAAAATTTTATTGAAGCCGGCTACCAAAGGGCATGGAATTGTTGCCGGCGGAGCGGTAAGGACAATTGTGTCTTTAGCGGGCATCAGAGATATTTCCGGAAAAATGCTTGGCGCCAAAAGCAAATTAAACAACGCCCGAGCGACTATTGATGTTTTAAAACAGTTTTCAGTAAAAAAGACAAGGGAAATCTCGTTAGAAGCGGAGAAATTATTAGAAGCGGAGAAGAGAGAAAAAGCTAAGAAGGAAGAAGTGAAGGATGAAATAGTAAAAAAGGAAGTAAAGGAAGTAAGAGAGAACAAAGAAGTGGAAAAGAAATAGATAAATATCAAGATATTGGATATTAGGATATTGGATATTAAGAAATTTAAAATGTTAGTATGTTAAAATGTTTATATGTTAAAATGATCCTATGCAATTTCACCAATTAAAACCTAGCAAGAGAAAAGAGAAGAAGAAAATCGGGCGCGGGGGAGCTCATGGAACTACCGCTACTCGCGGAACAAAAGGGCAGAAGGCGAGATCGGGGAGTTATAAAGGCCCTAGTTTTGAAGGAACAAAAGTCCCGCTTTTTCGAAGAACTCCGAAGTTAAGAGGATTTAAAAGTATTTATGAAAAAAGTAACACAGTCAATCTTTCTGTTTTGGAAAAGAATTTTCAAGACGGGGATGTCATAACCGCCAGAGCTTTATTGAACAAAGGATTGGTCAGCAAGATAAAGCCGAATGTCAAAATTCTCGGCGACGGGGAACTGAAAAAGAAAATTATCGTTGAAGGCTGCTTGGTTTCCAAAACCGCGGAAGAAAAAATCAAGAAAGCCGGCGGGGAGATTAGGGTTATATAAACAGGTAAGAGAATTTCCGAAAAACACCGCTTTTGTCATTCCCGCACTGAAATAAATTCAGCATAAACTCCGGCGGGAATCTAGGAGAAGTCTCATCTAATATTAATTTTACAATAAAAGTCTTGAAAACAAATTTACGGTAATACTCTGCGATATTTAATAGTCATAGTGTTATTCTAAATACGAGGATATTTCACCCGGATTCTCTTTTTCAAGGGAATGACAAAGACTGGCGATCAAATGTTTATATGTTTAAATGAATCTATGCTCAAAAAACTAATCAGAGTTTTTAAAGACAAAGAGCTCCGAGGAAAAATAATTTATGTGGCCGTGATGCTTATTATTTTTCGCTTGGCCGCTCACATTCCAATTCCAATCGTTGACGCTGAAAGATTGAGCGATTTTTTCAACAGTAATCAGCTTCTCGGCCTTTTAAGCGCTTTTACTGGAGGAGGGATGGAAAACTTTTCTTTGGTTATGCTTGGAGTGGGACCATATATTACAGCTTCGATTATAATGCAGCTTTTGACGATGATTTTTCCGCAGATAAAAGAAATGTATCAGGAGTCTGGGGAGGCGGGGAGGCAGAAATTCAATCAATATACCAGGTATGCCACTGTTCCTTTGGCAATGCTTCAAGGTTTTGCGATGATTACGCTTTTGAAGAATCAAGGAATTATCGGTAGTATAAATCAATTTGATATGGCCGTCGCTCTTTCGCTGATTACCGCGGGGACGATATTTTTGATGTGGCTCGGAGAGCTTATTTCCGAGAAGAAAATCGGGAATGGCGTTTCGTTGATTATTTTCGCTGGCATTGTTTCTGGAATTCCAATGATAGTAAGTCAGACTATTGCCACTATGACTCCTGATAAATATCCAAGCATAATAAGTTTGCTGGTTATGTCAGTGATTGTGGTTTTGGGAGTTGTGATTATCACGGAGGCTCAAAGAAATATTCCTGTTTCTTATGCCAGGCGTGTTAGGGGAAATAAAACTACGGGGGGAATTTCCACTTTTTTACCTCTTAAAGTCAATTCAGCGGGAATGATCCCTTTAATTTTCGCTATGTCTATGATGATTTTTCCGGGAATTGTGGCGTCATTTTTTGTCCAGCATTCCAATGAGATGGTCAGGAACGCGGCGCTTTTTGTGAGCAGCACTTTCCAGCCGGGAAATTTGATTTATGGAGTTTTATATTTTATCATGGTTTTCTTGTTCACTTATTTTTACACTTCAATTGTTTTTGACCCCAAGAATGTCGCAGATAACCTTCAAAAGCACGGCGGATTTGTGCCGGGAATGAGGCCGGGAACAAGCACCGCCGAATTTCTAGGCAGAGTTCTAGGCAGAATAACATTCCTCGGCGCGACATTTCTAGGCATCATCGCCGTCATTCCATTTATCGGCCAAGCCCTGACAAATATCACAACTCTAGCCATCGGCGGCGCCTCGGTTCTGATCGTCGTAGGAGTCGTCCTCGAATCAATCAGGCAAATTGATTCGCAGCTGACGATGAGGGATTATGATGAAATGTAAAATGAATTGTTGAATTGCTGTACTGCTAAATTTTTTGAATTACAAAATGCTATTTTAGTTTGTCATCTCGAAATGAGCATCAGCGATTGAGAGATCTAAAAGCTATGGGTTAAATCAATTACCCTACTGTCCAATATTATTTACAGATTTCTCGCGACACGCTCGAAATGACAAACATCTTGTAATTCAAAGAAAATTGCTAAATTGTTGCATTATTGAGCGCATAAAAATATCACTGACTTAAAATGTCTCACATAGAAACCCCAGCCTGAATTTATTCGGGCTGTTGTTTTAAGAAATAGGATTAACGCCCCTTGACACTTCTAAAATTCTATGCTAGGCTTCTGATGTAATAAAAGACCTACCCGCTAGGGTCAATCCGAACACTTGATATTTTAGGTTAATTGACAATTA
>CAYPQL010000006.1:0-35412 GCA_964412905.1 uncultured Candidatus Saccharibacteria bacterium
GTGTCACAAATATTGAAAGATTAAATCCAATTTCTTCATAGGCCCTATATGATCTTTAAAATATAGATTACTTTTTACTAAACTTTTTTTGTTTATTTCAATATAAAAACCATTATCTATATATCTTTTTAATCTCTTATTAATAAATAACTGAGAGCTATATTTATCAATTAAAATTTTTATCCATTTATCAATAAGTAAAATTTTGCTACTTTTGTCTGAATTCAATATTTGTGACACCTCCTTATGGAAATGCTCTCCTAATGTTTCTAAGTATGCCGTTATATGAAATGACCATTTTGAGTGAGGAACATATAAACCTTCACACCAGTATATTAAATCCATGAGTCTCTTTATCGATTTAAAATAATATACGTCGAATACATAACTATCATTCATCCTTCTCATTATTCGTCTAAACTTTAATAATAAAAGTAAATTATTATTAGCCTTGAATTTAATAATTTTTTTAGGATAATATTGTAACTTTTTTTTATTTCTTTCACAAATCCCATTAGGATCATATATAGTAACTGAATTAATAAACCAGCATAGCAACCATTCCGTTTGGTTCAACCAATTATTATTTGATTGGTTATTAATTAATTTTTCCAAGTCAGATTTAAAAAAACTTTCAAATTCAAATCTTATACCCTTATCACAAATATTATAATAATTAGATGGATACTCGATTGAATCAATTAAAGTCTGTAGTTTTTTATAATATGTCAAATAATCTTTGTGTTTCGGGAAAATAACAAAAACATCTATATCGGAATATTTATCCGCGATTCCGTATGCAACAGATGAAGTTAATATAACAAAAAACTTTCCGATTACACATGGGCATTCTTTTTCTATTTTTGGCAAGACATATTCAAAAAAAGCATCCTTAGTAAATTTGGCAAGTTTATTACTAATTTCACTTTTTTCTTTTTTTATAAATCCATTCATATTAATTACTTTTTTATACAAATATAATTTTCGATTATTAACACATCGATATTAGTGTCTAGATACCGTATACTATTAGTGTGTAATTACAAAAGCAGGTTGATTATTGTAAAATAGATTTAGAAAGAAGAATCTACTATTAACAATTAACAACCGGCTCTATGAAAAGTAAAGCACAAAAGTTCCCGTTTTACAACAGCGACGAGGAATTGCAGAAGTTTTTAATCATAAAATTTTAAGCTTTAATCAAATTTCAAAAATAAATACCCAAGCCCATATAATGATATTATAACACTGGCACCAAATAATTTAAATGGAACCCGATTATTCAAATATTTGCGCGACATCATTACGACGCCCGTTCCGACAATAATCCAAAAAACTAAATTCAGATAAAATAAACTCCACGTGTTAATCGGCGGCTCATCACTGCCTAACGCGCCAGGCGGATATTCAAATGCCGTAATTGGAAACCCGCCTAATGCGGCTGGAGCTGGATTAGAAAAATCAATATAATTATAAGGCAACCTTTGATATGAAACAAACAGCGAAATCCACATCATTATAATTCCCAGCGACAAAGCTGTTGTTGCAATGGTGCGCATATCTTTTGGAATTTTAATTTGAGCTGCGAATAGAACCCCGATTATACCGATATACAGCCACGAAAAAGAGTTTGACATGATCAAAGACAATACTCCCATAATTGGAAGCATTATCAACATTATTAACCTCATAACAACCAAACCGATTAATTCAATTATTTCCATATTTTAATTCTGTTAAAATTTTATGAAATAACTATCGTGAAAATAATAAACCATATTTTAAACTCTCTCCAACCTCTCCAAAATCTCAACCATCGCCAAAGTATCAAGCTGGCAGTAGGCAAGGAGATCTTTGTAAGTCTTATTTTTTTCTTTCTGATCCATCTCTGGTCCGATCATTTCAAGCCAGGTGTTTGAAGCGGTTCCGCCTTCTTGAATATTTAATGCCTTGTATGATAATTTGGGCACGAGAACTGGCAGGACTTTTTTGAGCGAAGCGCTGCCATGGAAATCGTGATGGACATAGTAACCTTTTTTAAAAGAATCCATTAGATCATACATCCTGCGATTCACCGACTCAAAGAATTTAGCATATTTCGGATAGCGCTCGCTCATCTCCTTGTTGCAACCTTTCTCAAAACTTTTATTCCAAGCAATCACACTTCCCTTGCTCCCGATAATTTTGCTGAGCGATTCAGTCAGCTTTGGCGATGGATCCTCGCAGTCTCTAGCAAGATATTCAAAATGCTTGAGTTTAGACTCCTTTAATTCCTTAATGTGCAGCGAATACTGAAAAGTCATTCGCTGATAGGGTCTATAGCCGTCAAATATAGGAATTGCCGGAGAGTTCGTTTCATAATCCAGAAAATACAAGGGATATTTTAATCCTGCTAATTCTTTTTTAATATTCTCTTTTTCAATATAAACTTGGCGGGTTTTCACCGCGTGATAATGCCTCAAGGCGCGCGCGCTCGTAAGAAAGCCGCGCGGTATATCTTTTATCTCCAAAATTCCCTCGTCCAAAAGCATATTAAGTTTTGCCTCGCTTAAACCGCCAGCAATCGAATAGATTGAATTTTCCGGAATATCCTTCTGGCAATAATCAACAAAAGCGCAATCATAAGGACTGCCGCATTGTTTCAGTATGCGCACATCAGGTTCTTTTTTAAGGCTTAGAGTGCCGCAAGCTGATTTAACTTTTTCATTTATAATTTTTTCTAGCGCATTCACCTCTTCAGAAACATCTTCAATCGTGAAAAGCTTTCTTATTTCCAACTCTCCCTTTCGAACATAGGCATTATTAATATGGACCAGATATGTTTTTCCAATTATATACCCCGCTTCTTCAAACGCCATCTTTTGAAAAGTCACATCATCGAGATGAATTTCTTTTACCTCGGTAGAATTCTTCACCTCGTATATATCCCATTTACTGTTCTTAGAATTGAAACACAATATGTCGGCTCGGCAGAAAAGATTCTTGCCGCTGACAGTCGGCTGAAATATTATTTTGGTTTTGGCGCTTATGAGTTTCTTTGTTTTAAAAATTGCCGCGCCAATATTATCGTCTCCAGCATCAACGCCATCTGGAAATAATTTATACGCGTAACTCTCAACCTCGTAGCCGTCGTCAAATATTCGCTGAAGATTCGGGTCAACCTCCGACGACAAAAGATCCTTGCGGTTCTTATACAGCCAAAGATATTTCGCGCATTGAATGTGTTTTTGAAAGTCGGATTTGGTGAGCATAGAATAAAGTCGATATTTAATTTATTTCTTTTTTCATAGCCCAATCAATCGCCCTGATCACGCCTTTTTTCTTCAATTCCAGAAGCGATCTATAAATATAATCAATTGCTTTTTTCTCGCCACCCTTCATTAGCTCGGAAAATTGTATCTCGTTGTATGCAATATAATTATTATCATTACAGGGAAACTCTTCTAGAAAATAATTTTTATTCAAATTGAATTTTTTATATTTAATCTTTATTTTTTGAGCCCTTTCCTTTGAAATCCAAGCATAAGTATAATAATAGACGCCCTCTTTTCCTTCATATTTTTCATCTAAATTTGAGTTAGCATAAAATAATCCGAAGCCAATAGAAGAATTCCATCCCTTTTTTCCCAAACGTATTTCATTCAATTGGCCATTATTAAAATGCGAACCCTTGGAAGGCATGTTTAATCCGCTCTCTTTCAAAAAACCCATTAATTGCTTATCTTTTTTTACATAATCCATGAAATCGCATAATTTAGAATAAAATTCGAAATTAGTACCTTGAGAAAATTTAATTTCCTGTTTTGTAAAATTTTTAAATGGTTTCATGTTTAATTGTTCAGCCATAAATTTTAAAAAGTTATTAATAAAATATAAATTTATCTCTTTTAAGTTATTTGATTTTTTATAATATTCTTCGATAATCTCATATATCTGAAACCATTCGAATTGACCTAAATATTTATTCTTATACTTTTCTTTAATTTCTATATCATTACTCCCCTGTGAGATAAAACAAACATAACCATCATTTAGCTTCAAATATTTCTCAACTTGTCCAAAGTCATCCTTCCCATCTTCAGAAAAATACCAATTTTCTCTTGCTCTTAGCTTTACCTCAACAAAAATCTTTTTTATGTTTTTGTCTGTTATTTCAAGATCAATTATGGAGTTGCTATGTCTAACCTGACTTTTAATAGAAAAAGGAGCATTAAATTTATTGCCGTTGCTTATAAATTTTACAAACTTATTGCAAAGACTGCTATCCAAACTCAAAATAAATTTCAAGCTTTCGGTGAAATAGTTTTCCTCTGGCGTCATATTCGGCTGAGGCTTGTATTTATATAATATTGAGAATATATTTTCCATAATATCTTTATTTAGCTGACCGCTGGCAGTCTGTTATCTTTTTTTCTCTGCTGGTATGTGTCTTTATTCGGACATCTGTTTATAATATTTTCCATGTGCCAATAGGTGTATCCGTTATGCTCAAAGTATATTTGTTTCGTTTCATAAAAAAAATCTTCATACCCAAGCTTATCGATATGATCTGCTAATTCTAAAAATAAAGCATTATCTGTTTTTTCTTGGACAATATATTCATGCGGCCAAGTTTTGGCATATGTTTTGGCAAAAGTCCAAGCTGAATTTTCAATAAAATTCATCAGGTTTTGCGACAAATATTTTTTATCCATTATTTTTTGATTTTACTATTTAGAAATATTAAAACTTCTTTTATTGTTTTTGTTACATGATCAATTATTTGGGTTCTATCCATACCAGCCTTAAGCATAATTCCGTATGACGACCAATCATTATCATCATACGAATTTTCTGGATCAAATTGATTTAAAAAATGATGAATCTTTTCAGATTTTTTCCAGCTTGAATCTTTTATACGTAACCAAAACGGGGTGTGGCTGTCTTTTGAAAACCAATCATAGCTAGAAAAAACTAACATGCAACCAAAGTTAAAAGATTTAAAGTAAAAACCATACCCCTCTTTTTTAGACGTAGTGTTTAAACCTTTAAAGTCAGCTTTGTCCCATTCTCTAATAGATTCATTACATTCGTCTATTAGGTTCGAAAAATTATAAATTCGTCTGCCGTTCATTGGGTCTAGGTCTGATTCACTCAAAGGTGCTAGCCCTTCTTCATCCATCTTCCCGCATAATTCTTTTAATTGTGTTAAATCGGAGTCTAGTTTTGAATCATATTTTTTATTATTTTCGGATTTAATAGCATCCAAAAATCCATTCCACGAATAAATAACTATTCTGCTATCCTTTTTACCATTAAGTCTATTTTTTATGTCCAACCTTAATGATTCTATCCTCTTGTCGGGAACTAAAAACAACAATCTTCCGTCAGTTCCAAGCTCTTTAAGATAATTTACAGGTTGATTATTGGTTAGGTTTGCCCAAAACTTCCCTTCTACTATTACCTTTTTGTTTCCATTTATATCCTTACCCGTCACGTCTGGCCTGCCGTTATTTTTTGTGGAAAGTTCTGTTGTGTAATATGATGGGATGCTGTCAATTTCTAATACATTTTTCAGTGCTTCACGTGCTGGTGCATATTTATTTAGCAAATAGCAAGTGCTACTATTCGCAACATTTTCATACTCAGAAATAAAATTCGATGCTATGTGCGACAATAATGATTCTTTCATATTAATATTATTTAAAAAAATTAATTAATTTTAAAAACTACCTGCTTGCCAACACACTCTCTATCCGCTGCGTTATTTCTGCTTTATCGAAATGACCATGATTTTCAAATCGCAAAAGAGGCAAGCCAGCTTCTTTTAAAATGCTTTCCGCCCTGCTTATAATTATTCGCTTAACAAATAATTATTTGAAATCGCTTTAAAGGAAATCCTTTCATTCCCGATATGGGATTTTTTCCTCACTACAACTCCCTCTCTTTCGCAATCCGAATTAAGCATGCTTTTTCCAATGGCTATCTCAAGCATCTCATCAACATTTTCCGGCAAAGAAAAATTTTCATCCAAAATCGGCACAGTTTCCAAATGCAAAGAATCGCATATCCCTTTAAAGTCTTCAAATTCTAAAAATTTTCCGGCCGCTATATTATAAACATTGAAAAAATAAACTTTCTGCCCTTTGATTTTATAGGGATTTTTTTGTATTCCTTCACCGACGATTTCTCCTTGCATGGCAAAATTATCATACAATTTTTCTTTTAAATTTAATTCCCGCGTTATTTTCCACTGTGTCGTTTCTCCTTCCTGTAATTCCAAATTCCGGCTGCAAACTCCGAACATACCGTCTTTTTTATAATAAGTGACTGAAGAGCCATCCAACTTTTCTGTCATATAATAACTGTCCAAAACTTCAACCATATTTTGAATGCGTTCTTCGTCCGTCTTGGGAAGAAAAGAAGGAAACGCGCCTTTCGCTATTCCCGACAAGCAAGACGGAACCGATTGTTCATATTTTATGATGCCCAACCTTTCCGTTACATCTTCGCCTTCCGGCAAATCTTTTAAATCCATAGGCAGCGGCAATATTAATCCTTGCGAAATTTGCCCTCTTAATTTAATCGTTCGAAGACGAATTCCCTCCGCTTCTTTTCCCTCAGATAACATTTTCTTAGGCTTATTCCCTTTGAGCAAAAAATCATATTCGGGTTTTACGGGAAGAAAAGAATCAATTTCAAAATACAAAACAAAATCATCTATTTTAAATTGATCTTTTAAAACTACCACCCACCAGCCTTTTACTCTGGCCGCTTCAATTTTATCAGCGCCGGGAATATTTTTTAATTCTTCTATTTTTGCGACTGTCGCTAAATGTCTCATAAATTTTTTTATAGCTATTGTTTATGATTAAAAATTTCCTCAAACCTCCCTCAAATATTCCTTAATCCGCCCGCGATTTTCGTTTTGTTTCCTGCCCTTAAAATATATCTCAATAAATTCAATACCAACCATTTCAATGCTTTTATTCTAGCGCTTTTTCTTAGATCATTTATTTTTCAAGAAATAGTTTCTGAAAATCGCCATAGACAAAAAATTGTGAAATTTTCCATCAAAATATATTTCATCTTTCATTTTTCCTTCAACTTCAAAACCCGCGGACTTATATAATTTTATAGCCGGAATATTTTCTTCAATAACGCCTAGATTTATCTTGCGCAATTTCAACTTTTCAAATCCATAATCAATCAGCCATCCAATCGCCTTTTTGGCAAATCCTTTTCCGCGATAATCATCTTCTCCAATAGCTATGAACAAGTCGGCGTTTTTGTTAATCTTGCTGATACTAGACAATCCCATAAATCCAATCGGCTTTTTCCCGTCGCATATCGTAAAAAATTTCTTGTTTTTATTTTTCTGATAATCATCAAACCATTTTACCTGCTTTTTAAGCGTAGTTTCCTTGCCGGGATTGTCTCCAATAAATTTATTTACCTTGGGATTATTAAGCCATTTCAAGCGGCATTCTATATCGCTTTTTTTATGTATTCTAATTTTAATCATAAATAAATTTTCTTAGTATATTTACAATTGGGATAATTCGCGCAGCCCATAAATTTGCTAAACTTGCCATTTATTTCTCGTAACTTACCGCCACAAATCGGACAAATATTGGCTTTTTTGCTTTCTATTATTTCATTCTCTTTGTTTGATAACTTAATTAACCTTAACAATTTATCTCCATCCACTAATTCTATAGGCTTATCTTCGGCATATTTCTCGGCTTCTGTTGTAAAAATGTTTGTTGTAATAAAAATCCCTTTTCCTTGTGAAAGCTTGTCCATCAAAGCGCCCGCAAAATTTCTAACATCACCAACCGATACTTTTGAAGTTATGTATTTCTTACATTGAATATAATGTTTGATACCATCTTTCGTTGCCTCAACATCCACTCCACCATCATTCGAACCGCCAACTTTTTTTGTTTTATATCCAAGTCGTGAATATATCTCTGCAATATCATTTTCAAAATCATTTGGACGCCGTTTTTTTAATTTTCCAATTGGATCTCGATCTAAAGTCCAATTATTAAATTTCTTTTTTTTCATATAACGAGGGAGCCATACCTCGCCAAATATTTTTATCAATGCAAGAATTATTAGTATAACCCACACTTGCCAAAGAGAAAGAAATATGGTTAATAAAGATTTGAAAAATTCCAATTGATCAAAAGCGTAAGGATTCATATTTTTTTTATTTATTATTAATTAATTTGCCATTCTCCTATTCGCGCGAATGAGGGACACAAAGAATCTCATTTATAATTTTCCTTTATCCCAAGCCATTTCTATACCCAGCAGTATGATATTACCTATTATCATACTGCTTGGAATTATGACCAAATTCAAAATAACTAAATATCGCGATCATTTCTCCATCTTGCAAATCGCATCTTTCAAAAGTTTGCTTTGCCAGTCAAACGCTTCGCGGGCGGTGATTTTCAGTTTTTTCATAAGGACTATTTCCTGTGTCATTAAGCGGAATAAATGCAGGCTTAATAGGTCGTGTTTTTTATACAGCTTCTGATAAATCGGATGGTCTTGATTGATATAAATCGCGTTTCCTTGGCTCAGCACTTCCGGGCCTTGCTCGCCCAAACTCACTATTCCGCAAGCGATGCCCAGTTTTTTCAATCTGATTTTTTTCATCACCAGCGGCTTTGCCTCAATTTTTATTTCCTCCTCTTTTTCTTTCTTTTTTATTTCTTCCTCGGTATTATTTTTAGTATTATTTTTTTTATCGCCATCGCTAGAATTTTCATTTTTATCGTTTTGATCTTCCCGCTCGAAATCTTCATTATTTTTCCTAGCTAAAGAAGACGCGGAAAAATCAGCGCTGGCCGCGGCTACTTTTTTTCTGCCTTCATTTTTCAAACGAGTTATAGCCCTTCCCTGCGGAACGAAATCAGGATTAAGAAGCAAGGCTTCTCTGATATGCGACATTATGTCTTGCAATTCTTTCGTAATTTTCTTGATATTTTTGACATCGCCCTGTTTTTTGATGTCCTTTAAAACTTTGTCCAGCTCCGCCTGCATCAATTGGTGAAATAATTTGTATTCCGGACTGTCCGTGATAAAATCGCTTCGCGAAGAAATGAGCGGCAAAAAATCAGCGTTAACGCTTCCCGCAATCCGAGAAACGCCTTGCTGATGTTTTCGCTCAAGCCCGAACAATTCGCGCTTTATAAACACTTGCTTCACCCGGCACTCAATTCCCGGCTCGTCAACATCTCTGGAATTCAAGGCGACGATAATCTCGCCTTCAATTTCCCCGAACATCGTTTTTATTTTTATCGGCGAAATTTTTCCGGCAACGGTTTTCGCGGTTATTTTTTTGTTATTCAAATAGATATTAAATTTTTTGGCGCGCAGCGGAACGGATTGTTTAAGATATTTTTCCACCTCAAAAACGGTAATTTTCTTTTTTAATTTATTTAAAATTATCTTTGTGCCTTCCTTGTCCAGCGGAGACGATTTTTCCCTTTCAATCGGCAGTTCCCAGTTATCCGATTTTTTCCACTCCGCGCTATCAAATGTAACTGAGATTTTATTTTTTCCTTTAACGCTTTGCACGATAAACTGCTCCGCCAAGGACAACGCGGAAAATTTTCCAATGCCGAACTGCCCGATTCTTTTCCTGCCGAACCGCGGAGAAACATTCCTCATTCTCTTTTCCTCCGAGCCGATCGTAAAAAATTGCGCCAATCCTTTTTCGCTCATTCCGCTTCCGTTGTCTTCCACTATGATTTTATCATCCGCAATCATCACAAAAACATCCGTCGCGTCCGCGTCATAAGCGTTATTCACCAGCTCCCTGATAAACTCCACGCTCTCCCGATACATCTTCTCCCCCAAAGTAAAAAGATGGCTTTTGTCTACAGTTATTTTAATTTTAGAAGGGTTATTGAACATAATTAGGTTTTTAATGGTGAAAATAAATTCTAAAATTGATTTTATTCTTTTTGCAAAACTCTTCTATCTTTTTTTCTTCGCTTTTCCAATAATCACTATTTTTTGAATAAATATTCTTATATTTTTCCATAAGTTCAGGTTTATTTTTTCTTAAAAATCCATAAATCTCGCCTTTGATGGACGGGTAAAGGTTTAGATTTTCAAACCAATATTCATTCACGAAAGATTTGGTTTCATTGATTATTTTTTTCCAATCGGTTATTCCCGGAAAGATTGGCGAGACAAAAAGCGCTGTCGGAATATTTGCTTTATGAAGATTTTTTAGAGCATTTATTCTTTTATCCGCGGAAGATGCCAACGGTTCTAATTCTTTTCTTGTTTTATCGTCTAAAACCGACAGAGAAATCGCGACAAGGCAATCTTTAAATTGCTTGAACAAATCAACATCCCTGATTACCAAATCTGATTTAGTCATCAAGCTCAAATGCGGCTGAAGAGGTATAAGTCTTTCAAGAATTTTTCTCGTGAGCTTGTATTTTTTCTCAATTGACTGATAAGGATCGGTAACGGAACCAATCACTATGGATTTATCTTTGTATTTATTTGCGTCTTTCGGAATCAAATCGGGAGCGTTAATTTTTGCATCAACAAAATAACCCCATGGTTCCGTATGACCTGTAAATCTTTTCATAAATCTCGCGTAGCAATATTTACATCCGTGCATACAACCAATATATGGATTTATCACAAAATCCCCTTCGGGCAGATTTGATTTTACAATGATTGACTTTGCTTTAATTTCTTTGATTTTCATTTTTCGCGTATAAATATTCTCAATTAAATACTTTGATACTTGGGAGTATCAAAGTATTTCCATCTATTTTTCCGGCCAAGGGTAAGACATTAACTTTGAAATCGGAATTTGTTTTATTTTGCTTCCCTCTTTGATGATTATCAGTGTATCAATGCCTGACCTTAAGCTACTTTCCCAAATCAACTGTTTGCAACAATGGCAGTTCGGACCGGTAATCGCAATGATTTTTGTTTCACCGTGATTGGCGGCATGCGCTAACGCGCTGGCTTCAGAATGCATAGTTAAAGTTTCCGTGTCAGACTTATACGAGGATCCTGTATAAATATTTTCATTTTCTGTCATAAGAGCGGCCGCAAAACCGTAATTGCTTTTTGGAAAAGTATTTTTCATCGCTTCATCCGCGGCTTTTAGCAATTTCCAGCATTCTTCTTTGGATAATTCGTACGCTTTTTTATTTCCTGAAATTTTTTCTTTCATAAATTTTATTTTACTTTTTCCTTTATTCCAAGCCATTTTCCCACCCTCCAGTATGGTAATACATATTACCATATTGTTTGAAATTGTGACTGGATTTTGGTTTTCAATATTCCAACTTACAAATTACGACTTATGAATTAAGCTTATTGGCGCAGACGCGAAGCGCGATTAGGAGTCCTTACAAAAGTAAGGAAATTTTATCCGGATTAAAATCTTACGATATTTTATCCTGACTTTCGTCAGGACTCCGTAATATTGAAATTTCTATACGATAAATTACGACTTCAAAATTCCAAATTCATCATTCCAATCTCCAATCCCTAACACGCTGATCTGTCGCCTCGCAGGTACATAAGCAAAGTTTTTATGATGATTATAAAGTCCAAGAACATAGACCAGTTTTCAATGTAGTATATGTCAAGCTTTGCTTCTTTTTCAAAGTCTAAATCCGAACTGCCGCTTATTTGCGCCATGCCCGTGCATCCCGGCTTTATGGTTAATAATTTTCTGTGATGCTTTTTATATTTCGCGACTTCTTCTGGCTCGTGCGGACGAGGGCCGACTAGACTTATTTCCCCTTTTAGAACATTTATCAGCTGGGGAAATTCATCCAGGCGCGTTTTTCTTATAAACCTCCCGACTTTGGTTACGCGAGGATCGTTCTTGGTTTTGAACAGCGGGCCTTCTCCTCTTTCATTAAGTTTCGCGAACTCGCTTTTAAGATCTCCGTTTTCATCATATTTCATTTTATGGGCGTTTTTAACCATAGAGCGGAATTTATAAAGCCCGAATTTTTTTCCTCTGGCGACCCTTTCCAGCTTTTCAAAAACCGGACCAGTGCTGTCCAGTTTTATAATAATCGCCATTAAAACAAAAAATGGCGAAAGGATAATAAGCCCGAAAAGAGAACCGGCGATATCCATAATCCTCTTGAAAATTTTTCCCCAGCCGTCAAGCGGAGTTCTTTTCACTTCTATTAAAGTTATGTCGGAAATGGTTTGCATTTCAAAAAGCGCCGCTTGCGCCTGAAACATATCGGGAATGAATTTGAAATCAATATTTTTCTCTTGGCAAAAATCAAGGAGCTCTTGAATTCTTTCCTCTTTGATATTTGAAGAGCATAAAATTATTTCATCAATGCCGGGATCTTTGTATATTTTTTCAAGGTCACAAATTTTGAAATCCCTCAATTTTCTGATAATTTTATATCCCAAAACTTTATTTTTCCTGATTTCTTTTTGGATCGTCTTCATAGCTCCGTCTTCTCCCAGAAGAACCAATCTGTGAAATCCGAATTTGAATTTATTCGCGATCCAGCCTTGCAAAACTCTGATCACTGCCCTGCCGAACACAACGGTTATAATCGCGAAAAACCAGCCCGCGAAAAATATGAAGCGGGACGAAAACATTTCCCTCTGCATAAAAGTCACGAAGATGATGAACATAAACCCGGACGAAACCCCGACTATGATTTGAAAAACTTCTCGCCAAAATTTGTGCGCGCTTTGCAGGCTGTAAAGACCGATGAGAGCGAAAGATATGATAAAAACAGGAGATACCGCGAAGACAATCTCCATAAATCTGCCAAACGGCAAATCAAAAATAATCGGACGAAGACCTGACAGTTCAACACTGAACCTCAGCGAATAGGCCAGCGCGCCGGCAAGAACCAGCATCAGAAAATCCACGGGAACCAAAAGCGCGTTAAAAATTAATTCCGATTTTTTCATAGTGAATATTCAAAAAAATATAGCAAAAAAAGCTTGAATTTCAAGGCGGCAAGCAATAAGCCGAATTCTGTTCCCCGCACCAAGTTTTACAAGATTGCTTATGATAACAAATTATATTTTATTACTTCACAATAAATATAAACTTTATTATCTTTATAAAACTTGGTGCGGGGCGATAATCATCTATCTAGCTCAAGCATTGCTGCTTGAGTCATGCGAACTACTTTTTACTAAACTAACCCAGAATTTAAATTCTAGATTCTAAATTCTAGATTCTAAATTCTAAGCTAGTTTAGCTTTGTTCTTGCACCAGACAGGGTTTGCCGTCACTTGCCGTCACCGGCAAGGAAAGAATATAATTCCAAATCGTCAGACGATCCGAAATACTATTCTGCTTTTCACCTTTCTCCCGATCGCTCGGGATAGTATAGTCTCTGTGGCACTTTCCCTATTTCGAATAATTCGAGATGGTTGCCGTTAGCAACTGCCTGCTTCATCCTGATTTATCAAGATGGGTGTTCGGACTTTCCTCCCCGTTATTTTAACAAATAAAAGGGCGATTATCTAGCTTGCCGCCTTAAAATTTAAGCATTTTTTAACTTGTTTAAGTATACAAAAAATTGCCGATTTGTCAAGGGAAAATAAGTCTAACGTCTATAAAGTTCATAAAGTTAAAAGTCTATTATGTTTCTCATATTCTTCTTCAATAAACTTTTTTATTCTCTCTTTGAAAATTTCCTTATCAAATTTCAGCGCGTGATTTCGGATTATTCGGGAATCAAACTTTTCAGAATCAAAATTTTTAACAGCGGTTATTATCGCTTCCGGATCTTGCCTGTCAAAAAATATCCCCGTTTCATTTTCTATGACGGACTCCAACGCTCCTCCTCCGCGAAAAACGATTACCGGCCTTCCCGAGGCCATCGCTTCCAGTGGCGTTATGCCGAAATCTTCTTCGGGTGGGAAAATAAAAGCCTTGCATTTTGAATAATATTCGGCGACTTTTTTATCCGGCAAATACCCCAGAAATTCTATATTGCTTTTGGCGCCTTTTCTCAGTCCGTCCATTTCCGGTCCTTTTCCTATAATCTTTAAATTTAATCCGAGTCGATTAAAAGCTTCCACGACTATATCAAACCGCTTGTAAGGAAGAGCTCTTCCCACCATTAAAAAATAATCCTCAACTTTTTCCGAAATATAAAATTTTTCCGCGCTCACAGGCGGATTGATAACGAAAGCGTTTTTATTATAATACTTTTTTATTCGGAGGGAAACAAAATTTGAATTGGCGATATATTTGTCCGGCCGATCCGCGGAAATTTTATCCCAAAGCCTGATATAGTTCATCGCAAAAGGCACCAGTTTTTTCGTGATTTTTGAATATTTGAATTCGCGGAGATATTTATGGCAGTCGTCCCAAGCATATCTCATTGGCGTGTGGCAATAAGTGATATGCAAAGTTTGCGGCATTGTGATTGCGCCTTTGGCGTAACTATTAGAATCAGAAAGCACAATGTTATATTCCGAAAGATTGAATTGCTCAATCGCCATCGGCATCAAAAGCGGAAACAGTCTGTGATGAGAACCAATTAGCGGAATTTTTTGCAAGAAAGAAGTTTTTATTTTTCGATCCGAAAAAGCGCCGTTCATCAGTTTTTCGTCATAAACCATAGTATAAATCGGCGCCTTGGGAAAAATTTCCGCAAACGCCTCCAGCACTCTTTCCGCTCCGCCGTATTGGACAAGATAATCATGGACTAATGCGACTTTCATTGATAATCATTTTAACATTTTAGCATATTAACATTTTAACACACTAGCATTTTTTACTCAACAACAATTTTGTAAACTTTATAACTTTATAACTTTATAAACTTTTGACTTATCTCCCTGTGGATAA
Organism: uncultured Candidatus Saccharibacteria bacterium; assembly: GCA_964412905.1. Taxonomy (GTDB): domain Bacteria; phylum Patescibacteriota; class Minisyncoccia; order JAHIHE01; family JAGLIN01; genus CAYPQL01. The sequence goes on from CAYPQL010000006.1 coordinate 14,834, forward strand.
CTTTTGTAAATTGTCTCTTGACACATTTTTTTTATATGCTAAACTGTTTTATAGAATTATTAAAATATTTATGAAAACCTTTAATTCACAATCAACGCAAGCGAACGCAACCCGGAAAGCCGGCGCTGTTATGATTGTGAAACTAGGCCTACTAATTATTAGATAGCTTGCTTTTGATTTAGTTTGCGGAAACTTTAAAAAACCGCAAAAACAAAATTAAAAGCAAGCCTGCTAAAATAGTAGGCTTTTTTGTTTTTTTCCCAGCCAATTGTATTTTTTTAAAAGAATATAATTGGTTGTCAAAAAAATATAATAAAAATAAAAATAAAAGCAGGAGGATAAAATAAAATGAAAATAGAAAGTCTAGCTATAGAAAAGCTAAGAAAAGCTGTTGAAAAAACAAACAATCCAAATATGATAAGATTATTTAATCGCTTGAACAATACCGGCATAACGCATCCGGATCTCGAAAAGCTTATCAGCAGTGGGGCAGAAGAAAATTTAGATGAACAAAAAAGCTACATTTAAACCCTCTTGCCCCACTTCTTTTTTTTAAAAATCAATCTCTGTTTATAAATTTTTTGTAATTAACTCTGACAATAAAATAACAAAAAACCATGAACCCAAATAACTCCCGACAAAACACAATCATCAGCATTATTATTAGCCGCGGGGCTTTGCCTTGCGGGTTGGTTTGATGTTTCAAATTCAATCTGTTAAGCAAAGTCCCGAGCTTACCAAAAGTTCGGGATTTTTTGTTGCAAAAATAAAACCAGGAGAGATAAGATGAAGATTTATATAAACATAAAAAGAGATGAGAGCATAAGCGCCCTAAAACAAATAAAACTGATAGAAGAAAATTATAAAAATTGTGAATTTAATAGTATAAGTCCAGCAAGAAGTCTGGAGTTATGCGGGGCTATAGGGATAACTTATGAAGCTAGCTAAAAAAAACAGCGATGCTTCTTTTTTTTATTTACTTTAAATTACAAATTGACTTCAATTTGTCATCCTGAATTTATTTCAGGATCTTTCCTCTGTAACCTCTAGTTTTATGAAATACATAAAGTTAAAACCCTATAGTAAGAAAGATTCTGAAATAAATTCAGAATGACAGGTTTTTGTTAATAAAAACATGAAATCAAACAAAAATATGCAAAATCCAAACTATGTGATAAGATAAAAGCGTTAATAATCATTTATAAACCAACCCTATGATATATGGAAAATACAAAAAAGAAATTCTAGAATATTTGCATAGCTTGAAAAATTATATTCTGTTCTCTTCGTTTGTTTTTATTTCCTCCGCTTTAATTGGGTATATTATCACACAGAACTATCCAGTTGAAACACAATTACTCATTGAAGAAATGAAAGAAATGTTTCTTTTTAAAGAAGAAACCACGCGATGGGAACTTTTCCTTTTTATTCTTGAAAATAATATAACCAAGCTTTTTATTATCTTGCCGCTTGGAATTTTCGCCGGATTAATCCCGTTTTTTTCCGTTCTTGCTAATGGATTAATTTTAGGCATTTTTGCCCAAGTGATTTCACAAGAAGCGTCTTGGATGTTTTTTGTTTTGGGAATTACGCCCCACGGCATCATTGAAATTCCAGTCCTGATTATTTCTTCCGCAATCGGCATACGAATTGGAAAAGTCGCGGTTTATAGGCTGTTTAGCAAAAAAGAAAGCTTTCAAGAAGAGCTTGCCAAAGCCTTAAAATTTTTTATTCTGGTTTTAATGCCTCTTTTATTCATCGCGGCTTTCATTGAAACATTCATAACATCGGCGATTTTGGCGGTTTTATGAAATAAAACTAAATGACGATTTGACAATACGGCAATAGAACAATTTAATTTTCCTATTTGAATATTTTTAATATATGCTATAATCAATATACAAGCTTCGGGCTCATAGTAAAGTGGTATTACGCGGCATTCGCATTGCCGAGTTCTGGGTTCGATTCCCAGTGAGTCCACTAGCTAACTTATAACCAATAACCTATAACTCATAACCCAAAACTTATGCCGGAAAAAAAACAGAGGATTAAAAAAATAATGATTCTTTTGGGCAAAAAATATAAAAATCCAAAAACGGCGCTGAATTATAAAACTCCCCATCAACTTTTGGTGGCGACGATGCTTTCCGCGCAATGCACCGACAAAAGAGTGAACGAGATCACAAAAGATTTATTCAAAAAATACAAAAAGGCGAAAGATTACGCTAAAACTGGCGCGGAAGAGTTTGAAAAAGACATCAGAACGACCGGATTCTTCAGAAACAAAGCCAAAAATATTGTTGGATCTTCAAAACTAATCGTGGAAAAATTTCGCGGAAGAGTTCCCGACACGATGGAAAAACTGATCACGCTTCCGGGCGTTGCCAGAAAAACCGCCAATGTCGTCCTCGCAGAAGTGTTCGGCAAAAACGAAGGGATTGCTGTTGACACCCATGTTATGAGATTGTCGCAAAGACTCGGTCTGTCTGAAAACTCCAATCCTGAAAAAATTGAAAAAGACTTAATGGAAATCACCGAAAAAAAGAATTGGGGGAAGCTTTCTAATTTGCTGATTTCACACGGCAGAACAATCTGCTCCGCCCGCAACCCGAAATGCGGCGCCTGCATCCTGAACAAAGACTGCCCTTCGGCGTTTAATTTTGAAAAATAAAAATAATTAGTTTAAAGTCTGTAAAGTTATAAAGTTCATAAAGAAAACTTTATAGTTCAAAACAAAAATTAATATTTAAAAAACAAAAATGATTGAAACATATAGTCTGAATATTTTCAGATGCAGACTTTGTTCGGAAGTAATTTTGGCTGAACACAAATCGTCCACTTGCCCATTCTGCGGCGCGCATGATGATTTCATAATTTATATCCAAGACTGGAAAGATGAAAATAATATCAAAGAGCTTTCTGAGATTTCTAAGGAAAATCTTGAAATAGCGATGCGGCAAGAGCTTGAAAATACCGGATTTTATAAATGCTCGGCATCTTACGCGCAAAGCACGGAAAGCAAAGCTATTTTTTCAGGACTTTCAAAAATTGAGATGGAGCATGCTTACCTGATTTCAAAAATACTAAAAATACCAAAATCCGATATAAAATTGCAAAACACTTGTTTTCGCCTTGATATGGAAAATTTTAGAAACTCATTCAGCCGCGAAGAAAAAACAAAAAAGTTTTACATAAAAGCCTATAATCAAGCCGCGGAGCCGCGGATCAAAGAGATATTTTTCGGCTTGATAGAAGTGGAAGGCGACCATGCCGAGCTCTTCAAAGAGCGGATATGATTTAGCGCATTATTTTGGAATATAAAAAAACAGCTCTTTCCCAAAAGCTGTTTTTTTGTTATGGAAAAAGCTTGACACTTAATACTAAATACTTGATACTCTATTTTTAATCCTCGCAAACTCTTTATCAACATGCTCTTGAATTTCCCGAACCAATTTTTCATTCTCGGGTTTTAGCAAATGCTTAAATCTTTTTTGCGACTTCAGCCATTCCATGATCGGCTTTTTTTCTTTCGGCTCGTAATTCAAAATAAATTTTCCATGATCAACTTCATATAAAGGCCAGAAATTTGTTTGCACCGCAAGGTCCGCGATTTTTACCGTGAGCGACGGATCATAGCCCCAGCTTCTCTGACAGGGACTGATGAGGTTTATAAAAGACGGACCTTCAACTTCAAGAGCGCGCTTTACTTTTCTAGTTAAATCTATGAAGTTAGAAATAGAACCTTGCGCGACATAGTTGATATGATGGCCTTCAATAATCGCCGTTAAATCTTTTTTATATTCTTTCTTGCCCTGCTGAATTTTTCCCGCCGGCGAAGTCGTGGTGTGCGATCCTCGCGGAGTCGCGCCCGATCTTTGATTTCCCGTGTTCATATATGCCTCGTTGTCATAACAAATGTACAAAAATTGGTGTCCTCTTTCCAGCGCGCCCGACAAACTTTGTAGTCCGATATCATAAGTTCCGCCATCGCCTCCCGCGACTACGAATTTAATATTTTCCGGCAATTCTTTCGCCCACCGCGGCCTGTCCTGCGGTTTCTTTTTTAATATTACTTTATAAGCCTCAATTATTCCGCTCGCTGTCGCGGAAGCATTTTCAAACGCGTTATGAATCCAAGGAATTTTCCACGCGGTATACGGATAAATCGTCGTGGCGACCTCCAGACAGCTCGTGGCATTTATCAAAACGACGGGCTCGTCAATCGCCGCCAAAGCCAGCTTTATGTTAATCGGCTCCGCGCACCCCGCGCACAACCTATGCCCCGACGCCAGCCGATCTTCTTTTTGAGACAATTCAATTAGATTCATATTTATTTTAGCTTATTGTGTTATGTGTTTATTATAGCAGATTATTAGGAGTTTATGAAGGTCAAAATTCTAAATTCATAATTCTAGCTTAATCCACTTTCAAAAAAATCGTCTTGTGTTTTGATTTTTTGATTTCTACCGAATCCCCTTTTTTGAGCCTATAGCTTCTTTGCCCGTCTGCCGCGAGGAAAGGAAGATTCTCCTTGAAGTCATTGAGAATTTTTATTTGGAAAACAGCGTCCGTTGAAGTTACAAAAGATTTTACATTCGGAACCAGAACTTCGGATTCAAAATAGGCGTTATTGGCGACAACACTGAATAAATCAGCGAAAAGAATTGAACCGCCCGCGTTTATGTTATATCCGGTAGAGCCCGTTTTAGTCGCGAACAAAACTCCGTCACCTGTGATCTTCGCCGTAAAAAATTTATTTATATCTCTCGCTTCTAATTCCAAAAAAACAGTCCGGCTTATTCCGCCGATCAAAATTTCATTCAACCCGTCAATTTCTTTTATTATTTTCCCTTTATTTTCAACCTCCGCGCAAATCCTCGTCCTCTCTTCTGTTTTATATTTTCCCTGCAATATCTTTTCCAGCTTGGAATAAATCTCATTTTCCTCAATATCGCACAAATATCCCCTGTGCCCGAAATTCACTCCGATCAAAGGAATTGAAAACTTGGCGATCCGATCCGCCGTCCGCAAAATCGTCCCGTCCCCGCCTATCACTAATATAAAATCCAGCCCTTTCGCCAAAACAGCATCGCTGGGATTAATATAAACTTGGCGCTTTTTTTCCTTAATCCACCCGGCAATTTCCCCCGCCGGCCTCTTCGCCTCCGGCTTCCTTTTCTCATTAAATATAATCCCGACTTTTTTCATTTTGATTTGGTTATGGTTTTTAATTAAAACTGCGATTCCTAAAATAAATCTCATAATTTCCTCTTCAACTCTTGCATTATAACATAAAACGAAAAGATAGAAAAAAGAAACAGGGCAAATCCCGCTTCTGTTTTTAAAAAATGATAATCTGCACTTTATTTTGTCAGTTTAAAACTTGAATTATTTTATGATTTCAACAAAAATTCTTTTTACTTGAAACAAAAAGATAAAAAATAAAATTTGACAAAACCACTAGCTTTTTAAATTTACAAGATGTATAAATTTGTCCAAAAAATTGTTTAGGGAAAAATCATTTTTAAGTAGTTGCTTCGTTTCATCTGAAAAATCGAAATCGTTTAAATTGACAAAACTTGCCTTTTTGTTTTTATCAAAATCCAAAAGACAAATGCCCAATAAATCCGGCTTGTGCGGAAAATCCATATCTTTAAAAAGTTTTATGTATTTCTGCAAATCTTTTTCTTTAATGATTTCCGTTTTTATTTCTTTTCCGCGCAAATTTCCTTTATTTTTTGAAAAATACGGAGTATGTCCGCGAAGCAACAAAAAATGAGCAAAACCAATATTATTCCGTCTTATATTAGCTGTTTCGCCCATAAGATTTTCAAAATAATTATTAGCGTTTTGTTTGTAATTTGAGGTGACGAATTTAAAACTGACAGTCGCGACAATTTTGTCATTCTTAAATATCGCGACATCAAGATCTTTTGGATAATATTTTCCATCCATTGTCGCTTCTTTGCCATCTCCGATTCCTAATGATTTTACGGAATATCCATTTTTAAGCTTTCCTAAAATTGTTTTTGATAAAAATTTATGAATTGGAATTAATTTTTTACTGCTTCTTGCTCCGCCTTTTTTATTGTAAGCGATAAAAGAAGTATTAATGGCTTTCAAAAATTTATCTTGTATGTTGTTCATAGTATTGTTATTTAAAATAATGTTAGCTGTGTTTTATAAAATAAAGGATGAGTAAAATCTTTCAAAAAACTTTTTGCGTAAGATTTATAACCGCCGCGATAGCTTTTCGAAACGGAATTAATATACTCTTTCATAAAATCAGAATTCAGCGCCTCGCACAATTCGTAAAGGTCTATATTATTTTTCGGTTTAACGCAATAGCCGGCGTAAAAACTGGTTTTTTCATCTTCAATCACATAAAAACGAGGAAGCATATTCATTGTGCTGGTTATAATTTTTTTGCCAAAACTGGTTTTTAACCCTTGATTTCTTCCAAAAGCGTAAAACTCGTCATAATTTATTCCTCCGCCTTTGTCTCTCGCTCCTAAAGCATCTCGATGATATAAAAAATATTTATACGCTTCGGGATATTTTTTTTGAAAAATATTTTCCTGTATTACTTTTTCATTTTTATACGGGAAAATTATAAAAAGATTTTGATTTTTCCCTTTATATGTTGATGCTTTAATAATTGGAACGCATATTTCTCTTTCTATTTTTAAATCCTTAATATAAAAATATTCTTTATCGCTTTTTTCAGGCTTAAAAATATAAATTTCGTCTTTAAGCGTGGCTATCCCGTAATGGATATCGGCAATTTCATTAAGCGTGGAATATTTTTTATTAAGCCTGACGATTTTATCCAGATATTTTTCATCAAAAAACTCCCACCTGTCCGCGCGCATATGATTCGCCGATATCTTTTTATATTCAATGTCTTTAAAATCATTTTTAAAATTTTCCGCGTATAAAAAATTATCAGTTTTTTCTTTCTGCAAGAATGTAATCGCCGTATAGGCGACAGCGTTTTTAAAAACTTGGAAATGATCGAAGTTGATTATTTTAATCAGGTGCGGCAGCATTAATTTGCGCAAAATTTTGCCGGCGGCGGAATGAAAATGGGAGTTCGGAGTAATAAAAGAAATTTTACCGTTTTCTTTCAATGATTTTAGGGCTTGTTCAAAAAAACAAAAATACAAATCAATCGATCCGCTGGAAGCGGCAGTATAACTTTTTTGCAGCTGCTCTTTTCTCTCATTAAGATTTTGTATGCGAACATAAGGCGGATTGCCGATTATAAAATCAAATTTTTCATCAAAACTGCGGAAGCAGAAATCATCAATTATCGCATTATATTTTGTAATTTTATTTTTTGATAATTTTTGCAAATTTTGTTTAGTTTTTTCTATATATTCTTTTGATATATCAATAAAATAAATATTATCTTCAATAACTTTCTCTATTTTCTTGCCCGATAAATTTGAAAATTTTTGAGCCGCGATAGCCGCAAAAACCCCTTCGCCGCAGCCGGCGTCAAGTATTTTTTCATTTCCCGTTATTTTATAATTTTTAAAAACTTCATCAACCATAAAATCAACCACCCACTCGGGAGTAAAAACAACACCGTTTTGTTTTTTGATTATTGCGTTCATATTTATATTATATAAAAAATATTAACAAATTCTACCATTATTATATCACAATATCATAACTCTGTCGCCAAACTCCCAAAATAGCAAATTTTTACCCACCCTCACTTTCGTCGTTTCTTTTTTTGTTGCTGTAATTTTTTATGCCAATGAATCTGGCGCGCTAATCAGATTTTACTTCCAACTAACTATTGACAAAAAAAATTTTAGGATATATAATTAAATTATTGGTGTAGCTAAGCGCGCTGCCAATCCACTTTTGTGGGCGTAGGGATATAATTTCTCTCGCAAGCAGATAACGGAGTCGAACTCTGTATCAAATAATTTTTAATTTGGAGTCGTGTCTGTTCAGCGCTTATTTAATTATTAAGCGTTTTTATTTATGAAATTTAAATTTAAAGTAGATTCATTTAGAAATCTACACGAAGCAGAAAATGGTAGACGCATTTGTGTGTTTACCGCTCCAATAGCTAATATTCCAGCAGAATGGGAAGAATGGCGAGATGTAAATATTCGTGACACAAATGTAAGAGGAGATGTATATAATGCTATTATTGACACTCTTAAAAATGCTCCCAATGAGATGATTTTTCGAAATCTCGGTATCACTATATTGGTACCAAAAATAGAATTTGACAACAAAACAAATTATGTGACCGTAGATTTTGCGGAAAAAGATAAACATGGTATCGCAAATGGTGGTCATACTTTTTCTGCCATCCGCGAAGTTCTTCGCACAGCAAACATAGATGCTAGAATAAAAGTAGAATGCATTGTTGGTGAATTAAGTTCTGATGAACTTGTTAATATTGTAGATGGACGAAATCGATCTCGCGCAGCAAAAACTTATGATTTAGAAAATCTACGAAAATCATATGAACCAATTAAACAAGTATTAATAAATCCACTTTATAAAGATCGCATTGCCTACTCAGAATTTGAAATTGGTCCAAACGATAAACGAAAAGACATTTCCATACGCGAAATACTTTCATATATCTATTGTTTTGATGGCACCTTTGATAAAAATACTCACCCCAAAGAAGCCTATTCTGGCAAAGCAGCTGTTGTAGACTTTTATAAAAAAAATCAGGATACGATAGCAAAATCATGTAAGATTCTTGCCGATATCCTCAAACTTCGAGATGTTATATATAGAGATTTTCCCAAAGCATACAACGAGATTGGAGGAAAATTTAGAGCATTAGAATCTATGGGAGTTTCAAATAACAAAGAACAACAGCCACTCCGTTTTATTGAAGATGTTGCAGAGTTTAATTATCCTGATGGTTTTATTTATCCAATTTTGGCAGGATTCCGAAAATATGTTGATCACAGGGGTGATTGGTCTTGGAAGGAAGATCCATTTAATGTATGGGAAAAGAAAAAACAAGATATAGCATTAGCTATGAAAGATGCTGTGCAGTTTGCTCATAAAGTGAATGAACTAGGAAGAGCTCCTGCTACATGGCGTATGTGTTATAATGCCATTTAGCGCTTATATTAAATATAAAAAAGCCTTTTTGAGAAGGCTTTTTTATTACAAGTAAAACTTTTAAAATTCCAATTTAATTTTTGTAAAAAATTTGCCCCAAAACCCCGTTTTTATGATATAATAACTTTATGGAAAATATTTTCAAAAATTTAAACGAAAAACAGAAGGAAGCTGTTATGACCGCGGAGGGACCGGTTTTGGTTATTGCCGGACCGGGATCGGGGAAAACGAGGGTGCTGACGCATAGAATCGTTTATATTATAGAAACAAAAAAGGCAAGACCGGAAAATATTCTGGCCGTTACTTTCACAAACAAAGCCGCCCAGGAAATGAAAAACAGAGTTGAATTGCTGCTTGGAGAAATGAATCGCGAGAATAATACCGGCAAAAAAGAAACTGATTTTCCTGCGGATGATGCAGGCATAAACCAAACTCTCAATTCAATTTATGAAAATGCTAAAGAATTCGATACTTTCCCGTCGCAGTCCTCTGATGAGAGACTGCGACGAGGCGGGAATATTCCAAATTACAAATTCTCCGCCTATGGCGGATCCGCCACGGGCGGAAATTTCCCAACCATCTCCACCTTCCACAGCCTCTGCGTGAAAATCCTCCGAAAAGAAGCGGAGTTCATCGGCTATAAAAAAGAGTTTATTATTTTTGACAGCGATGATCAGAAATCTTGCGTGAAAAAAATCCTGAAAAAATTGAATTTAAATGACGAGCAGTTCAATCCCAAGGCTATTCTTTCTGAAATCGGAAACGCCAAAAACGAATTGATAACTCCCGAAGAATACAGCGGAATGGCGGAAAGTTATTTTCAGCAGGTTGCTAGCAAGGTTTATGATTTATACCAAAAAGAGCTTCGGCAGAATAATTCTCTGGATTTTGACGATCTAATTATGCAGACCATTGTCCTTTTTCTGAAGCACCCGGAAATTTTGGAAAAGTATCAGGATAAATTCAGATATATAATGGTAGATGAATATCAAGACACAAACCACGCGCAATATAAATTAATAAATTTGTTGAGCAGAAAGCATAAAAATATTTTCGTGGTGGGCGACGACTGGCAAAGCATTTATAGGTGGCGCGGGGCGGACATCAGAAATATTTTGGAGTTTGAAAAAAACTATCCGGGAGCAAAGACAATTTTATTGGAGCAGAATTACAGGTCAACGCAGGAAATTTTGGATGTTTCGTACAGCATCATTTCCAAAAATATAAATAGAAAAGAGAAAAAGCTTTGGAGCGAGAAAAAAGCGAGCCAGCCTATAATCGTTTATGAAGCGGCGGATGAAAAAGGCGAAGCGGAATTTATCGTTTCGCAAATCGCGAAAATGAATTCCGGAGAGAATATCAAGCTCAGAGATATGGCGATTTTATACAGAACAAACGCGCAGTCGCGGGCGGTGGAAGAAACTTTTTTGCGCTATGGCGTGCCTTATAAAATCGTGGGGGGCGTGAAATTTTACGCGAGAAGGGAAATTAAAGATTTAATCGCCTATTTCAGATTAATTCAAAACCCCGATGATTTGTCGAGTTTTGAAAGAATCGCCAATGTTCCGAGAAGAGGACTTGGCAAAACGACTTTGGAAAAATTAACTGGGGTTGCCAGAGAAAAAAATTTGGATATTATAGATTTAATTCTGGAATCCGAACATAAAAATATCGCCAAAAAAAGAATGGCGGACTTGGCGGAATTTGCGAATTTGATCAAAGAATGCAGGCAGAAAAGTTCTAAAATGAAAATCAGCGAGCTTTTGAAATATCTTTTGGAAAGCATAGAATATAAAGAATATATTATTGACGGCACGGAAGAAGGAGATGACCGCTGGAAAAATACGCAAGAACTTTTTACGGCTCTGGAAAAATACGGCGAATTGAACGCCAAAGAAGCGCTGAAATTATTCACCGAGGAAGTGGCGCTGGCTACCGACTTGGATGATGTGAATGACGACCATGACGCGGCAACCCTGATGACATTGCATTCCGCCAAAGGACTTGAATATGACGCCGTTTTTATAATCGGGCTTGAAGAAGGGCTTCTCCCTCACTCTATGAGCGCGGACAACCCGGCCGAAATTGAAGAAGAACGGAGGCTGTGCTATGTCGGCATAACGCGCGCGAAAAGCAAAGTATATTTATTGTTTGCCAGGGTAAGAAGAATTTTCGGCTCATCTCAGGCAAACTATCCCTCAAGATTTATCTCCGACATTCCCAAGCATCTGGTTGATTTTCAGAATCAGGGGTATAGTTATTTGAGAGATGAAGATGATTTTATTGAGAGAGATTAAAGAAATGTAAAATGTAAAAAGAAAATAAGAATTCAATATTCAAAATTCTAAATTCATAATTCCAATCCATGTTTTCCCAAGAAGAAATCAAAAAAATATTCAAAGACGAAGACTTGAAAATCCTCAAAAGCTTGGGGCAGAATTTTTTGATTGATAAAACTGTTTTGGATAAAATTATCAGCGCTTCCGATTTGGATAAAAATGATGCAGTTATAGAAATCGGTCCGGGACTCGGAACTCTGACGCGAGAACTTTCCGCGAGATGCGGGAAAGTTGTAGCGATTGAAAAGGACAACAAAATGGCAAAGATGCTAGAGAATAGAATAATGAATTTTGAATATGGAATTTCGAATATTAAAATTCCAAATTCCAAATTCCAAATTCCAAATTCCATAATTATTAACGATGACATTCTCAAAATAAACTTAGACGAACTTCTTTCAAAATACGCGCCCGACGGGAAATACAAGCTCGTTTCCAATATTCCTTATTACATCACCTCACCGATCATAAAATTATTTTTAGAAGCCGAAACAAAGCCGGAGCTTATTGTCTTGCTTGTCCAAAAAGAAGTGGCGGAAAGAATTTGCGCCAAGCCTGGAAAGTTAAGCATTCTCGCCCTTTCCGTCCAAATTTACGGCGAGCCGGAAATTGTCAGCTTTGTTGATAAATCCGCGTTCTATCCCGAGCCGAAAGTTGACTCGGCGATTTTGAAAATAAAAAACATAAAAAAAGACGCGACTGATCGCGCGCCTAAAGATAATTATAAAAATCTTTTCCGAATCATCAAAATCGGCTTTTCATCCAAACGAAAGAAATTAGTGAATAACCTTTCCGCCGGTTTGAATATTGATAAAAAAGAAAGCGAGAAAATTCTATCAAAAGCAGGCCTAAGCCCAAACGCCCGCGCGCAGGAATTGAAATTGGAGGATTGGGAGAGGTTAGAAAAGATGGTTCGGTAAAAATTTTCTATAATTGCTTTATTATAGTTTTAGCTTAGGATATTTTCTTCGCATATAAATTAAAGCAATCGGATAAATGAACCTTTGCAAAAAATTAAAATTATGAAAAGAATATAATAAACCGAACAAATCCTTGCTATTCTTTAACTTATCAATTAAAAACGCATAATTGCCAAAACTGACTCTCTCCCATAAAAATCGATTTACCAGGCTAGATTTCAATTTACTAGAAAACTGCTCTTTAGCTTTTTTCTCATAATCTTCGCCGTTGATAATGCTTTGCGCGGCAAGGAAACCGGAAGCAAACGCGTATCTCATCCCAAAGCCCCATAATACATCTTGAAGCCCGGCCGCTTCGCCGACAAATAAATTATTATCTTTTTTAAAAATATTTCTAATTGAAAAAGAGCCGACTCCCCCGACATTCTTGGGATTTTGAATATCCAGTTTGGTCATTTTAAGAAAAATTCTTTTTGTTTCTTCGAAACAATTATTAACTCGTCCAAGCTCATTAAGAACTACCGTACACATACAGCCATACCCTTTTGTCACTAAAAGATAAGAATATCCTTTAAAAGCGGCTTTATTATTAAACAAAGTAATTGCTGTGTCTTTCAGTTTTGTTTTAAATATAATTCCTTTTGCTAGCCCGGGCACTTCTTTTGTGCGAGGACCAGTTGCAATTATATCGGCTGTTTTCTGATCTAGCGTGCTCTCAAAATGAATATTTACCCCCACCTCAATGGCTTGTTTTTTTAAATCATAATCTAAACTTCCCATGACATTTCCTCTTTTGACCAAATACATATATGGTTTTTCCATATTTCTTTCTGCTTGTTTTTCACTATTAGTGAAAATGATTTTTGAAAAAGGATCGCAATCAAAATTTATTTTAATATTCATTCTTCTTAAGCTTTCTAAAACATCTTCTTTATCTGACCAATTTTCCAGACCTTGAAGATCACCTCCGAATCTCATCCCGACGTCTTTGTTTCTCTCGTAAACATCAACTTTATATCCTGCTTTTGCCAAGTTTATCGCGGCAGTCAATCCGGAAATTCCAGCTCCTAAAATTTTTATAGATTTCATAATTGATACAAATAATTTATAATTTTTTCCAAAAAAGGCATCCTCTAATTTCCGCTTAACATAAACATAAATAAGATGCCATTGCTAAAATTGAACTGCGCTTTAATTTTAGTATAACTGTTTGAGAAGTCAAAATTTTGTTTTAAAATCAGCAAATCAAGATTCTGCCTCATAAACCTCTCCGCCCCCCTCCAGCATCATCGGAAAATCGCGGATCATCACTTTAAAAACCGCTCCCAAACAGGAATAAAATTAACGGTCAAATTGTCTTTTTTGACTTCTTTCTTTTCATTCCAAGTCAATATCGTGAGATTATTCACCCCCAACTCCCCGCCAGCCTCTACTAGAGCTTTTATTTCCCGTTGCTCCGTATCCGGATTGCTTATTTCATAAGCCACTTGTATTAATTCCGTCACGGCTATGCCTTCTTTCATGATAAAATCTATCTCCCGATCATTCCTGGTCATATAATAGAATATATCACGGTTAGGTTTCTTTCCTTGTTTTATCATTTCGGTAAAAACCAAGTTTTCCAAAAGCTTGCCGGCATCAGGCGAATGCTGGGTAGCTTTGGCCGTTATAAAACCGTTGTCCACCGCGTAAACTTTTTTAGGAGATTTTAATCGCTCGCCGGCTTTACAAGAATAACGATGGAGTGAAAATATTATATAAGCTTCAGTCAGATAGCTTACATATTTTTCCAAAGTGACGCCGCTTTTAAAGCCAAGTACGCGAGCCAGTTTCCGCAAGCTGTATAGATTAGAAACATTGTTTATCAAATACGAGCCAAGGTTGTCTATCTCTCCGGTAAATCTCACCTTATGCCTTTTAACCACATCCTTGAAAAGCACGGAGTCAAAAAGAACATCCAGATATCCTTTTGGATCAAGGTTTTTAATCGTCACTTCCGGATAACCGCCGCTTACAAAATACTGTTCCAGCAAAAATAAAAACTTGCCCTTTTCTTCGGGTATCAAAAGTTTGTCCGTTGAAAATTCATATTGCTTGGCGCGCAAATATTCCTTAAAATTAAAAGGCAATAATTCTATGGGTATATGCCGGCCGGTAAGAGCGGTTGATAATTCTTGGCTGAGAAGACGAGCGTTTGATCCTGTTAAAACTAAATTATACCCCTCCCGATGCAGGCGATTCACAAATAATTCCCACTTAGGCAGATTTTGTATTTCATCAAAAAGAATGGTTTTTGTCTCGCCATACGCGGCGCGCAATTCCTGCATAAGCTCATCGTAATCCAGCTTGCCTTGTTCAAGCGCCGATTCATCGTCAAAATTAAAATAAGCGAAAGGTCTATCTTTGAGAAGCATTAAAGAAAACACTGATTTCCCGGCGCGGCGGGGGCCTAAAACGACTTTTATTAAATCCGAATTAAGCCATTTTCGGGCTTCCGCCGTTTTTATCCTTTCTATATAAGGCAAAGATAAAAGTCTCTCTTTCTCTTGTTGTTGTTTTAAAACGGTGTTTTTGAGCATATTTTTGATTATACTGTGCAATTTATATCCTTTCTGCGCAATATGTATATTATAGTGGTCAAAATAGATGTGTCAAGTATTCAAAGTAATCACTGATTTTGCAAAGACTCGACCTCTAAGTTTTCTAGAGGCCGAGTTTGCTTTAATGAAATAAAATTGCACTAGCCTATTGCGACGCGGCTTCCACTTCCTTTTTCACCGCTTGGTTTATTTTGGCGATGATTTCATTTGTTATTTTCGGGTTTTCTTTTAAGAACTTTCGGCTGGCTTCATAGCCTTGGCCGATTTTTATTTCGCCGTAATTATACCATGCGCCGCCTTTTTTCATCACTTCATATTTTACCGCCGTGTTTAGGATGTCTCCATAGCGCGCGATTCCTTCGTTATACATTATGTCAAATTCCGTGATTTTGAAAGGCGGAGCGACTTTGTTTTTGACGACTTTCGCCTTGACTCTGTTGCCTATTATATTATCTCCTTGTTTTATTTGCGCTGATTTTCTGACTTCAATTCTGACCGAAGAATAAAATTTGAGCGCGTTTCCTCCCGTGGTTGTTTCCGGGTTTCCAAAGACAACGCCTATTTTCATTCTGATTTGATTGATAAAAATAACCGTAGCGTTTGATTTATGCGTAATGCCGGCAAGCTTCCTGAGCGCTTGGCTCATCAAGCGGGCTTGAAGCCCCATGTGAGACGCGCCCATTTCTCCTTCAATTTCAACCTTGGGAGTCAAGGCTGCCACAGAATCTATAACAATTAAATCAACTGCGTTAGACCTGACCAAAGCTTCCACAATTTCTAAAGCTTGTTCTCCGCTGTCCGGCTGGGAGATTATCAGCTCGTTTGTTTTAACTCCGATTTTTTTGGCATACTCCGGATCAAGCGCGTGTTCCGCGTCCACAAAAGCCGCCGTTCCTTTTCTTTTCTGCAGCTCCGCGATAACATGCAAAGACAAAGTTGTTTTCCCGCTGGATTCCGGACCATAAATTTCTATAATTCTTCCTTGGGGAATTCCGCCGCCGAGAGCGATGTCCAGCGATATTGATCCTGTGGAAATAAATTCAACATCCATAGCTTTCGCTTCTCCCAGCTTCATTATAGATCCCTCGCCAAACCTGCTTTTGATTTCATCCAGCGCTTCGTTTAATAACTTTTCTTTCGCCATCCCCTCCTTAGTCTCTTTTTTTTCATCTTCCCTCTTTTCCTCCTTTTTATCCTCCTCTTTTTTTTCTTCTTCTTTTACCATAAATTTTATTGTTAGAAATTAAATCACAAAATAAATTTGTCATCCTGAATTTATTTCAGGATCTTTCGTCTATAACCTCTAGTCTTGTGAAATATATTAAGCTAAAACATATCACAGAATAGATTCTGAAACAGGTTCAGAATGACAAGAAAATTCTAAATTCATCATTCTAAATTCAAAATTCAAAATTCAAAATTCTAATTATGGTCCTATAAGCTCAACTTTTCCGTCAAGCTTTAAATTTTCATTTGTATTATTATTTTCTATGGAAGCGCCGTTAACTTCTCCGGCATTATTTTCAACCTCCGGCTCAAACGGTTCCGGTTTTTTTTCATAAATTATATTCCTTATAAGTTTGGCGGTTTTGTTGAATTTATTCGTGGCCTCTATATCAAGAACATTGCTTCCCGGCTTGAGCATAATAACCTGCTTGAAATTTCCATCGGAATCAACAAAAACATCTTCTCCGTTTATTTTAAGAGACGCCTGTTTTTCCGTTTGACCCGTTATTTCTATTTCCGATTCACTCTGGGATTGATCGGCAATCGGATTGGAAACAAAAAGATACGGCGCCGAATTAAAAGAGCTTAATTGATGGAACAAATAATATCCGGCGATAGATAAAATAATCAGGCTGGAAAAAATTGTTAAGATCTTCGGAGTTATTATTATATATCTGGAAATTGAGAACTTTTTTTTCTCCGCCATCTTCCCAACTTGTTTTCTATTCTCAATTTTCTCGCCTATCGCTCTTTCTTTATTATACAGATCAATCATTTCTCGCGCGTCAAATCCGACAAGAGCCGCATAGCCTTTGATAAAACCTTTGACATAAACATCCGGAGGAAGCTTGTCGTAATTATTTTCCTCAAGATTGGAAAGATAATCCGCTTTCACTTTCAATCTCTCGCCGACTTCTTTAATTGAAATTCCTTTTTCTTCCCTTTTCTTTTTCAAGCGCTCCCCGACAGTTATGGTGGCATTTACTTGTTTGGTTTTGAATTGGGTAAGCATAAAATTACATTGTTACATTGTTGTATTGCTCTATTGTTAATTTTTATCCGTGAACTTTATGAGCTGGCAGAAATATAATTCCAAATATCAAAGCTCAAATTTCAAATTTTTCGTCATTTAACAACTACTCAGCCGCTCTAAAAAACATTTATCCTAAATATCTGTCATTTCGAGCGATTAGCGAGAAATCTATAAATTCTAGATATTTCTATAATATTCAGATTTCTCACGAGGCGTTCGAAATGACACTTCCTTAAAGAAGATAAGCGATTATGTCATTTGGATTTTGGATTTGATTAGGAGTAATTTGAAATAATTTAGATTTTGAAATTTTCTCCGAAATTAATAACAGAACAATTTAATCTCTTTCCCCATCTTCTCCAATTTTTCCCGTTCCATAGATTTCCCTCGGCTTCGCGCCGTTCGCGGGACCTATTATGCCTTGCTCTTCCATCAAGTCAAGCAATCGCGCGGCGCGGGCGTATCCGATTCTCAGCCTTCTTTGCAAAAGCGAAGCGGAAGCTTTTCCGGCATTCGCCACGGTTTCAATCGCCTCATCATACATATCATCATCAATTATATTATCATCGCTCGCCAAATCAATTGATGATTTTCTTGATTCTGTTATCTTCTCGTCATATTCATCTTCTTCATCTCTCTGGCTCTTTAAAAATTCCACAATCGCCTTAACTTCTTCTTCGGAAATAAACACTCCTTGAATTCTTCTCGGCTTGTTTGAGTCGCCTGAAAGATAAAGCATATCTCCGTTTCCTAAAAGTTTTTCGGCTCCCGACATATCAAGAATGGTCCGCGAATCAATCTGGCTTGCCACTTGGAAAGCGATTCTGGTGGTTATGTTCGCTTTGATGAGTCCCGTTATAACTTCCACCGAAGGCCTTTGAGTTGAAAGAACTAGATGAATTCCCACTGCCCTGGCCATTTGAGCCAATCTGACAATCGCGGCTTCAACCTCTCTGCCATGCGTCGCCATAAGATCAGCCAGCTCATCAATAACAATTATGATATACGGCAAAATTTCTCTCTGCTTGTATTTTGTCCTCACGGCCTGATTATAGGATTCAATATTCCGGCAGCCCAGCTGGCTCAAAGTTTCATATCTGTTTTCCATTTCCGAGATTGACCATTTCAAAGAATTGACGGCCTTGTCCGGATCAGTTATAACCGGCGTCAAAAGATGCGGGATTTCATTATACGGCGTGAGCTCAACTCTTTTGGGATCAATCATTATAAATTTCAGCATCTCGGGATTATTTTGGAAAAGAAGGCTTATTATCAAAGTATTTATGCACACCGTCTTCCCGCTTCCGGTGGATCCGGCGATCATCAAATGCGGCATCTTGGCAAGATCGGCCAAAATCGCGCCACCCGCCACATCCCTGCCCAAGACTATATTCAAGTTTGATTTTCTGTTATAAAAACCGGCGGAACTCAAAATATTTTTCAGCCTGACCATCGCCACGGACTGATTCGGCAATTCAATCCCGATCCATGATTTGCCCGGAATCGGAGCTTCTATCCTGAGAGACCGCGCCGCGAGCACGAGCGCGAGATCGTTTTGAAGCGCGGTTATTCTGCTGAGCTTGATTCCCACCGCCGGCTTCAAAGTATATTGCGTGACGGTAGGCCCGACATTCACCTCGCCCATCATAACTTCAATTCCGAAATTGGAAAGCGTCCTTTTGATGATATTTGAATTGGCTTTGATGTCTCCGCTGGTGGGTTCGCTGTCTTTTCCGTCCAGAAGATTGGGGGAAGGAATTCTCCAATTTTGTATTTTTCGCTTAGGCTTGTCCGGAATATTTTTAGAATTTGCGATCAAGGTTTTTTCTTTAATATCAAAATTATTTCCGCCGGCCGCTTTGCCGCTGTTATTTTCGTCTTCCTCTTCCGCGATATTCATATTATCTTCGTCTATTTTTTTGACCGAAAATTCAGGCCTGCCTGACCGGTAGGCAGGCTCTTTTATATTCTTTTTATTCTTTATCCTGCCCGATAAAAAAGAAAGTATTCCCTTCTTTTCTAAATTATTTTCACTGCTTTTTCCGGATATATTAATTTTAATTTCCTCCTCCTCGTCTTTTTTATTATTATTTTTATCAATTTCATTTTCTTCGCCATTTTCTTTATTTAAATTAAGCTTGCCGTTTGTCCGCGCGAACTTGATTGAAGCGAGCAAGTCCGCGAACGGCATATTAAAAATTAATAATATTGAAATAATAAACAGCGCGAAAATAACAACCAGCCCTCCCCACTTGCCGATTATCCCCGCCAAAACCCAAGCCAGAGACGCTCCCAAAAGCCCTCCGCCCGAACCGGATTTCGCGATTTCAAACATCGCGCTCGGCTCATAGAAAATATGCAAAAAAGAAAGGACGGCGAAAGCCATTATCACCGTTCCCAAAACGGAAGTCCTGCCGGCAAAAACGGTTTCCGATTTGATTATCCTCCACCCGCTCAAAATTAAAACAAAGGGGAAAAGAATAAATCCCCAGCCGAATAAAATTTTGATAACTCCGCTCAATTTTTCTCCCAGTCCGCCGGACAGGTCCGCGAAGCTCAAAAAACTTATCAGCGCCAAAACAAAAAAGAAAATCGCCACAACATCCTTTTTTGTCCCCTCGCCAACTTCAATTTCCGGTAAATTAAATTTCGCTCCGCCGTTATTATAATCTCTTCTTTTTCTTCTTTTTCTTGCCATATATTGCGCTAGCTTAAACTGCTTATCACACAAACAGTATAGCTTAAAATTTTGTTTAGAGCAATGGATATAAGTTATAAAGTTTATAAAGTTATAAAGTTTATAAAGTCTCGTTGTTGGCTCCATTCTCCTGAATGGAGACTATTGTGAAATTTCAGAAGCTTGCCTATAAACACAAAACGCTCCAGTCAGGAGACTGGAGCGAACAAAAAAATATTATCCTCCTTCCACCATTCGCGCGAATGAGGGATATATAAATTAGCGAGAGAAGAGATTGGCAAATAATTTTCTTGCTTAAAAAATTAAAAACATAATAGCGCGTTATTATATCACAAGCATTGTTTCAGCTGAGCTATTATTTTATAAAAATCCTCTGCGGGATTTTTTCAAAATGCCAATTTTCCTTCCATCCCAGATCTTCAATTCCCGCGTCATATTTGTCAGCGCCCAGTTCAATCGCCTTTTCAATTTTCTTCACGGTTATATATGTCCCTAAATCTCGATGCGCTTCTTCTCTTGTTCCACTGTTTATCCCGACAAATGTATTTTTATATTTTATGCCGAAAGTCACCGCTTCTTTTGTCCCGTTAATTATGAATGTAAGCATTTTAATATCTAAATTTATATTCAATAAGTCGTGATATATTTCAT
>CAYPQL010000007.1:0-35356 GCA_964412905.1 uncultured Candidatus Saccharibacteria bacterium
ATTATACCAACTTAGATGTTCTTTGGTAATGTTGCACTTCGGAGTAGAATGTAGCTCGTCCTCATTGACACAGCGCATTAAATGTGATATATTAAATTGCGAGAAAAAGTTTTTAGGAGGGGCGCTTTAGGCGCAAATATAGGAGGAATTAATTCATTTGATTTAAAAACATGACAGAAGATAATAAAAAGCTAAATAAAAATCAAAAAACAGATTTTAGAAATCTTGTTTTTAGTTTAATCAAAGAGCTTCCGGAAAGATCGGCGGATGTTATTCGGAAAAGATTTAATCTTGAAGGAGGGAGCGCGGAAACTCTGGATGGAATCGGAATGAAATATAATATTACCAGAGAGAGAGTGAGGCAGATTGAAGCGGAAGCTATCGCGAAGCTGAAACAAACAGGCAAAAAGCATAATATCGGCTTGATTTTCAACGACCTGAAAAAAACCATTGATTCCCGCGGCGGAGTTATGAGCGAAGAAGAAATAATCAAGTATTTGTTTAAAAGTGAAAATCGTGATAATATAAATAGGCAAGTGGCTTTATTGATTTTATCTTTAGACGATAAAATAAAAACGGCCAAAGAAACCAAGGCTTGCAAAAAAATATATTTTTATGAAAAAGAAAGTTTTGCGAAGTTTTGCGGCGCGATAAAAATATTGGAAAAATATTTGACGGAAAGCGGGAAAAGCTTGAGCTTTGAAGAAATACTGAATTTGCTAAAAGACAATAATTTTCCCAATCTTTCTGAGGAAGCCGTGAAATCTTATCTTTCTTCCAATAAAATTATTTTGCGAAGCGTCATCGGAGAATGGGGGCGCCGAAATTGGCCTCATATCAATCCGAGAAGCGTCCGGGATAAAGCGTATTTGACTTTGAAAAAAAACAAAAACCCTCTTCATTTTATTTCAATTACAGATGGAATAAGCGAAATTTGGCGAAACGAAAAAAGGCCCAATAACCAAACCGTTCACAATGAGTTGATAAAAGACAGAAGGTCCGTTCTTATAGGCAGAGGCATTTACGCTCTTTCCGAATGGGGCTATAAGCCGGGAACCGTGCTGGATGTTTTGCTGGAGATATTCAATCAGACCGGAAAAGAAATGGGGCAGAATGAGATAATTGAAAAAGTCTTGGAGAGAAGAATAGTCAAGGAAAATACGATTATCCTTAATCTGCAAAACAAAAAACATTTTGAAAAACTGGCGAATAAGGTTTATAGATTGAAATAAATTTAATTTATGCTAACACTTTCTTTTGTGTTAATGGAATCTTTTAAGGAAGCTTTTGCTTTCTATCTTCAGTGGTGGTGGTTTTTTACGCCGCTGATTTTGTGGCCTATTTTTGAAATCGCCTGGATTAATTATGTTCAGGAAAAATACATCAGAGGAATCAAATGGAAATTATTGGAAATAAAAATTCCCAAGGAAATAGAGAAAAGACCGAAAACCATGGACGAGTTTTTTGCGGCTATTTACAGCACTTACGATGTTGTGATAGATACTTTATACGATGTTTATCTCGGAGGAATGGTGGATGTGTGGTTTAGTTTTGAAATTGTGAGCATAGAAGGCGACATTCATTTTTATATCAGAGCTCCGGAATTGTCTTCGGATATGATAGAAGCTCAAATATACGCGCAATATCCGGAAGCTGAAATAAAAGAGGCTGAAGACTATGTCAGGGATGTTCCCGATGATATTCCCAGCGAGGATTATGAATTGTGGGGGACTGATATGAAACTGAGCAAAGAAGATTCCTATCCAATCAGAACTTATAAAGAATATGAAGACACGGCATCCGGAGATTTTATTGATCCGATTTCAAATATCGTGGAAGGAGTGAGCAAGCTGCGAAAAGGAGAGCAAATCTGGATTCAAATTTTGGCCAGGGCAGTTAATGATGATTGGAAAAAAGAAGCTGATGATTTGGTGCTTAAACTCATCGGGAGAAAAAATCCAAAAAATAAAAAAGGAGAGGGATTTTTTTCGCTTATCGTGAGCGAGATAGTTGATCTCGGAAGATATACTCTTCTTGGTTTTTTTTCCCCGCAAAGCCTTAATCCGAAAGAAGATAAAAAGAAAGAGGAAAAAGAGTCTCTAAGTATGATGCTTCATCTTTCTCCCGGAGAAAAAGATGTGGTTTCCGCCATAGAAAATAGCGTAAAAAGGCCCGGTTTTGAAACGGATATTCGCTGGATTTATTTGGCGAAAAGGGATATTTTTGACAAAACAAAAGGGAACGCCATTGTATTTTCTTTTCTTTCTCAATTCGGATCTCAGAATTTAAACAGCCTTGTTCCTAACCCGAAAACAAAAACCAGCGCTTATTATTTTCTGACGGATTACAGGAAAGCTTTGAGAAAAAGACAAATCCTCCGAAAGTATAAAAGAAGGGAATTTGATCAAAGAAGCTATGTCTTAAACACGGAAGAGCTGGCGACAATTTACCACTTTCCTACGATTGAAGTTAAGGCTCCTATGGCTCCTCGAGTTGAAGCCAAGAGAGGCAAGCCCCCGGCAGAACTGCCGGTATAAAAATCATTTTAACATTCTTAACTTTCAATATCCGAATACTAAATACTTGATACTAAATACTTAATACTAATGTCATGGAAAAAGATATTACCTATTTCGCGAAAACGAATTTCAGAGGGAAGGAGCATATTTTTGGCGTTAAAAGAGACGACCGCAGAAGGCATGTGTATGTCATAGGAAAGACCGGGATGGGGAAAACGAACCTTTTGGAAACGATGATTATTACTGACATTAAAGCCGGAAACGGGATCGCCGTTGTTGATCCCCACGGAGATCTGGCCGAGAAAATTTTGAATTTTATTCCCGCATCAAGAATTAATGATGTGGTTTATTTTAATCCGGCGGATGTGGATTATCCGATCGCTTTTAATGTTATGGAGCAGGTTGATCCGAAATACAGGCACTTGGTCGCTTCGGGGCTTATCGGAGTTTTCAAGAAAATCTGGGCTGATTCGTGGGGGCCGCGATTGGAATATCTGCTCCGAAATGTGATTTTGGCGCTTTTGGAATATCCGGGAAGCACTCTTCTCGGAGTGCCGAGAATGTTTATTGACAAGGATTACAGGAAAAAAGTGGTGAACAAAGTTACGGATCCGGTTGTAAAAGCTTTTTGGCTCAATGAGTTCACAAAATATTCCAGCCAATTTACGGTTGACGCCATTTCTCCGATTCAGAATAAAGTCGGACAGTTTCTTTCCAGTTCTCTCGTCAGAAACATAATTTCCCAAACCAACTCCACTATTGATATGAGAGAAATAATGGACAATAAAAAGATACTCATTTTAAATCTCGCCAAAGGAAAAATCGGCGAAGACTATAGCGCTCTTCTGGGGGCGATGCTTATTACCAAAATTCAATTGGCCGCTATGGGTAGATCTGACATTCCCGAAGAAGAAAGAAAAGACTTTTATCTTTATGTGGACGAATTCCAGAATTTTGCCACGGAATCGTTTGCCGGAATTTTATCGGAAGCCAGAAAATACAGATTGGATTTAATTATCGCGCACCAATACATCGGACAGCTGGAAGAAGAAGTCCGCGACGCCATATTCGGAAATGTGGGAACCCTCATCGCTTTCAGGGTGGGGGCCGCGGACGCGGAATGGCTGGAAAAGGAATTTGAGCCGGTGTTTATGATGAACGATCTGGTTAATCTCGCGAAGTACGATGTATATTTAAAATTAATGATAGACGGGGTTACGGGAGACGCTTTTTCCGCGACGACTCTGTCTCCGCTCAAAGTGACGGAGCAAAGCAGCGCGGAAAAAATAATCAGAGTTTCCAGAGAAAGATACGCGAATAAAAGGGAAGTCGTGGAAGAAAAAATTTCCAGATGGTCGGGAATGAACGAGGAAAATAAAAACGAAGAAAATAAAAAAGAAAATACCGCTTATAAAAAAAGCGGGTATGAAAAAAGAGAGCCGAAAGAAACGAGAGAGCCGAAAGAAACAAGGCAGGGAAGCTATGCGAGAGAAACGGAGGAAAAGGAAATATGGGACGCGGTGTGCGAAATATGCAAGGAAAAAATAAAAGTTCCTTTTAAACCGGATCCCAAAAGATCCACCTATTGCAAGAATTGCCTCGTGGAAGTAAGAAGGCAAATGGCGGAGTCGCTAAAAACCGGCAGCAATAATTTTGGAAAAAAAACGGAGAAATGGGAAACTGTTCAAAAGGCAGAACCGGAAGCGGAAGTAAAAAAGCCGGAAGCGAAAGGACCGGAAGCAAAAAAGTTGGAAAGAGAAAAAATTAGTTTGGAAAATAAGAATAAACCCGCGACAATGCCTTCAATTCAAAGCGATGAAATAAAAAATAAAAATCAGAATCAAGGCCAGAATCAAGACCAAAACAAAGAAATTATCGCAGAAGACAATCTAAACTCTCAAAAGAAAGAAAAAGCCCTTGAAAAGCCAGCTGATGCCATTCTGGAAGATGATTTCAGCCCAAAAAATATTTCTAAAAATATCGCCGAAGATATTCCCAAGAATATTCCCAAGCAAGAAACACTCCGCCAGCCGGATTTAAAAAACTCGTTTGATAAAAGCAGGGATATGGAAATCAAGGAAGGCGAGGTTGTGAAGTTTTAAGAGGTGGAATAATTTCGGATAAGATTATAATTTTATGCTATCTTGGGTCCTAATCACAATTGTCGCGCACTTTTTGAATGCTATGGTCGTTATTATAGACAAGCATATTGTTTCCAACACAGTTCTGAAGCCGGTCGCGTATACTTTTTATTCGGGGGTTTTTCAAATTTTGTTTCTCGCGCTTATCCCGATCGTCGGATTTGCGATGCCGGAAACTGGATTATTTATTTTAGGCATAGCGAACGGAGCTTTGTTTATTTTCGCGCTTCTGATTTTCTATAAAGCGCTGAAGCTCGGCGAGGCGTCAACAGTAATGCCTATCGTTGGCGCAACCATTCCCATTTTTACTGTTTTATTGTCATATTTTATTTTAGGCGAGCTTTTAGCGATTGGGCAATTCATAGCCTTTTCCTTTTTTGTCGCGGGCGGATTTCTTTTGTCCTCAAAACTTGATCACGGAAAATTTTCCATAGCTAAAGGTTTTTTACTGGCCGTTTTGGCGGGATTTCTTTTTGCGTTATATTATACTCTGATAAAATATCTATATTTGCGCTTGGATTTTTTTGACGGCTTCTTCCTTTTTCAGTTTGGCGGATTTTTAGGGGCGATGCTTTTGCTTATTTCTAAGAATAATAGAGAAAAAATATTCTCCGCTCCGGAAACGATCAAAAAAAGAACCGCCTGTTTATTCGTCCCGAACAAAATTCTGGCGGCGCTGGCGGCAACTTTGATTTTTTACGCGATTTCAATTGAAGGCAGCAAGGTGGCTATAATAAATTCCCTGCAATCCGTCCAATATGTTTTCATTCTTTTTTTTGCGATAGTTCTTTCCAAAAAGTTTCCCAAACTATATCACGAACAAGCCGGCGAAAAAATAATTTTTCAAAAAATCTCCGCCATCATCCTAATCGGAATCGGGTTGGTTTTGTTGGTGGGGTAAAATAGTTTAGGATAACCTACAAAATATTTTAACAACTGTCATTCTGTCCGCCAGCTGGCGGATCAGAATCTATTGTATGCTACATTCGGCTTAGATAAACAAAACATAACCCTAGCCGAGAAAAGATCCTGAAACAATCCTTCGACTATGCTTAGGATGACATTGTTCAGGATGACAAAATTATTTTGTAATTCAAGATAATAAATAATCTTCCACTCCCTCATTCGCGCGAATGGGCGAATGAGAAAAAATAATTTCAATCTATGTCAACAATTAAAAACATAATCAAAAGCCATCTGAAACTAACCAGAAAAAAAGTTATTGCGGGGGTTGTTTTGTTTGGTATTTTTATAGCCGCGATTTATTTTGTTTATGTGCCGAGGAGGGAGGATGTGAAATACGGCGTGACATTCAGCAAGGATTTCGCGCAGTATCTGGGGCTGGATTGGAAGGAGACATATCTGGCTTTGCTTGACGATGCCGGGGTCAAAAGATTGCGGCTGCCTTCTTATTGGACGGAAATTGAAAACGAGAGAGGCGATTATTATTTTGAAAATCTTGACTGGCAGATAGAAGAGGCCGAGAAACGAGGAGTAAAAATTATTTTAACTCTGGGACAGAAACAGCCGCGTTGGCCGGAATGCCACATTCCCGATTGGGCGAAAGGGCTTAATAAATACGAAAGGCAGGATGAGCTTATCAAGGCTATGACAAAAGTCGTGGAAAGATACAGGTATAAAGAAAACATTGTTGCTTGGCAGGTGGAAAACGAACCGTTTCTTCCGTATGGCGAATGTCCGAAATTTGATGAGAATTTTCTGGACAGAGAGATTACGACTGTCCGTTCTTTGGATAGTCGCCCCATTATAATTTCAGACAGCGGAGAGCTCGGCACTTGGTATAGCGCCGGAAAAAGAGCGGATATTTTGGGAACCACTTTATATAGAATCGTATGGGACGACTATTTCGGCTATGTCCATTATCCGATCGCTTCAATTTCTTACAGGTTGAAAGCGGCGATTATTATGTTTATAACTGGCGTTGATAAAATAATAATCGTGGAACTGCAAGCGGAGCCATGGGGTCCGAAAATGATAATAGACACGCCGTTGGAGGAACAGTACAAATCAATGAGCTTGGAGCAGCTCCGCGAGAACATAGAATATGTGAAAAAAGTGGAATTCTCGGAAGCTTATTTATGGGGAGGGGAATGGTGGTACTGGCTGAAAGTAAAACACGGAGACGACCAGATCTGGAACGAAGCGAGGGAAGTGTTCAGGGAGTAGAATTTGGAATGTGGAATTTGGAATTTAGAATATTCCGCCTCGGGACTGCGGCGGGGCTAAAAAGTTATTCGCAATTTTCTTATTTGACGGTTTTATTTTTTGTGTTATAGTGATGTCAGCGGGATTAGAAAAGTAAAATAAAAATGGTTGCAGAATCTAGAACGATATTATTATTTGACAATCGCCGTTTCTTAATGTAAGTTTATAAAAGAGATTGAATTTCTTTTTTTCTAAAAAAAAGTTATTCGCAATTTTCTTATTTGACGGTTTTATTTTTTGTGTTATAGTGATGTCAGCGGGATTAAAAAAAACAAAATAAAAAATAATTTAAGGAGGATCAGGAGGATGAAAATAAAAATACTGGAATTTATCTTAGAGTTTGTTGGCGAAGCTAATCGTTTGATTTTATTGTCTGTAAGTTTATGTTGTGTCCCCCCCCCCCGAATTTCACTCGCATTTTTTTGAAACTCAATAGAGATTTTTTAAGTAATTTGAACAGAAGCTTATATCCTTGTTTGCGTTTTGCGCGCGGCGGGGATTTTTTGTTTCCCAAAAATTTTATAACTTAACGCCGGTTCCAAAATTCCAAAATTAAAAATATAAAGGCACAATCAAATCTATCAAAAGGTTTTTTGTGTCTTTTTTATTTTTAAAAGGTTTCGGCGCCGGGAATGTTTTCATTCAAGCGGGGGGATGGGTTTGTGCCAAAATTCTTTGATTGATTGTCAAAGAATAGATAGTGCCCATGCCCTCGTTTAAGCGGAAATATTAAATCAATAATTACGAGTGTTAAATATAAAAAGGTCGACAAAATTAAAAAATAAAAATAAGAAAGGACAAAAACAATATGGCTGTAGAAAAAACAATGGCAAGTTCCAGCTTGGTGGAAGTCGTGGACAGAATTCTGGACAAAGGCGTCGTGATTGACGCTTGGGTAAGAATTTCATTGGTTGGAATTGAGCTTCTGGCGATTGAAGCAAGAGTTGTAATTGCGTCCGTTGAGACATACCTCAAATACGCAGAAGCGGTCGGTCTTACCACAAGCGCTTCCGCTGCTTAAGTTGAGAGCGCAGTTCTGAAATATGGACGCAGTTCGATTAAAGAGGAATGTAAAAATTGTTGAATAAGGCGTCCCGTAGATTGATAGAAGCATCTAAATAAATTTTGCAGCCGCGTATAAAATTTTAGAGATCCTTCTATAGCCAACTTCAGATAATAAACTTTATCGAAAGAGGCAGGATTGAAAGCATGCCTTAATCCAATTGCATTGATCAAAAAATTGTTAAATTGTCACATAAATTAAATTCGCCACTATGAGTTCACCGAAAAAACAAATAAATCCGGAAGCGGTTTCAAGCGAGACTGAAGAATCGCGAGAGGAGGGGAGAAATTTAAAAGATTTGGCGCGGGATATTGTCGTTTCGTATGATGCTCGAATAAAAATAGTTGGCGAAATTATTGAAGACACGCATCAAATAATGAGCGGTTTCAAAGAAAAGCGGAATGATATGTCTAAGGAATTACAAGAAGTTTTAGCCAAATGCGAGTCGCTGAGAAAGAAAGATTTTAATCGTATGATGGCGAACATTATCGCCGCGCAGAATAAGCGCGAGAAGCAAGTGAGAAAGATGCTGGAAGATTTTCGCGAAGAAGAAGAAATGGTGGCGGAAAAATTAAAAAGTCTTTTAGGAAAAGGCGAGAAAATTCGGATTAAAGATTTTAAGAAAATGATGATTGATATTAAACAAGAGCAAGAAAGAAGGATGTCGGAAACAGGCGGATTCGCCGCCGAACAGATTCAAGAGATGCAAAAAGAAGTTCACACAATGCTTGATAATTTTAAGAAAGAAAGGCAGTCCGTAGCCAGCGCTTGGAATGAGACCCTCGGCTTTCTTTATAAGGAAAAGAAAAAGGAGAAGACGGAAATCAGACCAACTCCCGATGAATATTGAGACGGAGAATAATTCAGCAAAAAACAAAAAATATGGCGAAGAAGCAATTGAAGAAAATTAAAAAGAATTCAAGCAATGGCTCTTTTGTGATTTGCGCGTTTTGCCAAGGCCGCGGCGTTGATCCTTTCGGAGTGCCGTCAAAACTTTCAAAATGCCAGATATGCAATGGAAGAAAAAAGAATTTTGTTCTTGAGCCGTTTGAAAAGTGTCCCGCATGTTTGGGAGGTGGAATATACAAGCATCATCGGCTTCCTTGCGCTGTATGCAAAGGGAGAGGACAGCTCCACAAAATTCCAGGAAAAGATAGAACCTTCGGATGCATACCAGAGAATGAAGAAATGCTTGATATTGAAACAGGACTTCCTTGTTTAAGCGCTTATGATTTAGGATTAATTAAAAAAGGTCGAATCAAATAACCTATCTCGTCCCGTCGCAGTCTCTCTCCCGGAGGACTGCGACGAGAAAAGTATTAAATTTATGCCGCAGTCCCGAGGCGGAGACTGCG
Organism: uncultured Candidatus Saccharibacteria bacterium; assembly: GCA_964412905.1. GTDB lineage: Bacteria > Patescibacteriota > Minisyncoccia > JAHIHE01 > JAGLIN01 > CAYPQL01. The sequence goes on from CAYPQL010000007.1 coordinate 9,305, forward strand.
TCAGGGCAGATGGGTTAAAATAATAAATTAATTTAATTAAGGAGAAAAAAATTATGTCATTAGCAACCTCAATGAAAAGTCTTGTGGAAGACATTCAAGTTTCCACGCAAGACAGACACGATTTTGTGAAGAATACAGCAAAAAATGTCAAGGAGATCCTCGCTCGATTTGACAAAGAGCAAGAAGATATGGTTAAAGAGCTTGAGAAAACGGCAGATGAGATCAAGAGCTTTTTGTCGCATAGCGAGAAAGCGAGAAAAGAAGATTTTGCGGTAATGATGAAAGATATTGCCGCCCAGATAGACAGTATTAGCAAATGGCAGAAAGATGTCCGCAAAGATGCCAAAGAACTAATTAAAGAGTATGCGACTGATCAAAAAGAGGCTGGAAAATTTTGGCTGTCTTTAAAAAAGGATAGAAAATCGGGACATTTAAAAAAAGAGAAAGAGAAAGAAGAATAATAATGGCAGCTCGGTAATATAAAAAAGTACAATAAAAAAGGTCGAGCTTTTATAGTTTCAGCTTAAAACTATATTAGAAAGTCAAAGAGTTTGTTCCAAGTCATAACGCAAGTCGCGGCTTATACCGAGATATTGCTCGGGACCAAACCATTAAATAGTAAGTTTATCATTAATCTTATGTCTAATTATTTATCTTCAGAGGAATCGGAATTTGTCGTTGAGCCGCAGCCGCTTACCGGTTTTGTGGAAACTCCTTATGTAAAGGATATTGCCCAAAAAGCTCTAAATTATATCAAAGCGGGTTTTCCCGTGCATTTTCGGGGAATTTCAGGAACCGGCAAAACTACTTTGGCGATGCATGTGGCAAGCAAAATCAACAGGCCTGTCGTTTTAATCCACGGAGACGACCAGCTTGGCACTTCGGATTTAGTCGGAGGCGAACACGGTTATCGCTACAGAAAATTAGTGGACAATTTTATCTCCCGGGTTTATAAAACTGAAGAAGATATGACTAAGCGCTGGGCGGATAATCGTTTGACAATCGCTTGCAAGCATGGCTATACGCTTGTCTATGATGAATTTACCCGTTCCAGATCGGAAGCTAACAATATTCTGCTTTCTGTTTTGCAAGAAAGGGTTATGGACTTGCCTGCCAACAGAGAAGGAGACGAGGCGTATTTGAGAGTGCATCCGGATTTCACCGCGATCTTCACCTCTAATCCGGAAGAATACGCGGGAGTCCATAAAGCTCAAGACGCTCTTAGAGATCGAATGATTACTATTGATTTGGATTATATGGATCACGCAACTGAAGTCGCCATCTGTCAAGCAAAATCTGGTTTGACTCATAAAGAAGCAGAGATGATTGTGTGTATTGTTCAAGGACTGCGAGATTCAGGCGAATACGAATTTGCGCCGACCGTCAGAGCCGCGATAATGATTGCTAAATCCTGCAAGACTCACGAAGGAGCCGAGATTAACAATAATAATAAAGTTTTTCGCCAAATTTGCCAAGACATTCTTTCCTCCGAGACTTCGCGGCTAGGGGCGAGAAATAATCACGAAAAGGTAAGAAAGCTGGTTGATAAGCTGATAACTCAAAAATGCAAAAAAGGTTTCTCGCTAAATTATTTCTGGAGATAATAAATATCCAACAACTATGAGAACATTAAAAAGTTTAAGCGACATTGCCAATCTGCGCGATCTTCGATCAATTTCTCGGACAAGAAGAAGCGCCAAGCCGCAGCTTTCTACGACTGCAATTCTTGAATTAAGCATGGCTCGCAATGAGCGCGATCATCTGGTAAAAGAGAAGATGAAGCTGGAAAAGAGAAAAGCGCAAATCAATAAAAGACTGCCGGAGATAGAAAAAGAAATGGATGTTCTTTTGGAACAAGCCAGAAAAAAAGCGGCTGAGATTAGAGGCGGAGAAAGAGCGCCGGAAGATATTAGTGAGAGTGTTAATGTAAAAAAAGAAAAAAGCGGTCGCGCAAAAATGGTAATTGAATACTAAACAAGACCTACCAATTTTGTGATAGAAAGCTCAAGATCGTCATTCTGAATTTATTTCAGAATCTACTAAATGTTTCGTCTAACTTATATTATTTAATACTGCTTTTCATTTACGACACAAACTCAATCGTTTTTTTGTTTAATGCAGTTATTGTGTTTTCATCCCAGTAAAAATGTTTGGAGATTTATGGGTTTGTTTAATGCAGCAGATAAAAGATCCTGAAACAAGTTCAGGATGACAGTTTCAATCGTATAAGTCTTAACTAAAACTATGGCAGAAATTTTGCAAGGCAAAAAATTCAAATGCGCTTTTTGCGGCGGATCAGGCAAGCAGCCCCATTCTACATTCAGCCGTTGCGCCGCTTGCCGCGGAAAAGGAGAAGTGGAATTTAAAGATCCAATTGTTAAATGTCCTTCTTGTCAGGGAAGGGGAAAGGCTTCAGGTTCCGCGATACTTTCTTGCATTCGCTGCAGGGGCATAGGCGTGGTTGAAGAAGACAAAAAAATAGACAATGATACGACAGGTGTTCTTGCGGAGCGCTTGGGAGAAATCACAAAGAAGTTAGAGCGGACAGAAAAAAAAATAGAGAAGAAGACGAAAAAAATTAAAGAAAGACTTAAGCCGATCAAATCTTTCGTCAAGAAAATTAATAAAGAAACTTCATGGCTAAATCTATTAAAGGAGGAGTGGAAATCAATCTGGAAAAAATAAAGAGCGGTTTTGCCAATGGCGCTGGAAATTTATTTGATTTGTTAGTTAAGCTAGAAAAAGAAGGGAAGTCAGTTTATAGGGAAATAGGAGAAATTCATGGAAAAACAAAAAATGGAAAAGAATATAAAAGCGCTTATGGTTTAGAAATACAGATTGGCATTGATCCTAAAAAACTGCAAAAGAATCATTGCAAATTAAAAGAAAAAGACAAGGGCAAATCATTATAAAAAAAGAATCCTATGGCGCTAAACGCATTATTGGAAAAACCATTGCAATTTATAATGTTCGGCGGAAAAGGAGGCGTTGGCAAAACAACTATGGCCGCGGCGGCATCATTGCAATTTGCAAAGGAATTTTCTAAAAGACAAAGCAAAATAGCCCTGCAAGTCCGTCGCGGAGAAAACAAGATCTTGATTTTCACGACCGATCCCGCTCCGTCGCTTGCCGACAGTTTCGGACAAGAAATCGGTAGCGAGCCTACAGCCATTAAAGGCGCGAAAAATCTTTTTGCGATGGAAATAGACGCCAAGAAGGTTCTGAAAGAGTTCAAAGAAAAATACGGCGAGGATATTTTGGATATTTTGCAGCAAGGTACTTATTTAGCCGACGAGGAAGCGAAAGAAATGTTCACTCTTGACATCCCGGGATTGGACGAAGTGATGGGGTTGAAAAAAATTACCGATTTTATGGAGAGCCAAGAATATGATTTGTACATCGTGGACACCGCTCCAACCGGACACACCTTGCGCTTGCTTACTTTGCCTGAACTTTTAGACGGCTGGATAAAGTTCTTGGCGAGCCTTCGCTGGAAATATCATACTATGGTAAGGCAATTTGCGAGAATTGAGCGGATTGAGAAAGCTGACAAGTTTCTTTTGGAAATGAAAAAAACAGTAAAAAAAGTAAAAGAGCTTTTGCAAGACACGGAGAAAACAGAGTTTGTCGTAGTAACTATCGCCGAAAGCATGGCGGTTCAAGAAACGGAAGATTTATTAAGAACTCTTGAGCAGTTTCATATTCCGTCCAAGCATATTATTATTAACAACATCTTTCCAAGCGAGAATTCAAGTTTTGCGAGGACGAAAAGAAAAAATCAAGAAAAATATATTAGCGAGATTAAGAAAAAATTCAGCGATCATATTATTACGGAAGTTATTTTGCAGCCAAACGAGATTCAAGGCATGGACAGCCTTAAAAATTTAGGAGAGCGGTTATTCCACTGATAAATAGGGTCTGCTATTTTCTCCAAATATTCCCCTCTCGGGAGGGGTTGGGGTGGGTTTTCCCGCTAATTTAACACACCCCTAAATCCCCCTACCCCCTTTGATAAAGGGGGATGTTCTCAAAAGGGGAATCATAAGAAAATTAGCAGAGCCTAAATAAAGTGATTAAAAAATTAATTATTAAAAATTATAAGAAAGGAAAAAAATTATGAATATGAATTTAACACAATTCGGACATTGGGCGTTTCTTGTTGGAATTGCGCTGGCTGCGCTAGCCGGCTTTATAGCTGCGCCATTTCTACCGGTTGTTCTGTTTATTCTAGGCCTTGTCGTCGGATTCCTGAACATAAAAGAAAAGAAAAGCTCCGGCCTTCTAATAGCGGTAATCACTCTGCTTCTTATTGGAATGGCGGGATTGGAATTCGGCAAACTATCGCTTATAATGAACTCAATAATGGGCAACTTTATTGCTTTTATTTCAGCGGTTGGCTTGGTTGTTGCCGTCAAGCAGATTTTAGCGGCCGGCGCGATTGAAAAATAATAGCGCCATCAACATTACGATTATGGAAAAAGCAATGGGAAAATATATTTACTGCGTGATAAAAAAACCGGAGTCTTTTGACTTTGATCTTTGCGGCGTTGGCGGCGGAAAGATTCATCTCGTAAGCTGTGAAAAGCTCAGCGCCGTGGTAAGCGATTCGCCGGTTGAAGATTATCCGATCACGAGAGAAAATACCATTACTCATCAGCAAGTTATTGAAAAGGTGATGCAAAAGCACTCACCCGCGCTTCCTGTGAGCTTTGGAACGGTGGCTGAAAATGTTGATGTCATTAAAGAAAAAATATTGGAGACAAAGCAAGACAAATTGTTTGAAGCTCTCCGCCATATTGAAGGAAAGATTGAGCTTAATATTAAGGCTATCTGGCTTGATATGCCTTCCGCTTTTCAAAAAGTTGTTGCCGAGAATCCGGATCTTGCGCTTCTCAAAAAAGAATTTGCCGGAAAGAGGCTGGGAATGGACACGACAATTAAAATAGGAAAAATGGTTGAAGACGGACTCAGGGCAAGAAGGAATAAAATCAGAGAGGAGATTCTTTCGCTGTTTGAAGGCATCGTAGTTGAACATAAAGATACGCCATGCCTTGGAGAGCAGATGATTTTTAATATCGCGGTTCTTATCCTTGAAAACAAGCAAAAAGCGTTTGACAAAGCTGTGCGCGATCTGGACGAGAAATACAAAGAGGAAAATGCGTATTTTAAGTATATCGGGCCTACTCCGCCATTCAATTTTGTAAAGGTGAGAATTTCTTTAACTTAACTAATCCGCAATGTTATGCTGATTATTGACGACTTGTTAATTTGGCTTCCCGCAAAAGGTCTTATGTCTGTTTTCAAAAAAATTAATGAATTGGCGGAGACAGAATTAAATGATGCGTCAAAATTGAAGGAAGATCTATTGCGAATTCAAATAATGTTCGAGCTTGATCAAATTGCCGAGGAGGAATATCAGAAGCGGGAAGATGAAATTATGGCAAGACTCAACGAAATACAAGAACGGAAAAAACAAGCGCTGTCAGAATGATTTATCACACAAAATTGAAATATTGCGTTCTAATCATTGATTATTTATTAACGAATTAACGAATTAACGGATTGATAAGATAAATTCGTTAATTCGCAATTCGTTAATCCGTTAATTTATTATTATGACAGAAAAAAAATTACAATCACAAAAAAAAGGCATCGTAAAAGCCGTTGAGTTTATAAAAGAAATGCTTGGCAAAGAAGGAAATATCGTTAAAGCCGCCAAAACCGAAAGTGGCTGGGAGGTTGAAGTTGAGGTTATAGAACAAAGCGAATATATGAAAAAAATAGTTCCGAAACCGGTCTATGACAGAAATGTCTATTGCGTGATTCTGGATCAGAATTTTGAGCTGGTATCATACGAGCGAAGAGCGCAAAAACCTTTCGGCGCGGTTGATAATAAAGCCGCTGAATAATATCAATAACAGTAGAAAATATTAAAGCTTATGAAAGGATTTTATATCTATTGCATTATAAAAACGCGCGATTCCAAGTTTCTGTCAAAAGGCATTGACGGCGGTGAAGTTTTTGTTGTTCCATATCGCGATATTGAAGCGGTGGTTAGCGAGGTTTCTTTGGAAAAATTCAACTCCGTGGAAATTCAAAAAAAAGCTCGGGATGATTTAAGGTGGATTATAAAAAACATTCAAGCTCACGAAAAAGTCATAGAAGAAGCTATGAACCTTATCGGGAATAATGTTTCCGGAAAAATAAAAAAAGAAAGAGAGATTGTAGGCGCGATTCCAATGAAATTCGGCGCGATATTTGAAACCGGAGAAAGGCTTGAGGAACTTTTAAAGAAGCGCCGCCTTGAGTTTAAAAAAACATTAAAAAAACTGGCGGGAAAGCAAGAGTGGGCGATAAAGGCGTATTTAGATGAAAAATTATTTGAAAATGAAGTTAAAAAATTAAGTTCAACCGTGAAAGCCAAAGAAAAAGAAATTGCTTCAATGCCAGAGGGGATTGCCTATTTCGCGCAAAAGGAGATAGGTGATATTGTTTCAAAAGAAGCCGGCAAAATTATTCAAAGACACATCGGAGATATTTTTGAAGCTCTGAAGAAATGCGCTGAAGATGGAATTAAAGGCAAAATTTTATTAGACAAAGAACTGACCGAAGAATCTCTGCTTATGGTTTTGAACGCGGCTTTTCTGGTTTCAGAAAAAAAATTAGGAGATTTTGAAAAAGAAATAAATAAACTGAATATAAAATACGGATCAAAGGGATTTATTTTAAAATACAGCGGTCCGTGGCCGTCTTATAACTTCGCTTACTAATGCCTATGATAAACAAAGATAGAAATGTAACACTGGTGGACGCTTTGGATAAAGTTCTTGAAAAAGGAGCGATAATCAATGGCGATGTGATGATAAGAGTGGCTGATGTGGATTTGATATATCTAGGATTAAGGCTCATTCTCACCTCTGTGTCAAAAGCGGAAGAATTATCCGGAAAAAGTTTTTCCAATCCCAAAAGAGAAGCGACGCCGGAAGAGTTAAAATATCTTGCCAAATTGAGCGAGGAAATAAAAAAAGCCGAAGCAAACATTACAAAAAATATTGATGCGGGAAATCCGAAGGAAACAGAAAAGGGCATAGCTCAACTGGTTCTGACGATTGTTGAACTCTTAAGAAGGCTGATGGAAAAGGAGGCTTTTAGAAGAGTGCGGAAAGGCAGTCTTTCCCAAATAGAAATTCAGAAATTAGGAATGAGCCTTAAGGTGATGGAAAAGAAAACAAAGGAAATCCAAACGATATTCGGGATTAAGGACGAGGAGTTGAATTTAGACCTGGGACCGCTGGGCAATTTACTTTGAATTAATTAAACTATCAACTAACTAAAATTTATGGCGGAAGAAAACAATGAAAACATAATTAAACAAGACGCCGGCGAAGAAGCGCGGCAAGCTTTGCTGGATATGGCGAGAGAATGGCATAAAAATCCAGCCACGATCAATCACGCCATCAAAGCCTACAAGGATATTATTGCCACATTCGACACGGGAAGTTCCGCGGCGAATGAAGCGGAGCAAGCGCTTTTGAAAATCGCCAAAGATTGGGAGAAAAAAGGCAAGAAGTATGCCGCAACCCGGCTTTATAAAGAGTTAATGGCATATAAATAAATATTAAAATTCATCAGTGATAAATCATTAACCAAACTATTATGGAAGGACAAGTGGTAAAATCAACCGGAGGATCCAGCCTTGTTGATATATTAGATCGTGTTTTGGACAAAGGAATTGTGATTGCCGGCGACATTCAAATTAAACTGGCTGATGTTGAGCTTCTGACTATTAAAATCAGACTGCTGATCGCTTCGGTTGATAAGGCGAAAGAAATGGGCATTGATTGGTGGGAGACGGATTCTTATCTTTCTTCGAAAACAAGAAACAGTGAATTGGAAAAAGCGAATTCAGAACTTGAAAAACGGGTAAAATCTTTGGAAACTAAGCCGGAATCAAAGCCAATGTCCGAAAAGCGCAAATGATTTAATAAGACAAGCGTCTATGATAAAAGAAAATATATATGTATATGCCATAATTTCCACTCTGCTTAATTCAGCAAAACCGGAAGAATCGGCGCGGAGCATGCTCGGAATTAATAATCGCGGAATAATGCTCATACCCTATAAAGATTTCGTCGTTATAGCGAGCAACATTCATCTTGATAATTTCAATAATCTTGATAAAGAAGACTTGAATGAATTTGTTGCCGCTCACGAGCAAGTCAATAATCAGCTGATTAAAGATTTTGATGTTGTTCCGATGAGATTCGGAATGATTGTGAAAGCCAAAGAGGATGTCCTTGATATTTTGAAGAAAACTTATTTGCAGTTCAAAATATCGCTGGATAAAATTGCCGGAAAAAATGAATTTATAATTGAGGCTTTTTTGGATGAAAAAAATCTGTTTGAGAAAATAGCGCAAGAAAATATTGAGATTCAGAAATTGCGGGAAGAAGTGATGTCGCGAGGAAGAATATTAGGGCTGGCATCTAAAATAAAACTTGGTAAATTAATTTTTGAAGCTTTAGAATTGCGCAGGAAAAAATATAGAGAAAACATCCTAGGTTTTTTAGCAATCTATTTTCCAGATTTTACCGCCGGGAAACTTTTTGATTTTGCTAAAGATGAAATTCCCAATGAAATAGGCAAAAAAATGATAATGAATTATTCTTTTTTGATAGAGAAATCGCGCGAGGCGGAACTTGAATCGGTATTAAATCAGCTGGCAAAAAAATATTCCGCCCAAGGCGGATCCGCCTCGGGCGGAAAAGACGAATTGAAGTTCAAATACATCGGACCGATGGCGCCTTACAGTTTTGTCGATATAAAACTGAGCGTAGGCAATTTTGACTTGATTGACAGCGCCAGAAAAACTTTAGGACTCGGGGAAAAAGTCACAGCTCCGGAAATAAAAAACGCCTATTATAAATTAGCCGCGCAATATCATCCGGATAAATATGAATACAAAAAAGACCAAGCTGTATCGGAAGAAGCGGCAAAAAAGATGAAAGACATAGCAACGGCCAATGAGGCTTTGACCGCTTATTGTAGGCATTATTTGTCATCTTTATCTTTGGGAGAAAATCAAAGCTGTTCCCTTTGCAAAGCTGATGTTGAAAATTCAATAATTGTTAAAAAGTATTGATTGACGGGTTGAAAAAAATAGAATTCTTGGAAGCTTATTTGTGGGGAGGGGAATGGTGGTATTGGCTTAAAGTAAAACACGGAGATGATCGAATTTGGAACGAAGCGATGGAAGTGTTTAGGGAGTAGAATTTGGAATGTGGAATTTAGAATTTAGAATGCAATTCTTATAATTTTTATAGAAAAATTAGGCGACGACCCCATTCTTCCGAGCGGGGTTTTTTGTGCTCTAATTATGCTGGCTCCATTGCGCGTCCTTGAATTATTATTGGTTTGATGATAATATAGAGAGGAGGAAAATGGAATATGGTCAAAGATGTTTATGTGGGTAAATGAGTGGAAGTTTTCGGATTTGAATTAAATAAGTTTGGTTTAGCTTTTAATTTAAGAATTATAAAAAAAGTAGATAATATAAACATTTTGTTTTATATTTTAATAAAATAAATACTATGCAAAAAAATTTATCAAAATTAAATAAAGTTGAATTAAGAGATGTTTGGGGTCATGAAGCTATTGATTTTACAAATTGGCTTGCCGAGCAGGAAAATCTTGACGCCTTAGGCGAAGAGATCGGTATCGATATAAAACTTATCAAGACCGAAGCAAATGTGGGAAAGTTTAGCGTTGATATTCTTGCCGAAGAAGAAGCTTCCGGAAGAAAAATCATTATTGAAAATCAACTTGAAGATACAAATCATGATCACTTGGGGAAAATTATCACTTATGCGTCCGGGTATGACGCAGAAATAATTATTTGGATTGCTCGAGATGTTCGCGATGAACACCAAAAGGCGATTGATTGGTTAAATGAACATACCGATGAAAATATTGGTTTCTTTTTAATAAAAATTGAACTTTGGCAGATTGAAGGCTCAAGTCCCGCGCCAAAATTTGAAATTATGGTTAGTCCTAATGAATGGGCAAAAGCAATTAAAACAAGTCCGACAAATGGCGAGTTAACAAATACAAAACTGCAACAACTTGAATTTTGGAATAGATTTAAAAGTTATGTAAGAAAAAATGACACGCGAATTCGCTTGCAAACTCCTCGCCCTCAACATTGGTATGATGTTAGCATGGGAAGCTCTGATGGACATGTTGCGCTCACGGTGAACTCTCGAGAAAATCTAATCAGTTGCGGAGTTTATATTAACAAAAATAAAGATTTATTTAATTTTTTACGTAAACAAAAAGATGAAATTGAAAAGGAGCTAGGCGAAACCGCTGAATTTTGGGAAGCTAGGGTTGCTTCGGGAGCGTGGATTCACAAGGAAGTTATTGACATATTTGATCAAAACGAAGCAGAAAAATATTTTGCTTGGCTTTACGAAAAAACTGTTTTATTTCAAAAAGTATTTGGGAAATATTTTAAAGAGTTTAAAAAATAAATTATGACAAAACAGTTAATAAAAATAATTAAAATCAATAAAAAGCAAAAAATAACTCGGCTATTAAATTTGACATCAAGCCAATTCCAGCCTATTGTAAAAACATAATAAACAACCAATTAACTTCAAAACCATGAAAAAATCAAACATCATTTTAATCGGAACAGTTGCAGTCTTTATTGCGCTGGTTTTGGGTTATGTTGTTTTTGTTAAGCCAAAATCCGGCGAGCCGGTTCAGAAGCCGAAGGCGGATAATGGAAATAACATGGTTTCTAAAATATACTATGTAAAATCTTCTGGCAATATTTATAAACTTTATAAAGCTAATTTAGATGGAACTAATGAGGATGAAATAAGCGATATTACAGAAACAAATCACGCTAAGATATCTCCCGACAAAAAAGAGATTGCCTATATAGACAATGAAAATATTATGATTATAAATACAGATGGACAAAACAAAAGAAAGATTACTCCAATTCAAAATGTTCCAAACAATGAAATAAGATTGAGTAATTTTATTTGGACGGAAGATGGACAATATTTTATTTTTGAAAGCTTTATGAATGAAAACCCTGAACTTACATCTGACGATATGGTTTCTTCGTCTATAGAACAAATAGGAAAAATCAAAAAGGACGGAACAGATGAAGAAATTTTTTATTCTAAAAAAATTGTTTTAAGTGAAAACAAAGAAGATTTGCGAACATTGTTGGGATATTCAACAAATAAGAAAGAACTGTATCTTTTGGTAAAACCTGATGCCAATGAGAATGTTGAGTTTGGAGAAATGGAAATTATTAATATTGAAAATAACACAAAAAAGAAATTGAATTTTGGTCAAAAAGGATGGTGGATTGGAAATGTTCATTTATCAAATGATAGTTCTAAGATTTTCTTCTTGGGCGTTGATCTTAATAAAAATATCTATAATCTTGTTGTTTATGATTTATTAAACAAGGAACAACAAATCATTACTTCTTATAAAGACGGAACTATTTATGATTTTATTCCTTCACAAGACGGGCAAAAAATTCTTTATCGTGTTGGGTCGTCGGGAAATGTGGATTGTAAAGATCCGGATACAATTCAGATTTATCTCGTTGATACAAAAACTAATGAAAGTTTGAAAATTATAGATGAGCTTGGTTTAAGATCTGGACCGATCAGCTGGTCTCCTGAACAAGATATGGTGTTATTTTATCACGAGGGATATGCTAATGAATGTATGTCTTCTGGTGGAAAGGGCGATTTAGATAGATATTATATCGCTAATCCGCAAGGAATTAAAATAAACGATTTATTTATTAAAGATTATCAAGAACAATATTCAGGACAATATATTCAAATGATTGGTTGGGGTGATTAAATATTTTTTATCTCTCAACAACAGCATTCTATCTTCTATTAGTAATCTAATAAAAGATAGAAACACTGTCGTTGAGATGAAATATATGTTTTTCAAAAAAAAGAAAAGCATAAAAATCGCTCTTTGACAAAAGAAAACAAAAATACAAAAGGTGAAATAAAATGAAAAAAAATAAAATAAGGAATGTTGCACTGTTTGCAACGATAGTAGTAGTGGCAACGATATTAGCAACTTCGGCGCAAGTCGTATCTGCTAGTATACCAGCGATGAAACTGCCTCTTGAGCCAGGATACCAATGGGGTATTACCTGCGGTTACGATGGAACAGGTGGCGGAATATGCGCAACAACCCACACAGGCAAAGACAGATATGCTTTAGATTTTAATCTTAACGGAGAAAATGATAATGGCAAATCTGTTCGCGCGATAGCAAGCGGAACGGCGACGGTTAAATATAATGCCGGCGGATATGGATACTATGTTGATGTTGATCATGGAGATGGTTACATCTCTCGGTATGCTCATTTGCAAGCTACGCCGACTGTTTCTGGATACATTATGCAAGGAACAGAAGTAGGTAAATTAGGAAGAAGTGGAGCAGCAGAGGGATCACATCTGCATTTTGTTCTTTATCGCATGGTAAATGGACAATTAACAGCGGTAAAGCCAGAGCCAATGTCAGGTTATACAGGCTTTAAAGCATCAAGCGGACCATATTATTCTGACAACTACGGTGTTTCCATCACCGTAACTTATCCCAATGGCGGAGAAACATGGCGGCTCGGAACTTTCCAACCTATTCAATGGAGCTACACGGGCAATCCAGGATCTTCCGTGAAAGTTGAGTTTGTAAAAAGCACAGGCGCGACAACAACTATCGGCAGTCAGGTTCCGATAGGAAACAATGGCAAAGGAGCATATCTCTTTTGGGTTTTTAGACCCGCAGGCGCAGGAAGCTACAAGGTAAAAATTACAACTGCTTCAGGAGCGTCAGATATGAGCAATGGGTATTTTACAATACCCTAAAAGTGTCGCCAAAACAAAAATACAAAAAACAAAAAAACGATCAAGGATGTGAGAGAAAAAAAACTTAAGAAAAAACTTAAGAACAATAAAACTTAAAACCAGAGTTAAGGAATAAACCTAAGCTCTGGTTATTTTTTTTGTTTTCAGTACATTAAATCTCCCCATTCTTTTTTTATCCCATCAACGCGTTCACCCTCTCCAACTTTTCCTCAACTCTCTCCCAATTCCCCAAAATTCCCATCCGAACCGCAGGGAAATTGTTCCCAACTAACTACTTTCGTCATTTTTATATTTTCAGAAGCTTTGAATTATTTTTAAACCAAAAAAACGCCTTTTTATTAAAGGTGTTTTTATATTCGGGCAGGTAAAGCCATGTAGAAATTTACAAAACTAATTTATTTGATCCCCGCTTTGGCTTTTTCGACGATGCTTTTGAAAATTGCCGGGTTTTCCAGAGCGATTTCGGAGAGGACTTTTCGGTCGAGTTCAATTTTTGCCAGTTTCAAAGCGTGGATAAATTTGCTATAGCTCAAGCCGTATTCTCTGACGGCGGCGTTCAGGCGGATCTGCCATAAGCCGCGCATTGTTCTCTTTTTCGCTTTTCTGTCGCGATAAGCGTAGACTCCCGCTTTCAGCAAAGCTTCTTTGGCGGCTATATATTTTTTGCTTCTGGCGTTCAAAAATCCTTTAGCTCTTTTCAAAACTTTCTTCTTTCTCTTGTTTGCCATCACGGCTCTTTTTATTCTTGTCATAGATATTATTTAGGTTATGTTTATTGATTTTATTGGACTAGTTTGAATTGTGAAACACTTTGTCATTCTGAACTTGTTTCAGGATCTATTATCTGTTTCGCATAACTATGTTTAACTGTAAGACATAGAAGATGCTGAACTAAATTCAGCATGACAGTGGTTATTTCACCAATTGTCTTATGATGGATTTTTTGACTCCGCTGGTGATTTGTTTGTCCTGTCTTTTTTGCCTTGTTTTATTTCCGGATTCTCGGGAATTAAAATGGTCTTGGTTCGCGGTTCTGGACATAACCTTTCCCGTTTTTGTAACTTTAAATCTCTTGGCGACGGCTTTTCTTGTTTTGATTTTCATTTCTATAAATTATTTTTTTAAGTTTAATCATGTATAAATAATCATCACTTCTTCTTATATTCAATCATCATAACAAATCCTTGCGGCGTTCTTTTCGGGCTTTGCTCGCGGATAATTTCCCGGTCGGCTGTTTCTTTGCCCGCTTTTGAAATTTCAGAAATAATGCTCAAAAACTTTTCCAATTTCTCGGAAGCAAAGTCAAAATGGGACTTTTCCCTTCCTTTTAAGACCATATCTATTTTCACTTTATTTCCTTGCCCTAAAAATTTCACGGCGTTTTTGGCTTTGAATTCAAGATCGTGCTTTTCCGCTCTCATACTCAGTCTTATGCTCTTGACCTCAACTCTTTTCTGCTTGGCGACTTGCTGCCTTTTCTGCTTGGCGACTTTATACAGATATTTGCCGTAATCCATTATTTTGCACACGGGAGGATTGAGATTGGGAGACACTTCAACCAGATCAAATTCTTTTTCATACGCCAAATTCAAAGCGTCTTCAGTTTTCATAAGTCCAAGAGGATTGCCGGTTTCGTCAATCACCATTATTTCCGGCAGCCCGATTTGCCTGTTCACCCTAAGCTCTTTTGTTTTTGCTATATGTTTGTTATTAATAATTAACGAACTAATGGATTAAAGAATTAACGAATTAATGAATTTAGTATTCCAAATTCCAAATTCTATATTCCAAATTCCAGTCTGTGGAGATGGCGGGAATTGAACCCGCGTCTAGAGAGTTAATTTAAAAGTCGTCTACCAACATAGATTATTCTTTCGTTTGAAATTTATAAGTATTGAATAATCAAGATCTTATAAATTCGAGCTCAGCTGGGGTTTCGGATTTTTGCGGCTAAGCGGCGCAAGATCCTATCTTGATGTATGACACCGAAAGTTTGCTTATCAAGATTGGGCAATTCGATGGCTACCGGCCTATTAGGCAGTAGCTGTCGCAAAAGTAGGAACCGCGAATAGCGATTTTACTTTGCTCACAAGTGTGTTTGCACTTATATTTTTCCGGCAATTTTTACGAGATTAGCCGAAATTGCTCGATTGGCAATTTTTAAATGTACTTCCTATCGAATCAAGTCATCCCCTAATTAGTAAAAAGTCTATAAAGTTGAAAGTCTATAAAGTTTTAACTTTTTACTTTATGAACTTTACAAACTTTTAACTCTCAGAGTTCTTTCAATGTCAACCCTTGCTTCTCTTTTCTTTATATCTTCTCTTTTGTCAAATTTCTTCTTTCCTTTTCCAACGCCAAACTCAAGCTTGATGAAGCCACGATTAGAGTATACCTTAATCGGCACCAATGTCAAGCCTTTCCGGCTTATTTTTCCAATCAAAGATTTCAATTGGCTTTTATGAATCAAAACCTTTCTTGATCTTTCCGGATCATAGCTTTCCGGCGTATTTTTCGGCTGATAGGCGGGAATGCTGGCGTTCGTCAAATACGCTTGATTATTTCTGATTGTAACAAAAGCGCCCTTCAGGCTTATAAGCCCTGTTTTAATTGACTTGACTTCGTATCCTGCCAAAACCAAACCACCTTCTATTTTTTCAAGAATTTCATAATCATAATGCGCTCGTTTGTTTATGGCGTATGTTTTCATAAATCCAGTTTAGCATAAAAATATCCTTGACACAATTTTTATCTGTGCTATTCTGTTTATAGTTTTAAAGAAAACTTTGAAAGTAATTATATTTTTATTATGAAAACATTTAAAGACCAAGCAGTTTGTTGTTGCTGTACCCTATAGACAGGCTGGTTTTTAAGTGTTATGTAAATTATCGTTTAAGTTTAAATAATATTTATAAGCCCGCCTGCTTGGCGCGGTTTTTTTGTTTTGAAAAAATATAATCAATATAAAAAATAAAACAATGATTCACGAAAATGTTTTGAGCCTTATCGGCAGGACGCCGATGGTAAAGATCAATAAATTAACCGGAGAAAATGACGCCGCGGTTTTGGCGAAGCTGGAGGAATATAATATAGGGGGATCCATAAAAAGCGTAATGGCCCTTTATATGATTGAAACTGCTGAAAAGTCGGGGGAGCTGGTTAAGGGCAAAGTTATCATAGAAGCAAGTTCGGGAAACACCGGAATCGCTATGGCGATAATCGCCGCGGTCAAAGGATATAAAATCACGATCATTATTCCGGAGTCGGTGAGCGTGGAACGGAGAAAATTAATCAAAGCTTACGGAGCGGAATTGATTTTATCTCCGGGAGAAAAAGGCACCGACGGCGCTACCGAAATAAAAAAAAGGCTGGTTGCCGAGAATCCGGGAAAATACGCCGACCTTGACCAGTTTAAAAATCCGGCAAATGTCTTGGCCCACTATAATATAACGGGCAAGGAAATTCTCGCGCAAACCGAAGGGAAAGTTGATATGGTTGTCATAAGCATAGGAACCGCCGGCACGGGAGTCGGAGTTTCAAGGTGCTTAAAAGAATATAATCCGAAAATCAAAATTATCGGAGTTATGCCCGAGATAGGAGCGAAAATTCAGGGGCTTAGAAACTCGCAAGAGCTTAAGCAGACGAATCTTTTTCAGAGCAAAGCTTTTGACGAAATTATTGAAATTAAAAAAGAATTAGCGCCGGAAACTTTCGCTGTCTCAAAAATGCTGGCTCAAAAAGAGGGGATTCTGGCCGGAATGAGTTCCGGAGCCGCTATGTATGTCGCTCTTCAAAAAGCCAAAGAGTTGAAAAAAGGCAAAACCATCGTAGTGATTCTGCCCGACAACGGAGAAAGATATTTAAGCACCGGCTTGTTTGAATAGATTCGATTAAGCGGATTATATGATTTAAAGTCCGAAGGTTAAAATTTTTCTATTCCCCTTTAATTTTGCTTGAAAATATTTTATATACAAAAAAACAGAAACTATAATTTCCGTTTTTTTATTTGTTTATTTTCCGATTATATTTTTACACACCCCTCGCCCCTCTCAAGAGGGGAATATTTAAAAAATCAGCAAAACCTAAATAACAATACAGCAATACAACAATCTAACAATTTAATAACTCCATCTCCAAAATCCGATCCACGCGGAAAACCCTTTCCTCGTTTCGCAGGCAGCAATGCGCTTCCATTCCCAAATATGTTTTTCCGAGATATTCCATTTCGCCGACGGAAAGCGGGAGGATTATTCTTTCTGATTTTTGGTCTTGCGCTTTGAGATAGGTTATCTTCAGCTTGGTCTTGTTTTCAATCGCCCGCTTGATAATTTCTATTTTATCCTCTTTGGAGCATTTTTTTTCTGATAGATTATATTGATAGCTCGTTAAATACCTGACCACCTTCCAGTCCGTAAAAATGTTTGATTTTGTGATTTCTTTTTTCAAAATTATTCCCTCCAAAGTCCGGCAGCGGCTGAGCGCGACATAAGTCTGCCCGCAGGCGAAAATCCCGCCGCTTAAGTCAATGATCACTTTGTCAAAAGTTTTTCCTTGGCTCTTGTGGACCGTGATCGCCCACGCCAATTTTATCGGATATTGGATGAAGCTTCCCAGAGTTCTTTTTTTAAGAGCCTTAACTTTCGCGTCAAAATATGTTTCCATAATTTCCCATTGGAACTCCGACACAAAAACAATTTTCCCGTTCTGTAATTTTATTTTTATTCCGTCTTCGCCAAAACCCAATATTTCTCCCACCGTTCCGTTTATCCACCTGCCGCGGGAATCGTTATTGAGAAGCATCACCTGCGCCCCTTTTTTGATTTCCAGCTCGGGGTCGGTCGGCAGATATTTTCGGTCAAACTTGCCGTCAATTTCCCCTTTCAAAATATATTTTTTCTCAGGCAATTTTTCCAAATTTATTTTGTTTATCTTCTCCGCCAATTGGTTCGTGGTCGCCAGATAAATCTGCCCTTTTTCAAAATTTTCCGGATCAACATTTTTTCTGAATCTTTCATTGAGAGTTTTCAGATGCCTGTTCTCAACCGTATTATTGCGGATGCTGTTCAGAATCTCAATGAATTTTCCGTCCTTTTGCCGATAAACTTTTTCCAGCTCTATGATTTCCATTTTGAAATCTTTCATCGCTTTGGCGCTGAAAAAATAACAGCTGTCGTATTCCGTTTTGAAAACTTCCCTGTCCCTGCCAATCACCACAGGCGGAAGCTGATACAAGTCGCCGATCAGCGCCATTTGCTTTCCGCCAAAAGGCAGCTTGTTTTTGCCGATCGCTTTCAAAAAAATATCCACGCAATCAAGCAGATCCGCGCGGACCATTGAAACCTCGTCAATGACAATCGTTTCCAGCTTGTCAAACAGATCTTTTTTGTCTTTATTTCGGCGCGCTTTCTTGGCGATTTCCTCCGCCTCCCGCGGCGTGATATCCGGCTTGAATCTGAAAAAAGAATGGATTGTTTCGCCTTTCACATTCACCGCCGCCACGCCGGTTGGCGCCAGAATCACAACGGACTTTTTTGTCTCGCCGCGAAAATAATCCAGCAAAGTGGATTTTCCGGTTCCCGCTTTGCCCGTAATAAAAACGCTCCTCCCTTCCTCAATCGCGTCCAGCGCTTTTTTAAATTGTTCGTTTATTTCGATTTGCATAAAATTTATTTGTCCTAATATTGCCACAAAAAATTTTAAACTCTTGCTTATATGTTTAAATGTTTACATGCCCGCTTTCGATTGACTACAGCGGATTTCATCACGCCGTAGCTTTGCCTAGCTTTAGCGAAGCTCGCCTTCGCTAAAGCTACGGCGAAGCGAAGGCGGAGAGGGAGGGAGTCGAACCCTCGAGGCTTTTGACAGCCTACCGCCTTTCCAAGGCGGCGCACTCGGCCACTATGCGACCTCTCCGGATTAACTTATAACTGATGACTTATAACCCATAACAAAACCCATAGCTTATAACTGCTTAGCGCTAACTAATAACTTATTCAATATATAACTATTTTCTTAATTTGTAAATAAAGAAAGATAAAAAGAAAATAAAATAGGTTTATAAGCTATAAAATTTGAATTACGAAATAACTTAGAAACTGTCATTCTGAATTTATTTCAGAATCTTTCGCCTGCAACTTCTGGTTTTGTGAAATACATAGAGCTAAAACCTTATAACAAGACAGATTCTGAAATCATGCCTCTGGCAGATCAGCCACAGGCTGACAAGTTCAGGATGACAAAATTATTTTGTAATTAAAGCTATAAAGAAAGTTTTCCAAATTCCAAATTCCAAATTCTAATTATGCACATAAACCGGCGTGCCGATTTCAGACCAGTTGAAAACATATTCCGCGGGACCGATGCCGAGGCGGACACAGCCGTGCGACACTCTGATTCCCAAATGATTCTCTCCTTCCCTGTATCCGTTCGGCCAATATGGAAGTTCGTGGATATAATACGCTCCGTAAAAATTCATGCTGAAAGGCATCCAAAGCCCGTAGGTTGATGACCAATGATTCGGTTCTTTTTTCTTTACGGAAAATGTTCCCGGCGGCGTCGGCATTCCATACTTGCCCGTGGAAACCAAAAAACTGTTTATTTTTCTTCCGTCTTCAAACAAGGTCATCGTCTGGTTTGGAACGCTTATGTCAATATATTTTCCTTCCGCGAATTTGGGTTCTATAATTATTTCATTTTTCGGCGTTGAAATCAGCGGTGGAACATATTTGTTTTGAGATAAGCTCAACTCCGTAAAATATTTTTTCTCTTTATCAAGCGAAAAACCAAAACTCTTTTCATTTTCAAGAGCCTTTGTATAAAAAACAAATTCTTCGTTTTTCAAAAGCAATCCGCTCATTCCTCTTATATCTTTTAAAATAATTTTATATTTTGTTTCAGGAATAAACAGACTGTGTTTTAGCGTTAGAATTTTGCCGTCTTCCGAGAGGTTTAACGCAGCGCCGGTTTCCGGAACAATATTTATATTTTCGCTCCCTAAAAATACAATCGGCTGATTAAAAATTATTTTTATATCGGCATCAAAATCAATTTCTTTTTCACTATTCAGCCGCGCGTCAATCGCGTAAAGATTCGCATACTCCTTTGTTCCCGCTTCCGCCAGACAATATAAAGCGAAAGAAGAAGCCAGAATCAAAGCCGCGCACAAAAACAGCTTGAAACTTTTCAACCCCGACAAAAAACGCCTGTTTTGTCCGGCAAAAATTGAAAATTCGCTATTTATTTTTTGATCATCCATTTTATTATTCCAGAGCAAATAAAAATAAGGGGCAAAGTTCACCCCTTATGCTTGGCATTATAGCACACTTTCCAATACATTTCAAGGGCAAAATCATCATCTCCTCGCCACCACCAATCCCCAGACGGTTTTCGCGCCGGCTTTTTTTAATTCTTTGGCGCATTCATCAAGAGTTGCCGAGGTCGTGCAGACATCATCAACCAGTATGACATTTTTATTTTTTAAATTCATATTCGGCTTAATAAATTTTTGCGCTTGGCGATTTTTGTTTTCATTATTTATCTCAAAAACAAACGCGCCTTTGATATTTTCCTTTCTTTCCTTGCTAGACTTGATTTTCGTCTGAGGCTTTGTATTCTTTTTTCTTATTAAAAGATTGCCGCAAACTTCCAGCTTAAATTCTTCGGCGAGGCGTTCGGACAATAAAAAAGCTTGGTTGAAGCCGCGCCAGTTATGTCTTTTCTTGTGAAGCGGAACTGGAATGATAATGGTTTCCGCTTTTTTGTTTTTTTCTTTTTCAATATAAATTTCTTCCTCAAAACTTTCTTGGGAAAAGTTTGCCAAAATTATATCCTGAAAATCGCCGTATTCCTCCGCTTCCAAAACGCTTTTTATCAAAATGAGCGAAAGAGGAAAAGAAATGTCTTTTACAAAATTAAATTTAAATTTGTGGATTGCCTCGCTCACGGCCTTGCGCTTGTATTCTGTCGCCACCCACAGCCCGTCAAGCGCCGTTTCTTTTTTGCATCTATAATGAGTCCTTCCGCCTTCGCTGAACTGCTCGCAAAACGGACAAACCTGCTCTACCCTTGTTTTTATTTTATTTAAACACTCCGGGCAAATCCATCTTTTTTTCGGCTCTTCATTCTCCAGCTCTATTCCGCACCCCAAGCATTGAATCGGGAAAAGAATGTCGAGAAGAAAGTTTTTTGTTTTGAGCAATGTTTTCATAAAATATCATATTACGAGAAACCTATCTCATCACTTCAAAACAATTCTATCTTTTTCCACGGTCATTTTTATCTTATCTCCGTCTTTTATTTCTCCCGCGATAATTCCCTCCGAAATCAGATCTTCAGCCATTTCCCGCAAATTTCTTCTGACAAGGCGGGCTCCTTCCGAAGGATTAAAGCTTTTTTGAGCGAGATAATCAAGCGCTTTTTTGTCCAATTCTATTTTGATATTATTATTCTTTTTCAGCCTCTTTTCAAACTCGGAAAATTGGATTTTTACGATTGATTTTATATCCGAAAGATTAAGCGGGTTGAAAACCAAAATCTTGTCAATGCGATTCACAAATTCGGGATTAAATTCTTCTTTAAATTCCTTAATGACATTTTCCTTTGTTTTTATATATTTTTCTCTGATTTTATTTTTTCTCTGATTCTCGCTCACCTCATCTTTTTGAGAAAATCCCAGATTCGCTTCGTTGGTGAGCTGCTCCGTTCCGATGTTTGAAGTCATTATAATAACGGTGTTTTTGAAATCAACTTTTCTTCCCGAGGCGTCCGTCAATTCCCCGTCCTCAAAAATCTGAAGCATCAGATTGAAAACATCGGGATGCGCTTTTTCAATTTCGTCAAAAAGTATAATGGAGTAAGGATGAAGCCGAACCTGTTCCGTAAGCTTTCCGCCTTCTTCATATCCCACATAGCCGGCCGGCGCGCCGACCAGGCGGGAAACATTGTGCTTCTCCATAAACTCGCTCATATCAACTTTGATCAGAGCGTCTTTTTTTTCATACATTATTTCCGCCAGCGATTTTGCCAATTGCGTCTTCCCGACTCCCGTAGGGCCCATAAACAGAAATACTCCCAGCGGTCTTTTGCCGTCGCCGATTCCGGCCCGAGCGCGGCGGATTGATTTGGCAACGGCGGAAACCGCCTCCTTTTGCCCGACGACATATTTTTCCAAATTCTTCTCCAAATCTTGAAGCTTCTTTTTTTCGCCGGAAACTATTTTTTTCGCGGGAATTCCCGTCATTTCCGTTATAACGAATGCGACATCGTCAAAGCCGACGGGAGTTTTAATCGTTGCTTTTTCTTTTTTTTCTTCCGCCGCGATAACTTCTCTTATATAATTTTCCACCCTGTTTTCTTCTTCTTTGATCAAGATCGCTTCATCGTATTTTTCGGCTTCAATCGCTTTTTCTTTTTCAATTCGCAGCCCTCTTTTTTTCGCCTCCAGTTTTTTTATTTCTTTAAAATAATTATTCCCGGCATATTTGCTCCTCGCGAAAGCGGCGGCCTCGTCAAGAACATCCAGCGCTTTGTCCGGCAAAAATCTGTCGTTTATAAATCTCGCGCTTAAATCAACCGCGGCTCTGGCGGCCTCGTCGGTTATTTTCAAATTATGATGCTTTTCATAAGAGCTTTTCAAACCCATCAGCATTTCTTTGGCGTCTTCTATGCTCGGCTCTTCAACAAGCACCATCTGAAATCTTCGTTCCAGCGCCGCGTCTTTTTTGAATTGTTTCCTGTATTCATCCAAAGTCGTCGCGCCGATGCAGGAAATTTCTCCGCGGGACAGAGACGGCTTGAGAATATTCGCCGCGTCCAAGCTCCCTGACCCGCCCGTGCTTCCCGCGCCGATTATGGTGTGAATCTCGTCTATAAACAAAATGGCGTTGGGATCTTCTTGCGCCTCGCCGATCACATCTTTCAGCCTCGCTTCAAATTCTCCGCGAAAAACCGCCCCGGCGACAAGCATACCGACATCCAAGGAATAAATTCTTTTGTTGATCAGATTCGCGGGAACATCTCCTTTGGCAATCCTTTCCGCAAGCCCTTGGACTACCGCTGTTTTTCCGACGCCCGGCTCGCCCACCAAGATCGGATTATTTTTTGTCTTGCGATTAAGAATATTAATGACTTTATTAATTTCTTCGGATCTTCCTATTATTCGGTCCGCTTTTCCGCTTTCAAATTCTCTTGTCAGATCCAAGCAAAAATAATTCAGCGCGGATTGGTTCGCGCTTGAAGCCATCGGAAGCAGGGGCATTTCAATCATCAACCCTGTCTGATTTCCACCCGTTTGTCCCTGAAAATTAGGCTTTTGGATTTTCATATTCATATTGAAAAAATCAACAATGTCTGAAAATCTGGCGGAGCTTTCCATAATCGCCTTGAGCTGTTCTTTCAATTTCTCGGCGTCAACCCCGACCAGAGAAAATATCTTGCTTATTCTTTCGTCCTTGCTAATCAAGATCGCATAAAGCAAATGCTCCGTTCCGATGTGGGAATGCTTATATCTGCCGGCGATCAAAACCGACTTTTTGAAAACATCTTTTGTTTCTTCCGACAGTTTAGGCTTCCACTCTTTCGCTTTCGGCAAATCGTCAATTATCCCGCGTAAATTTTGGAGATCAAGATTCTCGTTTCCCAGCATTCCAAAGCCGATGCTTCCCTTCTGGCTGAGTATCCCGAGTATAATATGCTCAACTCCGATTGACTCGTTATTAAGCTCCCGCGAAATATTCTCCGCGCTCTTCACCACATCCTTCAAATGCGCCGTGAACTTACCCTGGATTTTTTGGGGAAAAATGTTCATAGTATAAGTTAAAAGTTATAAAGTTTGTAAAGTTGAAAGTGAAAATGTTAAATTCCCGCCCCGCCGCAGTCTCGCCTCGGACTGCGGCGGGGGAATTACAAATTACAAATTACAAGCTACTCATCTATCTTATTCTATTTAAGCAATAAAATCAAGTCTTGACAAGTGGCGGATTTGGGTGTAGAGTGTTCTGTTGTTCTTTGACAATAAATTTCTTGTGGGAATAATTGGATGTTTTATTTATTGATAATCAAAAAATTATTAATCAGTATTGAATAGAGCAAAATATCCAGCTAAACCCACAAGAATATTGGCACTTCAAGTGCCGTGGGGTAGACTTCGAAAATAAAAATACAATGAGGTGTAACAAAATATGAAAGAAATTGAAGCAAAACCCGGAATAGCAGTAAAGAAACCAGAAAATGTGGCAAAGGGTATGATAAATATTCTTGGCCTGGACAAAACCGAAAACCTGGATATTTTGAAAAAGATTTCAGAAATTCCAGAATTTGTCAAAGCAATCAACGAAAACACGAACTTGCTTATCCTTTTAAAGGAAAGGATAAATGGCAGAAGACAAGACCTGAGAAACCGAAACAAAAACAGGCCTGAGAACGAGAAGATCGCGGTTCCGGATGACTGCGAGCTTAACGAAGGAATGGTGTTTGAACTTCGTGCTTTGGCGGAAAAAGCGGGAGACCCGACTGAATGTCTGATTCAGAAATTCCAAGAAGAAACAGACAAAATAATTGACGAAGGATTGGCTTTGACGGAAAAAATGGAGTCCGACATGAAACCAGCCGAGCCTGCTGGAGAAAAACAAAAAAACGGAGGACAAATTCTCTGGGAAGACAAACAACAGAAAAAACCAGAACAGAAAAAAGAAAAACCCAAAAAAGATAATCAACAAAAAGTTGAGAAAAAAGAAAGAAAATATTTCAATGGGACGGTTATACCTCTTGGCAAAATAGCATTGAATGAAGAGCCGATCTTCAAAAACTTTAGCGATGAATGGTCTGAATTTACATTTCCACTATTCGCTCACCCCATGTCGGTGATTCTTGGATCTCTAACAGAAAATTCTGAGGAAGAAGTTCGCTTGACCGGTTTTCCCGAAGACTTCGGACCTGACAAAACTGCCAAAGTGTTTATGAACCTGATCACGAGAAGATGTAAAAAAGCAAGAGATACTGATTTCCTGATCGAGTTTAAATATCTTGGCCCCGCAAATGGTCATCAAATACATGATGTTGTATTGACTAATCAGCAAATAAACCCCGGTAAAGATATTTATACAACTTCAAAATTAAGAAGCGGCAAAATGGTCCAACTATTTCCCAAGAAAAAAACTGCCCAGTGAACAACAAATCCAATCCGGAAGCAACAACTCCCGAGTTGGAATATTTTTTAAAGGAGGTAATTGAATGGGAGTCGAAAAAAAACCAATAACAAGAAAAGATTTAAAGGTCAAGGGCAGCGAACCGCGCTGTCCAATAATAATACATCATGAATTAAAAGTTAATGGGAAAAGAAAATCTTGATACGAAATCAAGAACCAATTCTTTTCTCTTTTTTTTATCCAAAACCCCAACCCCCCCCAATCCTTGACTAATATAGCTTTTAACCTTACAATTTAAGTATGAATGCTCTTTATTATAAACAAAAATAAAAGGAGGGATAAATTAATGAAAGAGAATGGCGAGAAAGCATTGTTGACATTTGACACTGCAATAAAAATAAACAAACATAAAACAATAATAGCAGCTAGGTACAAGGGAGAAAAAAGTTCTGAAGAAGTATATTTTATTCCCAAAAGAGAATCTTTTACTCCCAAAAAAGGGGAAGAATATCTTGTCTATATTCCAGCGCATAAATATCCATATTATTTTATGGGAAAAACCATATACTCCGTCACGATAGCAAGCCATGCTATGATTGGGAAAATAAAAGTGTTTGAAAATATTTTTATTGAAGATTCTTTGTTTAAAGAGTTTAGGGAAACTGCAGTCATAATAAAATATCCTGATTATGGACATGATACGCATCTTATAAGAATATGGAGCAACAGAGGAAAGAACAATGAAAATCTAAAAAGATTTATCAAAAAAGACCTTCCAAATGTAAAAATACAAATAAAAAATGAAATATTGGAGATAATTATAGACAAGTCAGAAGATCCGGATTATCTTAAAAAAGATTTTCTAGAAAGACTATCTAGATTCACAGAGACCTGAGAGCATCTCTGTTATTTTTTGTCCAAAATCAAAGACATGTGCAAGTCCACGAACATAATTGACACTTATTATTTAATTAATTTCAGACAAT
>CAYPQL010000008.1:0-32573 GCA_964412905.1 uncultured Candidatus Saccharibacteria bacterium
GTCGCGAGAAATCTAAAAATTATAGAAATATCTAAAGTTTATAGATTTCTCGCTAAGGCTCGAAATGACAAATAGGATGTTTTAATAAAAGCTAAACAGTTAAAAATAAGAACCAATTATGAGCAAAAAAGTGAAAGTTGAAATTTCGGCTCGTCATATACATCTTAAGAAAGAGGATTTTGAGAAGCTGTTTGGTTTGGGCGCCGAGCTTACGGTTATGAAAGAGCTTTCTCAGCCGGGAATGTTTGCGGCGAATGAGATTGTTTCAATCAAAGATGAATTTTTTCAATTGGATAAAGTTAGAATTGTCGGGTCCTTGAGAAACTACACTCAAATTGAAATGTCCGAAACAGAAGCGAGGAAATTCAAAATAAACCCGCCTCTGCGAAAATCGGGAAATATAGAAAATACTCCCGGAATGACAGTTGTCGGTCCGAAAGGCAAAATTGAAATTGACAAAGGCGTGATAATCGCCAAAAGGCATGTGCATATGACGCCGAAAGAAGCGGCTGAAATAAACGCAAAAGACGGGGACTTGCTAAGAATTAAACTAGCGGGAGACAGGGGACTGATTTTTGAAAATGTCGTGGCGCGGGTGGATGAAACTTACGCTTGGGCGTGCCACATTGATACGGACGAAGGGAATGCCGCGGGGATGAAAGAGTGCGGGGAAGGAAAAATAATTTAAAAATTAAAAATCAAAATGGAAAATTAAAAACTTGTCATTTCGAGCCTCAGCGAGAAATCTATAAACTTTAGTAATTTCTCTGTATACAGATTTCTCGCGAGGCGCTCGAAATGACAAGTTTTAGACAGCTTGCGAAGAGAAATTGATATTTCTAATTTCAAAAACATGAATTTCAAACCGACAAAAAGAAAAGTTTTAATTTCATTGCTAGTTTTAATAGTCAGTATAATCCCTTTGCTACTTCTTGAATGTTTTTGTGGTTCAGAAGAAATATATAATTGTGCAGATTATGGATATTTGTCTATTCAAAATGATAGTTGTCGTTGTGGCTGTACCAGTTTGATGGGTATAATAGCAGAATATATAATAATTTTATTGCCATCAATTTTAGTTTATATATTTATGTCGCAAGAAAAGAAGAAGAAAATTTAATATAAACATAACTTAAAATGAAAACCCCCACCCAAATCCTCGTTCTCAATTCCGGAAGCACTTCGTTGAAGTTCAAGCTTTTTGATGTTGATTTAAGACTTATAAAAGAAGGAGCGGTGGAGGAGATTGGGAAGGGGAAAATAAAAAATCACGCGGAGGCGCTGAAGAAAGTAATAAACGAAATCGGCAATACCGAGAATATAAAATATGTCGGGCATAGGGTTGTGCATGGGGGCGATAAGTTTTATAATCCGACGGTTGTTAATAAAAAAATATTAAAAGAAATTGCCAAGTTTAACCATCTTGCGCCGCTTCATAATCCGGCAAATTTGGAAGGGATTGAAGCTTCTATGAATTTAATAAAAAGCGCCGCCAATGTCGCGATTTTTGATACGGCGTTTTATAAAAATCTTCCGGAATATGCTTATCTTTATGCCATACCTAAATATTTTTATGAAAAATATGGCATCAGGCGCTATGGGTTTCACGGCATCTCTCATAATTTCATAATGCTGGAGGCGGCGAAAATATTAAATAAGCCGGTTAATAAATTAAATTTAATCACTTGCCATCTCGGCGGAGGAGCGAGCGTAACTGCTATAAAAAATGGAAAAGCGGTTGACACTTCCATGGGATTTACGCCGATGGAAGGGCTGGCGATGGCGTCGCGATGCGGTGACATAGACCCCGGAATTGTTTTGGAATTAATAAAAAATACCGATATAAAAATAAATAATTATACCGGAAAAGGAAGAGCGTCCGATGTGGATTATCTATTAAACCGCGAAAGCGGGCTGAAAGGGCTGGCCGGGATTAAAACGGACAGCATCTATGAAATATCCCATAAAGCGGGACAAGAAAATGAAAGAATGATGAATGTTTTGAAATTATACGGGTATAGAATTAAAAAATACATTGGAGCTTACAAAGCTGTTCTGGGCGATGTTGACGCGATTGTTTTTACCGGAGCGATAGGATTCAGAAGCCAGAGAATAAGGAAGATAATAGTTTCGGGATACAAAGACATAAAAAGTATAAAAAAGCTGGCAATAAAAACCGACGAAGAGCTGATGATTGCCAGAGAAATTTCTAAACTGTTTAAGCTTAAATAAATTTATGGAAATACCAAAGGAAAAAATAAAGGAGGATATAAAAAAATATATCAATCCGTTCCATATTGACCAAAAGAGGCAGGAGAAAGTTTATGAAGAAATCAAGGAAAACGCGAAGGGGGATTTTGATTTTTTTGTGCTGACGATTTTTGCCGGAGTGATTATCACTTTGGGGCTGGTGGTTAATTCCTCGGCGGTCGTGATCGGCGGAATGCTTTTGGCGCCGCTGGTTTGGCCGATGCTTTCTTTGTCCGTGGCGATTGTAAGAGGAAAGCCAAGGCTCATTCAAAGCTCTATTTCCACATTGCTTCGAAGCGCCTCCTTGATTTTCGCAATCGCTTTGATTTTGGGAATGATATTTCCGGATTATACTTTGCAAGGCAGTGAATTTATTTCCAGAACTTCTCCGACCATATTTGAGCTTCTCATCGCTTTGTCCGCGGGTTTTGTGGGAGCTTTCGTAATCGTCTATCCCAAGATTGGATCGGCGATTGCTGGAGTTGTGATCGCGGCGGCGCTGGTTCCTCCCGTGGCGGTTATGGGCATCGCGGTTTCCCACGGAAATCTTGGAATGGCCGGCGGAGCTTTTATTCTTTTTATGTCCAACTTGATAGCGGTCACTTTTTCGTCTTCCATTTTATTTTTGCTTGCCAGATTTAAAGGCCCCTCGTCCGAAAAGGGGCAGGAGCAAAGAAAAAGCAATATTTGCTGGGCGCTGATTCTTCTATTTATGATGATCATCCCGCTGTTTTTAATTACCGGCGAAGTCGTGAAAAAAAGCGACCAGCAGAATATCGTGAGAGATGCGCTGGAAGCCGTAATTCCGGACGCGAATATAACGGATGTTCAAATCAGCGACAATGAAAACATTTCCACCGTCAATATAACCATTCAATACTCCGGAAATTTAACGGAAAAACAAATTGGCGAGCTGAGAGATATTTTGTCTTTGAAAATGAAAAAAATCGCGGTTCCCAGAATAACGATTATTCCGATAGTCAAGACTTGGGAGTGATAATTAGTTTTGTTAAAACGATTTGCTTGCTATTTCGATTCGCTGGCTGGCGAAGAGAAATCTATAATTTTTAGATATTTCTACAATTTTTAGATTTCTCACGAGGCGTTCGAAATGACAGAATAATATAATTATTTTTATAAACATTAATTGAAATCTTAAATAGCATTATAAAAAATATGGAAAATATCTATCAAATCAGAATACATTCCCGCGGGGGGCAGGGGGCGAAGATTGCGGCGCAGATTATCGCGGAGGCGGTGATTGAAGAGGGGGAGTTCGCGCAGGCTTTTTCGGAATACGGTCCGGAAAGATCGGGCGCGCCGATGAAAACATTTCTGCGGATAAGCAAAAAACCTATCAGGCTTTATTCGGATGTCCAGTCGCCTGATATGGTCGTGGTTTTGGATCCGTCGCTTCTCTTAAATGTCGATGTCGCGGATGGCCTTGCGGATGGGGGGATTGTAATTGTAAATACTTGCGAAAATAAAGAAAGCTTGAAAAAGAAAATAAGCAAAAAGAATTGCAAGATTCATACGATTGACGCCAAAGAAATAGCGATGCGCGTAATCGGCAGAGACCTTCCGAATACCGCCGTGATGGGCGCGATTATAAAGCTGGTCCCTCTTATTCCTTGCGAGCACGCCATTGAAGAAACTAGAGAAGCGTTTTCTAAAAAACACTTGGCGGAAGATTTGGTGGAGAAGAATGTTTTGGCGCTGAAGGAAGGATATGGAGCAATTTCAAATGTCAAATGACAAATATCAAATGAATTTTAAATTTCTAATCAATTTTCAATTTTTAATTTCAAAAAGTTTTATTGAATGTTCTTTGAATTACAAAATGCTATTTTATTTTGTCATCTCGAAATGAGCATCAGCGATTGAGAGATCTATAAGCTATATTTAAATCAATAACTCTTTTCATTTGCTATTATTCATAGATTTCTCGCTAATCGCTCGAAATGACAAATATTTGTTGCAGTTTAAAAGAGTGTTAGTTATATTAAAACATTAAAATAATTATATTTATGAAATTAAAAACCTCAAAACAAATACCAATCGGCGGGAAGATTATTGAAGCGGGAAATTCGGTGCAGTTTAAGACGGGAAATTGGAAGGCGAAAATGCCGATTCGGGATAAAGAAAAATGTATTAATTGTATGCGTTGCTCGGTATTCTGCCCGGATATGGCGATTGGAGTAAAAAAAATAAAACTGGATAATGATAAAATAAAAATGGAAGTCTGCGACGCCGATCTGGATTTTTGCAAAGGCTGCGGAATCTGCGCCGTTGAATGCCCGGTGAAAGCGATCAGAATGGAGAATGTGTGCTAGAAATTTCAAAATCCAAATTGTTTCAAAGTATTTCAAATCAAATCCAAATTATAAAAAACTATTAACGATTTTACTGTTAAGCTATTTTGGTTGAAGCGCAATTGTAAAATCCCCTCCTTTTAAAGGAGGGGTGGGGGAGGTTGTGGATGCGGGATAATTTAAAAATCACAATAAAAATCCAGAAGACGCTTCAATTTTTCTGCTGTAAATTATAATTCTGCGATACTTCAATCAACCACCCCCAACCCCTCCTCATCTGAGGATGGGAGTAGCAAAATAACTAAATTGCGTATGATAACAAAAAGATTGCCGTTTGATGATTTTGCGGGTTGAAATAAAAAAAGTAGAAAAAAAATTAAATCTCTATTTTGGCGAACTGCCCTATTTTTTTACAAAATAGATATTTAGTTTCACGCTTGAAATTCATACATAGACTAAACTTTCCAAAATGTCAACTCTCAATTCCAAATTACCAATTACCAATTACCATCATCTTCCCTCCTCCTCTGGAGTTTATTTTTTCTACGATAAAGCTGGAAAAATTTTGTATATTGGCAAAGCGGTAAATTTAAGAAGAAGAGTAAGTTCGTATTTTAAGAAGAGGCATATTGATCCGAGGATTGAGGAGCTGGTGAGTAAAATCGCAAAAATAGATTATCGGAAAACCGATTCGGTCGTTGAGGCTTTGATTTTAGAGGCGAATTTGATTAATAAACATAAGCCGGTTTATAATATCAAGCTTAAGGACGACAAGTCTTTTGCGAATATAATTATAACGGACGAGGAATTTCCGAGAGTTTTGATAGCGAGGCCGACCGATGAGAAAAAAGTAAAAGCTAAACATATTTTCGGACCATACACAAGTAAGCAAGACGCGGAGATGGTTATAAATTTGCTAGTGAAGATATTTGATGTTCATAGTAATCGTTCAACCGAACAGCTGTATAGAAAGTATTATATAAAAGGCTATCCTTCGGGAAAAATAGGCGATATTTCAAAGGCGGACTATAGGAAAATCATAGGCAATATAAAACTATTTTTGCAAGGCAAGAAAAAGAATATAATAAAAAAACTGGAGAAAGAAATGGAAAGTGAAGCGAAAAAAATGAACTTTGAAGTTGCCGCTGAAAAGAGAAATCAAATTTCCGCGCTGGGGCATATTCAAGATGTGGCGTTTATAAAAGACAAAGATATATTATTAAAATCTTCCGTGAAATTTCCCGCGCGCGCGGAGGCTTATGATATTTCAAATATCTCCGGCAAATTTGCCGTGGGCAGTATGGTTGTTTTCACGGATGGAAAGCCGGATAAAAATGAATATAGGAAATTTAAAATTAAAACGGTAGATAATGCCAACGATATTGCTATGCTTCGTGAAATGCTGGAAAGAAGATTTACTCATACGGAATGGCAAAGCCCCGATCTTATAATAATTGACGGGGGATTGGCGCAAAAAAATATCGCTAAAATGGTTTTGGAAAAACATAATCTAAATATTCCCATAATATCAATCGCCAAAGGTCCGACGAGAAAAGGAGAGAAAATATTTTCTTCCGCGCCCAAAGGATATGTTTTTCCGGATATTGAGTTCATAAAAAAAGCGCGCGATGAAGCGCATAGGTTTGCGGTTTCGTATCATAGGAAGTTGAGAGGGAAACTAGAATGTAGAATGTAGGTAACTACTCACATTCTGTGTCATTGCGAGGAGCATCAGCGACGAAGCAATCTCTTATTCCCATTCCAGCGATAAAATGTAAAGAATAATATTGGTTTGTTTTCATAGCCCTGAGATTGTCCGCCCTAGGCGGATCTGCCTAGGGCATGACTTCGCTGATGCTCGCAATGACAAATGTTTAGAATCAACAGTTTTTTAGAGAGAGTTGGCATTTACAAATAAACAATAAAAAAATGATCCCGTATTTTTCTTTCCAGCAAATAAATTTTGGCGCGATAACAATTCAAGTTTGGGGATTGATGGCGTCGGCGGGATTTCTGGCCGCTTTGTTTTTATGCTTGAAAGAAAGGAAGCTCAAAGGAATAGGCGAAGAAAATATGTGGGACATAATAACCCTTTCTCTGATTGGAATTATTTTAGGCTCAAGAGCTTTTTACATCTTTTTTAATTTTGAAAAATTTGATAATTTGGCCGATGTTTTTAATATATATAAAAACGGCGGATTTTCTTTATTAGGAGGAATAGTTATGGCCATTCCGCCGGTTTATATTTACGCGAAGGCAAAGAAAATAAATATCTATAAGCTCGGAGATGTTTTAATTCCCGGAGTAATAATGTCCATCATAATCATAAGATCAGGTTGTTTTCTCGTTTATGATCATATCGGAAAAATCACTAATTTGCCGTGGGCGAGATTATATATCGACCAATCCGCGAGGCATCCCGTGGCGCTGTATCATATAATAAACGCCATTGTTATTTTGGGCATAATCCGCTATCTTAAAAAAAGAAAATTGAAAGACGGTGTTCTCGCTTTATCTGCTGCTTTGTATTATTCTGTTTCAAGATTTCTTCTTGAATTTTTCCGTTGCTCCGATTTGGAAATTTGCGATAGCCGATTTTTAAATCTTACTTATAATCAATGGCTCCTCCTTCTTTCAATTCCGCTTATATTTTATTTTTTAAAAAAAAGGATGGAATAAATTGTCGTTAAAAATTCCAAATTTATTCTACTTGGCGATTTTGTGCTATAATATAACCATAAAATAAAAAGTGCCAGTCGTGAACTTAATTTATAATTCTCAAAAAAATTGGATAGTTTCTATTACAATTTAATTAAAAAACACAAGGGAAGAATGAGCTTCGCGGTTCTGGTTTCTTTTTTATCCACATTCATTTTTGTCCGCGTTTATGTTATTTTGGGAACAGTCGGAATTATCAACGATCCGGAGCTTTATATAAAAGGCTATCATATTCATCACCTGAATTATGGAATTGTTATTTTGGCCATTGCTGGATTTTTCGCGCTTATTTTCCAAAATACAAAAAACAGGCTTAAAATAGGAGCGCTTTATGGGTTTGGCCTAGGGCTGACTTTTGATGAGTTTGGAATGTGGCTGAAGTTGGAAAATGATTATTGGACTCGTATGAGTTATGACGCGGTAATTATCGTGGGATTGATTTTCGCAAGCGTGGTTTATCTGCCTTCTTTTTGGTATAGTTTGATTAAACATATAGAAAATGTGATTAGAAAAATGAAAGATATAAAAGAGAGAAGGAAATAGATTTAGAATATTGTAAAATTTATGAGTTTTAAAGAAAATAATTAAATCTAACTCACAATTATGAAAATCGGAATGTTTATCAATTATTATACTCCCTCAAAAGGCGGAATGGAGACTTCGGTTATCAATCTTCGCCGGGGGCTTGAAAAGGCGGGGCATCAAACTTTTGTTTTCGCTCCTGAATATCCGAATTATATTGATAAGGAAAAAAATATCTTTCGTTACAAAAGTTTTCGTTTTAACTACGGCGGATATTTTTATGTTCTGCCGCTGCCGTTTTTTTCGCCTGAAATAAAAGAAATTGTCCAAAATTTAAATCTGGATATAATTCATTCTCATCAGCCGTATTCGCTGGGCGATGAGGCGTTGAAATTTTCCAAAAAACTAAATATCCCTCTCGTTTTTACTTATCACATAAAATATGAGGACTATCATCATTATGTGCCTTTTATTCCTGAGAATATTTCCAGAAAATTTATAAGAAAAATAACGACTAAATATTCCAATCAATGCGGCGCGATTATCGCCCCTTCTACTGCTATAAAAAAATTATTAATTGATCGTCAAATTAAAGCGCCGATAAGCATAATCCCCAGCGGGATAGACATTGATAATTTCGCCAAAGACGCCGGGCAAAGAGAGAAAATAAGAGAAAAATATCAAATCAAAAAAGACGATGTCGCGCTTATCACGGCGTGCAGGCTTACAGAAGAAAAAAATGTTGGATTTCTAGTGAGGTCATTTAATAAAATAAAAAAATCTTGCGCCAGCGCAAAATTTATTATAGTCGGCGATGGCGCGGTTAAAAAAGATCTTGAGCGAATGGCTAAAGACTTTGGAATTGAAAATAGCGTAATTTTTACAGGTTTGGTGAACAAAGAAGAAATCATCAGACTTTATCAAGCGAGCGATATTTTTGTATTCGCGTCGCTTACAGAAACGCAGGGCTTAGTGGCCGTAGAAGCAATGGCGGCTGGCAATCCAGTGGTGGCGGTCAAAGCCAGCGGGATTGAAGATATGATTAAAACTGGCGAAGACGGTTTTCTGACTTCCGAATCGGAAGAGGAATTTTCAGAAAATGTTATAAAAATAATAAATGACAGAAACCTACGAGAAAAAATGTCCGCGCAAGCGAAAATAAATTCCCAAAGATTTTCCATTGAGCCGTGGGTGGAAAGAGTGGCGGGGTTGTATAAAAGTCTTTTAGTAGATAAAAATTCCTCTCTTGAGAGAGGCTAGTGGTGTGCAAAATTAATGAATTATTTATTAACGAATTAAAGAATTAACGAATTCAATCCGTTAATCCGCAATTCGTTAATCTTTTAATATCTAATATCTATCTTATGAAACTGTCAATCATCATCCCTACAAAAAACGAGGAGGAATATCTGCCGAAATTATTGGAGAGCATAAAAAAACAAACTTTTACTGATTATGAAATAATCGTTTCTGATAATAAATCAAAAGATAAGACAAAAGAAATCGCCAAAAAATTCGGCTGTAAAATCGTGAAAGGGGGACTGCCGGGAAGAGCGAGAAACAAGGGCGCGAAAGTCGCCAGAGGAAGCGTTCTTTTGTTTTTGGATTCTGATACGGAATTGAGGACAAGAGATTTTCTGGAAAGCAATCTGAAAGAATTTGAAAGAAGAAAACTTGATATGGCGGCGCCTTTTATTTATATTAGAGGAAAAGAACTTGATAAAATCTTCTTTGATTTTTGGAATAAGCTCACAAAATTACTCCAGTATTCTCTGACTCCCGTCGCGGGAGGTTGGTGCATTTTTATAAAAAGGGAGCTCCATAGCGCGATAAAAGGATTTGACGAGAAAATTATTCTCGGCGAAGATTCCGATTACGCCCAAAGGGCGGTTATGCATAAAATGTTTAAAGTGAAATTCAGAACGCTAAAGAGCGCCAGAATTCAAGTTTCCACGAGAAGGCTGGAAAAAGACGGCCACCTGAAAGTCGCCGTCCAAGGAATCGGCACAGGACTCCACTGGTTCCTCCTCGGCAAAGACCGAAAAAACAAAGCGGGATATAAGTTTGATATTTACGGGAAGTAGATTGTTGAATTGCTAAATTGTTAAATTGTTTAGCATGTTAAAATGTCTATATAATAAAATAAACTAATCAAGTAGTTTTAAAAATATGGGAAATCCGTTTGAAGATTTAACAAAGATTTTTAGATCTAAAAAGCAAAATGTTTCAGAAAAATCTAAACAAGATAAAACAACTGAAAGAGAGAGTCATAGTGGCTTAGATGAAAATATTGAAAATTTAGATCAAATAAAGAAAAAAGAAAAAGCTGAGGAATTATTGGGGGTATTAAAGGATGTCGTTGGCGAACTTCTTTGCGATGAGCAAAATGCTATATTAAGATATAGTAAGATTAGCGGCAATAGAGTGTTAGATCAATATGTTGAAGATCTAGTCAAAGAAAATTCGCCAGTTTTTTATCTTGATACGAGCGGAATAATACGAGCGAAAATTTATAAAAAACAATTAAATTTTATAGATACAGACGGCAATAAAATGCCTTCAAAGATTAAAGACAAAACTATTTCGGAACGATGGAGTGAGATTAAAGATAAATACGAATTAAAAATAAGTGAATTATCTGGGGAATTAAATATTGAATAATTTTTATATCTCTAATTCGCGCGAATGGGAGAATGAGGAAAAAGGAGAGAAAAATCAAACTTATAAAAAAACAAAAACGGCGTCGGTTGAGGCTGTTTTTGTTTAATCATAGCTTAATGCGAAGCGCGAATCATTGACACAATCCTGATTTTATGGTAGCATTTTCTTGTCAAACAAAATAAATGGAGGTGTTTGATATGATAAAAGATGATGGAAATAAAATGGCAAGGCAAGCGATGATACTTTTTTTCGGGGTAATGATAGGCATGATGATATTAATACTGACATTCGTGCTTCCGGGAAAAAATCCCACTAGTGAAGAAATATGGGTGTTGGCGCTTTCTACAGTGGGAGCAGGGTTTGTTTTTGCTGTCGCAAGGTTATTTATAGGAGCAGTGTTCAATAAATAATGGACAAAAACTCCTTCTTTTTTTGCCCAAAATCCGGATTTGTGGTATTTTTATATTGAAGAATAAGGTAAAAGAAAATATTTATGGATTATCGCAATTCCCAAATTTGTCATTTCGCGGGAGCGATAGCGACGAGAAATCTATAAACTTTATTAAACTCATCTGCTGTATTCTTAGATCTCTCAATCGCTGATGCTCATTTCGAGATGACAAACTAAAATAGCATTTCGTAATTTAAAGTAATAGGGTCTGCTGATTTTCTCCAAATATTCCCTTTTCAAGAGTTGGGATAAGTAAATTCCCCTCTTGGGAGGGGTGTCTGTATCAACAGATGGGGTGGGTAAATTACGCTAATTTAACACACCCCTAGCCCCTCTCAAGAGGGGAATTATAAGAAAATCAACAGGTCCTAAATAGTAACATTAAAACAAATAACAAAACCAAAAAATGAAAACTGAAAATTGGCATAATTTGCATTCAAGGGAGGTCGCGCATATTTTAAAGTCTTCCAAGAACGGGCTGTCGGAAGAAGAGGCGGAGAAGAGGCTGAAGAAATACGGAAAAAATAAGCTTCCGGAAAAAGAGAGGTTCACACAGCTGGAAGTTGCGATGAGCCAGTTCAAAAGTCCGCTGGTTTATATTCTTTTGATCGCGGCGCTGATTTCTTTTGTGTGGAAAGAATTTGTGGATATGGGAGTCATTCTTTTCGCGGTCGCGATAAATGCCGTTGTCGGTTTTATGCAAGAAACAAAAGCCGAGCGGGCGCTGGAAAAGCTGAAGGAAATGATAGAGCATAAATCGCGCGTCATAAGAGACGGGATTGAAAAAGAAATAAATTCCGCGGATATTGTCGCGGGAGATATAGTGGTTCTCAGAGCTGGCGACAGAGTTCCGGCGGATGGCAGGATTTTTGAAGTTCACGAGCTTGATATTGATGAAGCGAGTTTGACAGGAGAATCAATGCCCGTGGGAAAAGTCGTGGAAATAATTGATAAAGAAGGAGCGTCTCAAGGCAAGAAAAATATGGCGTATATGGGAACTAGCGTAGTAAAAGGCAGGGGAATGATGATTGTCAGCTCAACGGGCATCGGCACAAAATTCGGGCAGATCGCACTTCTTCTGAAAGAAACGAAGAAAGAAAAAACCCCGCTTCAGGTTAAGCTGGCGGAATTTAGCAGATCATTCGGCATCTTAACTTTTGTCATAGTTATTTTTATTATCGCGATCGGCCTGTTTCGGGGAGTTGAATTTTTCCAAATATTTACGACCGCCGTGGCGATTGCCGTTGCCGCTATTCCCGAAGGCCTTTTGATGGCCGTTACGGTGATTTTGGCTATTGGAATGCAGAGAATTTTGAAAAAAGGGTCTCTCGTCAGAAAGCTGGTCGCGGCGGAAACTTTGGGAAGCACAACCGTGATTTGCACGGATAAAACTGGAACGCTTACAGAAGGAAAAATGCAAGTCGATCATATAATTACGATGAGCTCCGAATTTTCTTTGGCAGAAAAAAAAGAAAAACAAGATATGATTGTCCAAGAAGAAAGGCGCAGGCTGGATCATATGGTTGCTATGGAAATAGGAATGATTTGCAATAACGCTATAATTGAAAATCCGAATGATGAATTGGAAAAATGGAAAATTCATGGCGGCTATACGGAAAGAGCGCTGTTGCAATCCGGAATAAACATTGGATTTGATCCGCAGAAAATCAAAAAAGATTTTGTGAAAGTTGAAGAGATCCCATTCAGCTCGGAGAGAAAATTGATGGCGACATTGAATCGCGAAAATCAGAACAATTATAAGATATATGTGAAAGGAGCGCCTGAAGAAATAATTAACAGATCAAAATTTGTGCTGGTTGCGGGACAAAGAAGAAAAATGACGGAAGACGATCTCAGATTTCTCAAAAAAAGACAAAATGATTTAAGCAAGAAAGGGCTTCGAGTCATAGCAACCGCTTTTTGCGATGCTGATAGAGATATAGCTTCCTCATTCAAAGAAGGAAACGAAGACGAAATAATAAACGAATTGGTGTTTGTCGGACTTATCGCGCTTAAAGATCCCCTGAGGCAAGAAGCGAAAAACACGATAAAACTTGCCAAAGAAGCCGGCATAAAAACTATTATGATTACCGGGGATAATCGCCTCACCGCCAAAACTATCGCTAACGAATTGGGACTGAAAGTTGAAGATGAAAATATTTTAGATGGCGAGAAGCTAGACCAATTGAGCACAAAAGAATTTAGTAATATTGTCACTAAAATTAAAGTCTACGCGCGCGTTTCTCCGCATCACAAATCAAGAATTGTGGATGCGTGGCAAAGCAAGGGCGAAGTTGTGGCGATGACGGGCGATGGAGTGAACGACGCGCCGGCTCTTAAGTCGGCTGATATAGGAATAGCTTTGGGTTCTGGAACGGAAGTTGCCAAGGAAACGGCGGATATTGTCCTGCTGGACAATAATTTTAAAACCATTATAATTGCTGTTGAGCAAGGCAGGGTTATCTATGAAAACATCAGAAAAGTCATTTTATATCTTGTTTCAGACAGTTTTAGCGAAGTCATTATTATCGCGGGAAGCCTGCTTTTGGCGATGCCGGTCCCGCTTGTTGCCGCTCAGATTTTATGGATAAATCTTATAACAGACGGATTTCCTAATATCGCTTTGACGCTGGAGCCCAAAGAGGAAAATATTATGAAAGAGCCACCCCGCAAAAAAAATGAGCCTCTTTTAAATTTTGAAATTAAAACTTTAATTTCTGTTATTAGCATATCCAGCGGAGTTTTATCTTTGGCGGTATTTTGGTATGTTCTTAATGTAACCGGGGAATTTCAAAGAGCCAGCACCATCGCTTTTTCGATTCTAGCGATTGATTCTCTGGTTTATGTTTTTTCCATTCGCTCTTTGCGCCATTCAATTTTCGCGAAAAATATTTTTTCCAATAAATATCTGATTCTGGCGGTGGTTCTGGGATTTGCTTTTCAATTGGCGGCGATCTACCATCCGTTTCTTCAAAAAGTCCTCAGAACGGTTTCGCTGGATATTTATGACTGGTCATTGATCGCGTTCGTCTGCGCGGTGGAAGTAATCTTGATTGAAAGCGTGAAATATTTTTTCATATTTAAAAGAAAATAAATCGTTAAATCATTAAATATCCATATGCCATAATAAATCTCGCAATTGTTTTTCAAGTCGTTTTAATTTTTTAACCATTAATTATAATTATGATTGCGGAAAGTTTATTATTGCAGGTTTTAAC
Source organism: uncultured Candidatus Saccharibacteria bacterium (assembly GCA_964412905.1). GTDB lineage: Bacteria > Patescibacteriota > Minisyncoccia > JAHIHE01 > JAGLIN01 > CAYPQL01. Next base: position 14,133 of record CAYPQL010000008.1, read on the forward strand.
AACCGCTTACGCGGGAGCGGGAATAATCGGAGCCGCCGCTTACTGGCCGACGATAAAAGATTTATATTATCATAAAAAATTGAGCGCTAATGTGAGCACATATAAAATATGGACGGCGACCAGCGGAATCGCGTTTTTATACAGTTTGCTTATTCTCCCCGATTTATTTTTCAGAATCGCGTCCGGAATCGGTTTCGCGCTTTGCGCCTTAATATTGTTTCTGTCTATCAAGCTGAAGAAGGGGGCTGGCGAAATTTAATTTATCGCATAGGAATTTCGATATTCATTTGTCGTTTGGATTTTAAATATATTTTTTTTGCGCGGACAAACATTGTGAACGCAAAAAAATTTGCGCCGCAATGTAATCGCGCTATAATATATATTTGCGCTATAATTGAACTTGTGTTATTATATAATCGCAGTCAAAATAAATAAAATATTTCAAACCTATGGAGGGTATGAAAAAACAAAAAATAAAATTATTGCAATTAAATCTAGTTGACAATGTGACGCAAAGGATCAGGCCGCAGCTCAGAGTTTTTTTGTCTCTCTCTCTAGTCTTTCCTTAAAAGAAAATTTAATAGAAAAGGAATTTTATATCCTCGCTTTTTAAGCGGAGGATTTTTTGTTTGTCAAATAATTTATTTTATATGAATACAATCGCTTTTACGCATCACAAGGGCGGAACTGGAAAGACGACCGCGTGCATCAATGTGGCGGGGTGGCTTGCTAAGCTTGGGAACCGCGTGCTGGTCGTTGATCTTGATCCGCAAGGGAACGCGACCACCGGACTCGGGATTGATCGGGAAACAGTCGCTGTATCCACTCTTGATGTTTTGGCGGGAAGAGTGGATATCAAAAAGAGCATTTTAAAAACACAATCGGGCGCGCACCTCATATCCGCGACGGCCTCTCTTCTTAAAGGGGAAAGGTATCTGGCGGCGCAACGGGCTTTTTTGAATTATGAAAGAAATAAATAAAACAAAACAAATGGAAAAGGAAGATGTCAGGCGTGAGCTGGCGATAATCGCCAAACAACTAGCCAAGACCGCCAAGGAAAAAGAAAGTGTTAGGCTCAGGCTAGTGGCGACGGCTAAGGAAAAGGAAGACGTCAGGCTCAAACTGGCGGAGGCGACCGATAAGTTGGCTCGCGAAGAAAAATTGGCTGCCATTGGCAAACTGGCCGGCATCATGGCTCATGAGATTAGAAACCCTTTAGGAGTGATTAGGAATTCAATCTATTTCCTTAATATGAAACTTAAAGAAAGCATTGATGAAAAAGTAAAAAGGCATATGGATATCTTAGAAACTGAAATTGAGAGCTGTGATAAAATTATTTCTGATGTTCTAGAATTTGCCAGGACTAAACCGCCTTCCTTTGCGACAGCAGAGATTAATAGCGTGATTCAAGAAGTCATTTCCAAGGCCGATATCCCCGAGACGGTTAAAGTCCAAACTGATTTAGGGGAAAATTTGCCTAAATTAACAATAGATATCGCTCAAGTCAAACAAGTTTTTTCAAATATTATTTCCAATGCTATTGAGGCCATGCCCAAAGGAGGCGAGTTAAGAGTTACCACTTCGCAAACAGATTCCTTTATATCCATCGCCCTTAAAGATACCGGGGCGGGCATTCCGAAAGAAAACATTAATAAACTCTTTACCCCGCTCTTTAGCACCAAAACCAAAGGACTTGGCTTGGGGCTGGCCGCCTGCCAAAACATTATCATTGCTCATCATGGAAAGATTGAATTTGAAAGCAAGGAGGGGAAGGGAGCAACCTTTAATGTTAAATTGCCCATTGTCCAAAAGGTCGGCACGGGGGAGGAATTAAAAAATTAACCAAAAATTTGTATGACAAATAATATGACAAAAATACTCATAGTAGATGATGATAAGGAGTTTTGCGCAAGTATGACTGATATTTTGGAAGCGAAGGGATATGAGGTGGAATCAGAAAATTCAGGAGAAGCGGCCATCGCCAAAGTTTCCGCCCAAGGCGGATCCGCCTCAGGCGGAAAAAAATCTTATGATGTAATTCTTATGGACATTAAGATGCCAGATATGAATGGAGTGGAGGCCTTTAAGCAAATAAAAAAAATCAGCCCCAAAACCGCGGTAATTATGATAACCGCCTATTCTCTGGAAGATTTAATTAAAGAAGCGCTTCAAGAAGGAGCTTTTGGCGTTCTGCGAAAACCCTTAGACATTGACAAATTGGTAGAGCAGATTGGACTAGCCAAGGAAAGGGGCATGCTCATACTCGTAACAGATGACGACCCCAACACCAGAGAAACCTTTAAAGATGTGTTAGAAGCGAAGGGATATAAGGTATCCACCGCGACAACGGGTGAAGAAGCCATTGAGCAAAGTAGAGAAAGACCCAGTGATATTTTGTTTATGGATATGAAACTGTCTGCCCTAAATGGCTTGGAAGCGTATTTAGCCATAAAGGAAATAAATCCAAAGGTTATAGCGGTAATCATCACCGGCTACTATGAGGAAACGAAGGACTTAGTAGATAAAGCGCTGGAAAAAGGCGTCTATACTTTTCTGCAAAAACCGTTGGATATGGACAAAGTTTTGGCGTTGATTGAAGAATTGCGTAAAAAAAATAAAAAATAATCATTAAAAAAATAAAAATAAAAAACTATGAAGAAAATTTTATTAGTAGATGACCGGGAAAATGTGCGTGTAACTTTGCGTGATATTTTTGAGAACGAAGGATATAAGGTTGTGGCAGCTACTACCGGAGAAGAGGCCTTAGATATAATAGACAAAGAAAAGCCGGATCTCGCTCTCTTAGATACTGAACTGGATACTGTGGTGCCTAAGAGCATGAATGGACTTGAGCTGTGCCGGCAGATTAAACAAGTAAAAAAATTGCCCATCAAGGTTATCATTTACACCGGCACGCTTGAAATGATAGATGCCGTAAAGGCAAGACGGATGGGGGCGGATGATTACATAATAAAAGGCGAGGACCCGGCAGTTTTGGTCAAGGCGGTAAAAAAACTCATTGGATGAAAAATATGATAAGTAGAGAAAAAACCAAGGAACAGCTTAAAGAAGACCTTAGAAAAATTAAGGAAGAATTAGCTATACAGAAATGGGGGCTTGAAAAGACACTGAGGGGAATGAAGGTTTTTGTTATAGAACTTATTCAAAAGAAAAAAGAGGCAGAGGAAGCAAAAGCAAGAAAGGAAGCGATTTTTTCCAGTATCGGCGACGGATTGATCATAACCGATGACAAAGGCGATATTGTTCAAGTAAACAAAGCTTTTGAGAAACTTCTTGGCTGGAGCGCTAAAGAAGCGATTGGCAAAAAGATGCTGGATGTGGCGCAAAAAGTGGATGAGAACGGGGAAATTATTCCTCCCGCCAAACGATCTTTGAGCCGGGTATTAGCAGGTGAAATATCAGCGGGCAAAGTTAGCAGTATTATAAAAACTCATAGCTACATTCGCAAGGATAAAAGCAAGCTCCCGGTTATAGGAGTTGTAACGCCGGTGATGCTTAATAACAAAATTATAGGAGCGGTTCAAGTATTTCGAGATGTTACTTATGAGCTAGAGGTTGATAGAGCTAAAACCGAATTTGTTTCGGTCGCCAGCCACCAGCTCCGAACTCCGCTTACGACCATTAAATTATTTACGGAAATGCTGGCGAACGAAGAAGTCGGAAAATTGAATTCCGCGCAAAAAGATTATGTGAGCAATGCGCGGCAGTCCGCCGAGCGGATGATTAGATTAGTGAACGATCTTTTAAATGTTTCCAGATTGGACGCGGGACGGCTTAAAATAGAACCGAAACCGGTTCGGCTGAAGGAGTTTATTCAAAGCATTATTGACGAATTCGCGCTTTCGGGAAAAGAAGAATGCAAGCGCGAAATTATTTTTAAAAAACCCGAAGGAGAGCTTCCGACAATTCAAGCCGATCCCGATTTGATGCGGCAGGCAATCGGCAATTTAATCAATAATGCCGTTAGGTATTCGCCGGAAAATAAATGCAATATTGTTGTCACTCTGAAAAAGAGGGAAGAAACGGACTATTTGATAAGCGTCAAGGATAGCGGGATAGGCATTCCCAAAGAAATTCAGCCGAAGATTTTTGAGAAATTTTTCAGAGCGGACAACGCCATAAAATCAACAACCGACGGGACCGGCTTGGGGCTTTATACCGTAAAGAAAATCATAGAAGCTTCCGGCGGAAAAGTTTGGTTTGAATCCGAAGGAAAAAATCAAGGCTCCACATTTTATATATCCATTCCGATTACGGGGATGAAAATGAAAGAAGGAGAAATAGGAATTGTCGGGAATTAAATGCGTTGAATTATAAACTTAGGACTTACGAGTTTGAAAGTGTCATTCTGAACTTGTTTCAGAATCTTTTATCTATTACATCTAACCAAACCTATAAATCACTAAACCTTTGAATAAATTGAAAATGCGACAACCGTATAAATAGAAAGGATAGTTGTGTTTGCGTCGCAGGTGAAAGTATGTCGTAAATAAGATAAGTCAGAATGTAAGACAATGAAGATCCTGAAACAAGTTCAGGATGACAGAAAATAAGGGAGTCCTATAATTATCAAAATTAACCATCAAAAATTATGAACAAAAACAAAAAAATACTGATTGTTGATGATGAAAAGCTTATCGCAAAAGCGTTTAGTGATCATTTTGAGAGAGAGGGTTATGAGATTGAAACGGCGTCTGACGGGGAAGAGGGGATTGCCAAGGCGAAAGAATTCAATCCCGATTTGATTCTGCTTGATATCATTATGCCGAAGATGGATGGCATTTCCGCGCTGAAGGAATTAAAGAAAGATCCCGCCACGAAACAAATTCCCGTTATTATGCTCACAAATCTTCCCGATGTTCCCAAATATGTTGACGAGGCGCGGAAGGCCGGAAGCGTTGATTATTTGATTAAAGCCGATTACGGACTAAAAGAGCTGGAGGAAAAAATAAATAAAGCGTTGGAGCGCTAAAACATTAAAACAATTTAACAATAAAGTACTCATGGAAATAAAAAAAGAGAAAAGCAGAAAAATTCTTTTGGCTGAAGACGACAAGTTTATTTCCCGCGCTTACAAAGACGGAATGGAGCGCGCCGGGTTTGAGATAATTATCGCCTTAGACGGAGCAGAGGCGATAAAAAAAATTAAATCGGAAAATCCCGATTTGATTTTGCTTGATTTGATAATGCCGGAAAAAAACGGTTTTGAGGTTTTGGAGGAAATAAAAATGGATGACGAGTTAAAAAATATACCGGTAGTCATTCTTTCTAATTTAGGCCAGGATTCGGATATTGAAAAAGGCAAAGCGCTGGGCGCCGCGGATTATTTAATCAAGAGCAATTTATCAATGAAAGAAGTGATAGAGAAAGTGAAATTTCATTTAGCCAAGAAAAAATGAATATTCCAAATAAAAGATTGAAAGAACTTCTTGTGAATCCCGGCCATATCGCCGAGGCGGATTTTGAATTGGCGGCGAAAGAGGCGCGGGAGCAAGAAAAAGATATTCAGGATATTTTGGCGGAAAAGGAGCTTATCAGAGATGAGCAGCTCGGACAGCTGCTGGCCGAAAATTCAGGCTTTCCTTTTGTTAATCTTAAAAACGAAAAAATAGACGAAGGAGTTTTGAATTTAATTCCGGAATTGGTGGCTCGCTCCAAAGGCGCGATTGTTTTTGGAAGAGACAAGGAGGCCGTTAAAGCCGGTATGACAAATCCCGAAGATTTGGAGACAAGGCATCTTATAGAAAAAAGAGTCGGGCAAAAAGTCCTCCCTTTCTATATAACTTCCCGGGACTTGAGAGCGGCTCTTGAATTTTATAACAATTCCCTGAAAGATGAGTTTGACAAGATTTTAAAAAGCTTGCGGGATAAAAATTCATCTCGAGAAGAGAGAGAGATGAATTAATAGTGACTATCGTTGATTTATTGCTTAAATACGGCAATCAGAACAAAGCTTCCGATATTCATCTTGAGCCTTACGCAAATAAAGTCGTTGTCCGTTTCCGCATAGACGGCGTGATGCATAAGGTTCTTGAATTGCCCAAAGATTTGCATGAGATTATTTTGGCCAGAATTAAAGTTTTAGCGAAAATTCGCACTGACGAACATCGCGCCGCCCAAGACGGAAAATTGCGATTTTCCGCCGAAGATGAAGTTGTTGATGTAAGGGTGTCCATCGTTCCGATAATTGAAGGCGAGAATGCGGTGATGAGATTGTTGTCCGCCAAAAATCGCCGGTTTAGTCTGGCCGATCTTGGTTTTTCAGCTCAGAATTTAAAGAAGGTGGAAAGAGCCATTAAAAAACCGCACGGGATGATTTTAGTTACGGGACCGACCGGCTCCGGAAAGAGCACGACTTTATACGCGATTATGAAAATTTTAAATAAACCCAGCATTCATATTTCCACCATTGAAGATCCGGTGGAATATGACATTGAAGGCATTTCTCAAATTCAAGTTAACGAAAAAACCAATTTAACATTCGCCAAGGGCTTGCGCGCGATTGTCCGCCAGGATCCCGATATTATTATGGTCGGCGAAATCAGAGACACGGAAACAGCCGGCATCGCCGTTAATTCCGCTTTGACCGGCCATTTGGTTTTATCAACCTTGCATACCAACGACGCGGCTTCCACCTTGCCTCGCTTGATTGATATGAAAGTGGAGCCTTTTCTAACGGCTTCAACGGTTAATGTAATTGTGGCGCAGAGATTAATCCGAAAAATCTGCGAGAAATGCAGGGTAAGCTATGAAATAAATATGAAAACGCCGGAACAAGAAAATATGATCATTGAAAAAAATATTGTTGAAGAATTGCCGGAGGAAATTAAGAAAAAGTTTTTTAATAAAGATAAGATAATTTTATATCGCGGGACCGGATGCAAAGTCTGCGGACAGACCGGCTACACCAGCCGGGTGGGAATTTTTGAGGTATTGGAAATGTCAGCGGAGATCAGAGATTTAGTTAATAAAAAAAGCGATAGCGACGAAATTTTGAAAAAATCCAAGGAACAAGATATGAAAACAATGCTTGAGGATGGGCTGGAAAAAGTTTTAAACGGCGTAACTACATTGGAAGAAGTGGCGAGGGTGACGAAGGAGTGAGTTTGTAATTTGTCGCTGCGCTTTACGCTCTAAAATGTAATGAGATTGAAATGCGAAGTTCTAACATAAAAACATAAAAACATTAAAACATGAAAACATTCGGCTTCGCCTTAAAACATTAAAACATGAAAACACTAGAACATGAAAACATGAAAACACAAAAACAAGAAAAAAAATCGGTTCTTGAATTTGATATTAACATATTCGGCGTTTCTCTTACTCAAAAAGCGCTTTTGGCAAGGCATTTGAGCGTGATGATTCAGGCCGGTTTGACTTTGTCCGAAGCGTTTGCGATCATTCAATCTCAGGCTCGCGGAAAGCTCAAAAAAATTTTAGGCAAAGTATTGTTATCCGTGAGGTCCGGCCAAAGCTTGTCCGATTCTTTCGCGCGCTACCCTAAAGTTTTTTCAGGTTTTTTCATTAATGTTGTCCGTTCCGGCGAATTGTCCGGAACCTTGGCGGAAAATTTATCCAATATTGCCGAACAGCTGGAAAAAGACAACGATCTCCGCGCCAAAATAAAAGGGGCGATGTACTATCCGATAATTGTTACTTCCGCCGCTTTTGTTATGGGCTTGGCGATGTCCTTTTTTGTTTTGCCGAAAATCACCCCTCTTTTTGAAGGCCTTAAAACAGAATTGCCTCTTTCAACGCAGGCGCTGATTTGGTTTTCAAAATTAATTCGCGATCACGGGAGCTTGCTTATTCTGGGTATTGCTATTTTTATTGCATTTTTTGTTTGGTTCATCAAGCAAAAATCCACCAGATTCATAACGCATTGGATCGCGCTTCAATTGCCCGTTGTCAAAAATATTATTCGCAATTCCAATTTAGCTCGGTTCTGCAGGACTTTAGCCACGCTTTTGAAAAGCGGTTTGAATATTGACGAAGCTTTGGTTATCACGCAAGCAACTTTATCAAATTATTATTTTCAGCAAAGTTTGGATGTTGTGAGCTTGCATGTTTCCAAGGGCGGGAAAATATCCGGATCTTTGAAAGAGTTTGAGAATTTATATCCGCAGATTACCACTCAAATGATCAAAGTCGGCGAGGAATCCGGAGAGCTTGAAAAAACGCTTTTTTACTTGGCGGAATTTTACGACAAAGAGGTTGATAATACGACTAAATCTTTGGCGACTTTGATTGAACCCGTTCTTTTGATCGGAGTGGGATTAGTCGTGGCTTTTCTGGCCTTATCGATTATCACGCCGATATATGAGATCACGGGCAGCATCAAACGCTAGCAGGAAAACATTAAAACACAAGAACATTAAAACATTAAAACATGAAAACACAAGAACATGAAAACACAAGAACAATAAAACAAAATTGTTTTAATGTTTTATTGTTTTCGTGTTTTAATGAAAAAAAGGGTTTTACTCTTATTGAACTTCTGATCGTTATTGCCGTTACTTTGATTTTGGCGGTTGCAACGGCGCCGATTTATGGCAATCTGCAAATATCAAGCCAGATGAATGAAAGCGCGGATTTATTAATCCAGACAGTCAGAACCGCGAGGCAAAATTCAGTTTCAAGATACAACGGATCCGCCCATGGAGTGAAATTTGAAACTAACGGTTATATTTTATACCAAGGTTCGTCATACGCCGTTCGCGAGGCGGCCTATGACAGAGAAATTAATTTAGATGATGTTATAACCATATCCACTACTCTGATAAATAATGAAATAAACTTTTCTAAAAGCCTTGGCATGCCCGACAATACGGGGGTAATTATTTTAACTCACGAGGATGGCAACGGCAGAATAATCAGTTTGAATTCGTTTGGCAAAGTGGAAGAGGAATAGTAATAGTAATTTGTAATTGGTAATTAGCAGCTTATAAAATGAAAATTATTCAAAACAAAAAATTGCCATTTACTCAAAAAGGCCAGTCTATCGTTGAGGTAATAATCGCCATGGCTGTTTTTGCGTTAATTGGCGCGGCTATGGTGACGCTGGTGGTCGGCGGTTTTACCGCTTTGGAGCAGGGAGGAGAACAAACCGAGGCGGCGGCTATCGCGCAAGAAGGAATGGAAGCGGTTCGCGCGATTTATAATCGTTCTTGGGACGAGCTGCGATATAATCAAAGCGGCGTAAGCATTTCTTCCGGCCAATGGGTTTTTGACGGCGAGGGGACATCTGATGTTATCGGTCAATATACGCGCGCGATTACTTTTTCAAACGCTTGCCGAAACGCGTCCGGCGATATCGCCGATTGTCCGGCGGCCGCTGCGGACGCAAATACGAAAAAAGTAATTTCCGCTGTGAGCTGGCCGATTCGCGAAGGCCTTGCCAACTCCGCGCGCCGCGTATGTTATTTTATGAATTCCGAGGGCCATCCGCCGCTTAATTGCGACTGGTCTTTATTGTCAGTGCCAGACGGCGGGACATATAATTATCCGGGCCAGCAGGACGGCACCAAAGTTCAGGCTCAGAACGGCTATGCTTATGCGATTATAAATGCCAATGGCGGTCCGGATTATGATTTTGCCATTCACGATGTAAGCGATCCAAATAATCCAACGGTGGTCGGCAGTCTTGCGATTTCCACTCAATTGCCGGAATCATTAACCAACATTGCTGTCTCCGGCGATTACGCTTATGTTTCTTCCGCCAAAGATGACAGCGAATTATATATCATAAATATTTCTGATCCGACAAATCCGTCTATTGAAAATATGCTTGATTTGCCCGGCAGTAATGACGCCAAAGGGATTTATGTTGTCGGCAATACGGTTTATCTGGTTAAGGAAGGCAGTAATAGCGCTAAGGAATTGTTTATCGTTGACGCCGATAATCCGGCCAGCCCGGCGCTTTTGGGCAGCGCCGATATCGGAGGAAATAACAAAGGCGGCAATGAAGTTTATGTTAATGGCTCTTACGCGTATATTTCATCCCCGGACACAAATCAGAATTTAAAAATCGTTGATGTTTCCAGTCCGTCAAATCCGGTTTATTTATCGGATAGCGGCTATGAAGTTTCGCAAAGCAATAATAAAGACGCTCTGACTGTTTATGGTTTTGACAATGTGGTGATCGTCGGCTCAAATGACGGCTTCGTCTATTTTATTGATGTTACCGATCCGACAGCAGTTGATCAAGATAGCGAAATAAGCTATTACGACATTGGCGATATTGTGAATGATATTTCCGTTGGCGATTATTTGGGCGTCGCTAATGCGGTTCTCTTTGTTGTGTCAGATGTTAATGTTAATGACGAGCTGCAGATAGTTGATATTTCAGATATTAATAATCCGGCCGCGCTAAGCACTCATCAGTTCGGGCTTAGATTATTAGGCGTGGCTTTTGACGGTGATGAATGCGGAATTTATGTAGCGGGCGCGCCGAATGCTTCCAAGCCGGAGTTTTATGTTGTTATTACCGGAGACACCAATCCCCCCGGAGAAATAATTGATTTGGCTTTGTCAGGCGCTACGGAAAGTTCAATCATCCTGACTTGGTCGGCTCCGGGCGATGACGGTATGGTCGGTATTGCCGCAAGTTACGATGTTCGTTATTCAACCGCGGTAATTACAGATTTGAATTGGGCTTCCGCCGTTCAAGCATCAGGCGAACCAACCCCATCAATTTCCGACACAATTGAGACAATGATAGTATTAGGATTATCGGCCGGCACCGCTTATTATTTTGCAATTAAAACTTCAGATGAAGTGCCGAACGAATCTGGCTTATCTAATGCGCCGAGTTTGGCAACGCAAAGCGCTATTTCCACCTGCGCCGCATATTGCCAATCTCAAAGTTATTCAACCGGAACTTGTCGGGCAAATAATGCCCAGTGTAATGCCAATGGCGAAACTCGCGAGGCTGCCGGCGATGTGTATTGCGACGGCGGACAGAGCGCGGACACTTGCTGCTGCGCGCCGTAAATCACGGGAACATTAAAACATTAAAACAAGAAAGTAGAAAAGTATTTATGAAAAATTACAAATTACAAATTACAAATTACAAGTTACGAAATAAAGGTTTTACTTTGATTGAAGTTCTTATCTATTTAGCTATTGTCGGCATAGCGCTAAGCAGTTTTGTGGCTTTCGTTATGCAGATTTCTGATGTTAAAGCTAAAAATTATGTGATGGAAGAAGCGCAGGCTAACGCGCGGATAGCGCTTGATATAATCAGCCGGAAAATCAAAAGCGCTAACGGAGTTAATACAGCTCTTTCAACTTTTGACGCGGATCCGGGAGAGTTGTCGCTTTCTATGTCCGATAGTTCAAAAAATCCCACGGTTTTTAATTTAACGGAAGATGATGGTATTTTGCAAATTACCCAAGGCGCGGATGATCCCGTGGCGATAACCAGCGATGAAGTAAAGATTACCAGTTTGGTTTTTACAAATTTAAGCGCGGGCAGTGATTTTGAAAATATTAGAATTCAATTAACGGTAGAATATAATAATCTCGGCAGTGACATAGAATATGCTTATTCGCAAAATTATCAAACGACAGTCAGCTTAAGACAATAGCATGAACACGAATATAATTAAGCAATTAAGCAAAAGAACAATGATTCAAAATTCAAAATTCAAAATTCTACATTCTCAAAAGGGCGTGGCCGCTCTGATTACAATTGTCATTGTGGCGGCTGCCGCTTTAATTATGGCCTACTCCGCGTCGCTTATTGGAATGGGCGAGCTTGATTTGGGATACACGGCTCAAAAAGGCGATGAAGCTTTTTCATTTACCGACGGCTGTCTTAATGAAGCTTATCATCGCTTAAGTTCGGACCCGAATTATACGGGTGGCAGTTTGAGCGTTAGCGAAGGGTCGTGCATAATAAGCGTAACAGGCAGCGGTAATAATCGTAATATTGTAGTGACTGGCACGGTGGACGAATATCATAAAAAAATTCAAGCGGATATAATTTTTTCTGGCAATAATTTAACCGTGACTTCATGGCAGGAAGTTAGCGATTAGAGTATTAGAGTGCTATAAATTAATTTATCCTAACCCCCGGAAACTATGTTCAATCTGATAACCAAACGCGCCGTTGGCATTGATATTGCCGAGCGCACCATTGAGATAGCTGAGGTTGAAGGCAATGAAAAAAAAGCCCGTATTTTAAATTTGGGCAGGGTCTTTTTTGGCGCCGGCGTGGTTGAGCGGGGAAGAATTAAAGACGAGAAGAAGCTGAGTGATTTAATCGCCGAAGTTTTAGACACAGCCAAGCCCAAGCCGATCAAAACAAAGAGGATAATTTTTGCCTTGCCGGAGTCGGTGGTTTTCACTTTTCATATCGATTTAAAAGATGTAGGAAAAAAAGAAAGGGATGCGTTTATTTTGGAACAGGTTAAAAAAAATATTCCTCTGCCTGAACAAGATTTGATTTATGATTATAGAATAATAAACAAAAACAAAAAAAATGAAAAAGCTTTGGTTGCCGCGACGGACAGGAAAGCGGTTGAGGAGTGGAAAAGTTTTTTTAACAAAATAAAAATGCGGGCGGATTATTTTGATATTGAAATTTTATCCGGCTTCAGGGGCGTTATGGGCAAGCCGGTCAAAGAGCCGGTGTGCTTGATAGACCTCGGTTCAATTTCAACCAATGTCGCCATTTTTGATGAAGATGGTTTGCAGCATTCTTTTTTGATTGATGGCGCCGGCGAATCTTTCACTCAAGGTTTGGCCGATCAGTTGAAAATTGACTTGACTAACGCGGAAGCAAAGAAAAAGCGGACGGACTTGAGAGAAGGCGATCGCTATGCCAATGTTTTAATTAAATCTTTAGAGCCGATTAAAAACGAAATTAAAAAATCACTGGATTTTTTTCAAGAGCAAACGGGCCGGGAAATTAAAAAAGCGGTTTTAATCGGAGGCTCTTCCAAAATCAAAGGACTGCCGGATTATTTTAAATCAAATTTGAATATGGATGTTGTTGTCGGCCGGACGGCATTGAAAGAAACGGACACAAGCCTTGTCTATTTGAATGCTATTGGCAGCGCTTTGCGGGACATTGATAAGCGCTGGGAGAACGATCCGATTATTGAAATAAGAGAGCGCAAGCCGGAAAAAGCGGAAAAGAAAAAGAAGCCGCCCGGCAGCAAGGCGCGCAAACAAATTATCGCTTTAATCCTAATTTTAATTGTCGGCATTGTTTTAATTCTTTTGGCTTTCCGGTATCGCAATCAAAACAGGCAAGAAGTTGAGAACATAAAAAAAGCGGTTCAAATTGACAGCTATCAAGATCGCCAAATATTGAATTTAAAAATACCGGTGGCGGACGATATTACGGAATATACCGTTGATCGTCTTCAGGGCAGATTGATTGAAGAAATAATCGCGGGCGCCGGCGGCGAAGCCAATTCAAGAATTAAAGCCGAGCAAAGGCTCAGAAGCGGAGAAAAGCTGTGGCCGGTTGTTTTGAATAAAATTTATCAAAAAGAGCACGAGGCTTTTATTGATACTTATCGCTGGCTGGCATATTCAGAAAGCGATATGCTTAGCTTTTTTCTGAAAGAGGTTGATAAAAGCAACAAAGACGGGGCGAAATATATTTTAAACGGCATTCAAGAAACCGTTTTAGAAGCCACGGATAATCCTGATATTTTTATTATGTATGCCGATGCGGATGTGTCTTTTGAAAGAATTCAAGTTGATATTAATATTCCCGCTATTGAGCCGGCTGCCGCTCCCAAAGAAGATGCGGCGGAAGAGATAATAGAAGAAGAAAAAGTTATGGTTTTGATCAAAGAAACTCCAACCGGCTGGTTAAATGTTCGACGCGGTCCAAGCACTCAAGATCCCAGTCTTGCGACAGTCAAACCGGGTGAAGAATATGAACTTATTGAGCAAGGAGACAAATGGGTAAAAATTAAAATTTTTGACGAGCAAGAAGGCTGGGTTTATGGCGAATATGTTGAGATAAATAAAACAATAAAATAGAAAAGTATTTATGAAAAATTACAAATTACAAGTTACAAATTACAAGTTACGAAACAAAGGCTTTACTCTGATTGAACTATTAATCGTGATTGCCATTATTGCCACTTTGATCGTGGTTGTCTTTGTAGCTTTAAATCCATTGAGGCTTTTTGCCGAATCAAGAAATGCCCAGCGCTGGGAAAAAGTATCGGAATTTTTGCATGCGGTGCAGCTTTATACCGTTCAGCGCGGCGGCCGAGTGCCCAACGGTGATATTTGGCGGGAAGATATCGCTTATGTTCTAGGCACCGACAAAACCGGTTGCGATTTGTCTTGCGGAGCTATGATAACTGCCAGCGAGTGCCTGCCCCTGACTGATTTAGGCATAGACAAAAAAGTTTCTGAATTGCCTCGCGATCCGCAAACAGGCACGCCGGGCAATACCGATATTTATGTTTATCGCCAAAGCGGGTCGGTTGTTACCGTTGGCGCCTGCGATCCGGAACTTGGCGAGGTTATTCAACTAACGCGATAATTATGGTATAATGAAAACAATAAAACACAAAAAACACAAAAAACACAAAAAACACTAAAACATTAAAACATTAAAACAAATTAACAAATTAATTAATAAAACAAATATATGAAAAAAAATATGCGGATTGCAGTTTGCGATCCAAAACAAAAAAACGGGTTCACGCTGATTGAGCTTTTAATCGTTATCGCGATTATTGCGATCATCGCGGCGGTGGTTTTTGTGGCTCTTGATCCTTTAACCAGATTTAGAGACTCCCGTGATGCCGGCAGGTGGTCTGATATTTCAGCTGTTTTATCGGCAACAAAGGTTGACCAAGTGGACAACAAGGGATCATATATAGCAGTGATCAGCGGTTTAACGGCCGGCAATGTTTATATGATCGGCACAGCCATTGCCGGGTGCGACGATCAAAATGCCAATTGCGACACGGCGGTGACTTCCGATGCGAGCTGTGTTGATCTTATCGGACTTGTCACCGAAGGATATTTGGGTTCGGTGCCGATAAGTCCGAACGGGGAAGGGACATGGACTGCCGGCGTTACCGGCTACACTCTCAGCCGCGCGTCAACCGGGATCCTTACCGTTCGCGCCTGCGAGTCGGAAAATACTGATGAAATCAGCGTGTCAAGATAAATTATTGCTAAAGAATTCCAATAATAAAAAATTTCAAGAACGCCCCTCTCGCCCGTTTCTTTTATTTGGATTTGTGGTATAATAATATTATCAGCTATAAAACATAAATCATTAAAAAAATTAAAAGGTTTCTAAAGCAAATATGAAAGTTCTTATGTTTGGCTGGGAATTTCCGCCGTTTAACAGCGGCGGACTTGGAACCGCTTGCTATGGAATAGCAAAATCTTTGTCCGAAAAAGGGATGGAGATAAATTTTGTTCTTCCTCAAAACCGCAAAGTTTCAGAAAAGCTTTTAAATGTGATTCCCGCCAAACTTCCAAAAATAAAAATAAAAGAAGTTGATTCTCTTCTTGTTTCTTATGTGACTTCCCAGAGCTACAGAAAGAGTTTTTTGTCGTTGGATAAAAATTATCAAGATAATATTTATTGCAAAAACCTGATAGAAGAAGTCTACAGGTATGCCATAGTCGCGAAAGGCATAGCGTCAGAAGTTGATCATGAAGTCATTCACTGCCATGACTGGATGACATTTCCGGCGGGAATCGCGGCTAAAAATGTGTCAAAAAAACCGATGATCGCCCACATTCATTCCACGGAATATGACAGAAGCGCGGGACACGGAGTAAATCCGGAGGTGTATAAAATTGAAAAGGAAGGCGTTGAAAAGGCTGATAAAGTGATAGCGGTGAGCCGATTTACGAAAGATAGAATAGTAAAAAGTTATAACGCGGACGAAAAAAAAATTGAAGTTGTTTATAACGCGATTTATAAAAACGAATTTTTTTCCGATTCAAATTGCAAAAATCATTTAAACGGTTTTAACAAAAAAATCGTTCTATTTCTTGGAAGGCTAACTTTGCATAAAGGCCCTGATTATTTCCTCTGCGCCGCCAAAAAAGTCTTGGAAAAAAATAACAATGTGATATTCATCATTTCCGGTTCCGGCGATATGGAACATCAAATTATTGAGCAGGCGTCTGAAATGGGAATCGCGGATAAAGTTTTGTTCACCGGATTTCTGCGAAATGAAGAATTGCGGAAGATTTATAAAATGGCGAATCTCTATGTGATGCCGTCAGTTTCCGAGCCGTTCGGAATCACTCCGCTGGAATCCATCGCCAGCGGAACTCCGGTTATTATTTCCAAGCAATCGGGCGTAAGCGAGGTTCTTGATCATTGTTTAAAAGTGGATTTTTGGGACACGGATGAAATGGCGAATAAAATATTATCCGTGCTGGAAAATGAAGAGCTGGAAGACTGCTTGAGCGGAAATAGCTTTAGAGAAATAGATAAATTGCGCTGGGATGCGGCCGCGGATAAGATAATGGGGATATATAATGATTTGTTGAGCAATAAAAATCTTTGCGCCGCAAGAGGGTTTTGAGATTTATTTATTGCAATTGAAAATGCAAATATCAAAAATCAAAATGACAGATTAAAATGATAAAATTATTCTAATTATTCTAATTAACCTAATCAAATCCCAAGTCCCAATGACCAATGCCCAAAGAAATCCCAAGTTTAAAATCCCAAAGATAAGATAGACTTATTTGGCTATCGGGATTTGATTAGAATAATTAGAAATTAGGTCAATTAGAAATTTTTAATTTTACATTGCCATTTTTATTTTTGATATTTTAATTTTTAATTTACGACATTGCCTTCCGTCTGTTTTTATTTTCAAGTCCATCAGCCGTTTAGGATAAAAAAATATTCCGTTTTTGATGTCGGCCGGGATCATAACTATTTTGACGATGAAAATTTAAAAGAAAAAGGCACGCGCGCCGTGATAGAAAAAGTCGCGAGGAAATGCTATCTGCCGACGAACGAGATTTTGTTGGATTTAATAAGGCATAATCCCGAATTCAAGATCAGCTATTCGTTTTCGGGAACGGCATTGGAACAGATGGAAAGATTCGCCCCTGAAGTTCTGGAGTCATTCGTGAAACTGGTCAAAACGGGAAATGTTGAAGTGTTGGATGAGACGCATTATCATTCCTTGTCATTTTTTTATTCAGATGAAGAATTTATAAGACAGATTGAACAGCATCGAAAAAAAATCAAGGAAATTTTCAACTATGAGCCGAAGGTATTTAGAAATACCGAGCTGGCATATAATAATGAATTAGCCATGCTCATTGAAGGCCTGGGATACAAAGGCATTATCGCGGAAGGGTGGGAACATTATCTCGGACATCGTTCTTGCAATTTTCTTTACAAGCCGAAAGGCGCAAACAAAATAAAGCTTCTTCTTAAAAATTACAAACTATCGGATGATATCGCGTTTCGCTTTTCCAACAGAGGATGGACGGAATATCCGCTTTACGCTCCGAAATTCAGCCAATGGATAAACTCAATCAACGGGTGCGGACATACCGTCAATCTTTTTATGGACTATGAAACTTTCGGAGAACATCAATGGGAAGACAGCGGGATATTTAATTTTCTGCGAGCTCTTCCGGAAGAACTTCTCAAGCATCCGGATAATAATTTCAAAACGCCGAGCGAGCTGGTTGATTTATACGACGCTATGGATGAAATAGATATTCATAATATCCTGACTTGGGCGGACACGGAACGGGATCTAAGCGCATGGACGGGAAATTCTATGCAAAAATCCGCCCTGAAAAAAATATATGAGCTGGAAGAGGATGTCATCAATTCCGAGGACGAGAAGCTGGTTGACGATTGGAGGAAAATGCAAACCAGCGACCATTTCTATTATATGTGCACTAAATGGTTTTCGGACGGCGATGTCCACAAATATTTCAGCCCGTACGAATCGCCCTACGAAGCGTTTATCAGCTATATGAATGTCTTGAATGATTTTAAGTTGAGATTGGAAAAAACAAAATAGTTGTATATGATCTTATTTTAATTTAATAATTAACAAAATAAAAGGAGACAAAAATTATGGCAAAAAAAACAGAAAAGTTGGAGCTGGTCCAAGCTGATGAAAATTCAAGCTTCTGGATTAACAACGGTCCAATCCTGAAAAACATCAAGGATTTGGCCGATGCTTTAAAAAACATGAGCGAAGAATTATTCGCGTATCATGTCAACGCGGAAAAAAATGATTTTGCGGTGTGGGCGGAAAATGTTCTGAAAGACGAAACCCTTGCGAAAAAAATAGCAAAATCAAAATCGTTGAAGGCTGCGGCAAAAGCCGTCGGCGCAAGGCTCAAGAAATATAATATTTAAATAGTACTGAATTGCGAAATTGCTTATTCTAATTTATAGCTAAGGAATTTGAATGTTGGCTGTTA